>VBIZ01000045.1 GCA_005880575.1 Chloroflexota bacterium | reverse complement strand
GAGACGCAGGCTTCGATCGAGCGCAGATCGTACTTCGCCGCGAGGGGCGAATTGTTGATCGCGTTGTAGATCCGGGGCGAGCCGGAGAAGAGCTTGGGCCGGTATCGCTGCACGTCCTTGAGCACGCGCTCGAGGTCGAACTGGGGCTCGAGGATCATCGCGGCGGCGCCCTGGACCGCCAGGCTCATCACGACGGTGAGGCCGTACACGTGGAAGAACGGCATGACCGCCATCGCGACGTCGACGCCGTCGCGCATGTTTATGAACCACGCCCGGCACTGGAGCGTGTTCGCGACGAGCGCGCGGTGCGAGAGCATCGCGGCTTTCGAGACGCCGGTCGTCCCGCCGGTGTACTGGAGCACCGCGACGTCGTCGGGTCCGGTGCCGGCATCGAAGGGATCGGCGGGCGCGGAGAGCACCTGGCTCATAGAGATCGCGCCCGGATCGCCGGCGAATTGCTGGCGATGCCCGTCCTTCTTTTCTTTCGCGAGCGTGAACAGCACTCGGAGGACCGGGGGCATCTCCTCCTTGATGTTGGTGACGATCACGTGCTCGACGGAAGTGTTCGCGCGCGCGCCCTTGACGACCGGATACAGGCGCGAGAGCACGACGACGACGGTCGCGCCCGAGTCGGCGAGCTGATGCTGCAGCTCGGGCGCGGTATACAGCGGGTTGCACGGAACGAGGATCGCGCCCGCGCGAAGCGCGCCGTAGAACGCGATCACGAACTGCGGTGAATTCGGCATGACCAGCGCCACACGGTCGCCGGTCTTCACGCCCAGTCGCCGCAGGCCGTTGGCGAAGCGCCAGGCGGCGTCTGAGATGCTGCGGTACGAGCGCTTGCGGTTGAAGAAGATCGTCGCCGTCGAGTTCGGGTGACTCTCGGCCGCGTCGTCGAGCATCGCCTGGAGCGGAACCCTCGGATACACGAGCGAGGCGGGAACGTCGGGGTCGTAGCTTCGAGTCCACGGTTTTCCGGCGACCGGCGCGGCCTCTTTCGTCTCGACCTTCACCATCAGGTTTTCAACAGCTCCTCAGCGATGATCATGCGCTGCACTTCGCTCGTTCCTTCGTAGATCCGCAAGATGCGCGCATCGCGGTACGCGCGCTCGACGGGCGAGTCCTTCATGTAACCCATGCCGCCGTGGATCTGCAGCACGCGGTCGACGACCCGATTCGCCATCTCGGACGCGTACACCTTCACCATCGCGGCTTCGAGAGACGCGCGCTTCTTCTGGTCGAGCTTCCACGCCGCGTCGTAGACCATGAGTCGGGCCGCGTGGATCTCGACGGCCGAGTCCGCGAGCATCCATTGGATCGCCTGATTCGTGGCGATGGGCTTGCCGAACTGCTGACGGCGCTTGCTGTGCTCGATGGCGAGCTCGAGGAGGTGCTGGCTCGACCCGACGGCACCCGCGGCAAGCGAGACGCGCCCGATGTCGAGCGCTCCGAGCGCGGTGCGGAAGCCGGCGCCGACCTGGCCACCCAGGACGTTCGCCTCGGGGACCTCGCAGTCTTCGAAGATGAGCTCGCCGGTGTACGAGCCGCGGAGACCCATCTTGTCATCGACCTTTCCGACGCGGAAGCCTTTGAATCCCTTCTCCACGATGAATCCGGTGATCCCGCCGCGCGCGCCCTTGGCTCGATCGTTCGCGGCGTAGACGACGATGACGTCCGCGATCGGGCCGTTCGTCACCCAGATCTTCGTGCCGTTCAGGATCCAGCAGCCGTTGCGCAGGGTCGCGCTCGTCTGGATCGAGGCCGCATCGGATCCGCTCGAGGGCTCGGTGAGCGAGAACGCGGCGATCTTTTTTCCGGCGGTGAGATCGGGAAGGTACCGTCGCTTCTGGTCTTCGGTGCCGCCGAGGAAGATCGACATCGATCCGATCGACGTGTGCGCGCCGATGATGTTCGAGAAAGCGGCCGAGGTGCGGCCAAACTGCTCGAGGGCGAGGCAGTACCCGAGATCGCCGGCACCAACGCCGCCGTACTCCTCAGGAAACGGAAGGCCGAAGAACCCGAGCTGGCCCATCTCCGTCAGGATTTCGCCTGGGATCTTGTCGGTGTCTTCGACCTGCTTCTCGAGGGGCTGCAGGCGCGTCTCCACGAAGTCGCGCGCCGTGCGCGCCAGGAGCTGCAGCTCCTCGGGGATGTCGAAGTCCACGCCCTACGCCTCCCCCCAGTGGATCGCCGCTATCCCAAAGGTTAGACGCTCGAAACGCACGCGCGTGAACCCCGCGCCTTGGAGCAGCTCCGCGAGCGCCTCGGGGTCGTGGAACGCCTCGATGGAGCGCGGCAGGTATCGGTAAGCCTCGGCGTCGCTGCCGAGCGCAGCGGCGAGACGCGGAGAAACGAACGAAAAGGCGCGATAGAGGCGGCGGACCGTCGGATTGCGCGGCGTGTGCAGGTCCAGGATCACAGCTCGCCCGCCCGGCCGAAGGACGCGCCGCATCTCGCGGAGGCCGCGGGGGATGTCGCCGACGTTCCGGATGACGAATCCGGCCGTGGTGACGTCGAACGTCCCGTCCGCGAAGGGCAGCGACTCGACGCTCGCGATGATGCGCTCGTATCGCGGGCCGACCCCAGCGCTCGCGGCGCGCCGCTCCGCGATTTCGAGCATCCCGGGAGAGATGTCGACGCCGGTTACGGTTGCCGAGCGGGGCGAGCGCGTGAGGAGGGCGAGCGCGAAATCGCCGGTGCCCGTCCCGACGTCGAGAGCGCGCCCGTTCTCGCCCAGACGCGCGAGATCGAGAGACCGCCGCCGCCACGAGAGATCGGTGCCGAACGAAAGGACGCGGTTGAGCAGGTCATAGCGCGGCGCGATGCGGTCGAACATCGCCGCGATCTTCCGGTCGTGCTCGTTTGAGGGGCGCACCGCGCCACGCTAGCGTGACTTCGAAGTGGCGATCGCGACGCTCCCCCTCGTGCTGTCGGTCGTCCTCGCGGAGCTGGCTGTCGGCGGATCGTTCCTCATGTGGTGGGTGGACCGCGGGGGACGCGCGCCCTCCGGCTTCCTCAAGCTCGTGGCGTTCGTCGACGCCGGTGCGATCGCCGCGGCGGTCGCTCTCGCACCGGTGTTCCCGCGCGGCGACCTGGCGGAGAAGGCGCAGGTCGACGCTGCGCGACTCGACTCGTTCGGCCAGGCCCTGATCGTCGTGACGATCCTGGTGATCATCCAGCTCGTCACCGCGTTCCTTCCGGCGCGCGGCCTGCGGATCGCGGCGGGGATTCTCACGACCCTCGCTGGGGTCGCGGCGCTGGGTGTCGCCGCCCTGGCCCGGCCCGGCGCGCTGGACTCCGACCCGATCGGGACCGGGCTCGCTATCGCGGCCGTCGCGCTCGGCGCGGTGGCGCTCGGTGGGACGGACGGCGCGATGCTGCTCGGCCACTGGTACCTCGTCACTCCGAAGCTCTCGCCGGGGCCGCTCCGGCGCGCGTCGCTGACCGTGGTCGCCGCGGTCGCGCTGCAGATCGCGCTCGTCGCGATCGTCTGGCTCCGCGGCGATCTGACGGGCGCGTGGGAGACCGCGCTCTCGGTGGCGCTCGCCCTGCGGGTCGGCGTCGGCCTGTTCATGACGCTGATCGTCGCGCTCGCCGCATGGTGGACGGCGGGCATGAACACGCAGTCGTCGACCGGCTTGCTCTACGTCGCTTTGGGCTCCGCGTTCGCCGGCGAGGTGTCGGCGCGAGTGATCTTCTTTCTGACGGGAGTGCCGATCTAGCGGTTTCGCTCCGCACGGACGAACAGGAACGTGCCGACGACCATGAACACGACGAAGAGCCCACCGATGATCGCGAGGTTCGTCGTCGCGGGGGACAACACGATCGGCGAGGCCGACCCGTAGTAGGCGTCGCGGATGAGGTCGACCGCGTACCGCATCGGCGCGAGATGCGAGAGCACGTCGAGCGGCAGCGGCAGGTTCTGGATCGGGTTGAAGATCCCGGCGAGGAAGAACTGCGGAAGAAGCACGAAGGGGAAGATCTGGTTCGCGGCGCGTTGGCTCGAGAGGTTCGCGAGAACGATCACGCCGAATGCGCCACCGAACAGCGCGATCACGACCAGTGCGAGGGCCATCCGTGCCAGCTGGTCCGGGCCGATGTGGATCTGCAGGATGAACCCGAAGACGATGATCCCGAGGGCCTGGGGCAAAGCGACCAGGGACTCGCCAAGTATTTTCCCGAGGACGATGGAGTAGCGGGAGATCGGCGAAACGAAGATCTCCTGGCTGAAATCCTGCTCCCGATCCGCGAGGAGCGAGATGAGCCCGAGCGCCGACGACTGCCACACGGTCTGCGCGAGGACGCCGGTGAAGACGTAGTCGAGCAGGTTGAGGCCGCCGGCGCGGTCGCCGAACCCCGCCTGGAGGCTCGTGCCGAGGATGCCGATGAAGATGAGCGGAAACGCGAAGTCGGCCACCATGCGCTGGCGGTCGCGCAGCAGCTTGATGAAGTCGCGGTGCGCGAGAGCCAGGATGGCCGAGGCTTCACTCACTCGTGCGGCTCACGATCTCGAGATACGCGTCCTCGAGGCTCGGCGTGTGAGTCTTCACGACGCTCAGCGGGGTCTCGATGCTGCGGAGAATCGAGTGGACGGTGTGGCCGTTCAGCTGGACCTTGAAGGGTGGCCCGCCGTTCGCCGGATGACCGAGCCGCGCGAGCTCGTCGCGAAGAGCGGACCGGTCGGTCGCATCCACAAGGACGTACTCCTCGACCAGATCGCGCTTGATGTCGTCGGGCGTGCCGAACGACACGACCTTTCCTTTGTCGATGATGCAGATGCGATCGGCCTCCTCAGCCTCCTCGAGGTAATGCGTCGTCAGGAAGACGGTCGTCCCACTCGCTCGCCGAACCTCGGTGAGGTGCTCCCAAAGGGTCCGGCGCGTGGGGACGTCGAGCCCGGCGGTCGGCTCGTCGAGGAACAGCACTTTCGGGTCGTGCAGCAGGCTGCGCATGATCTCGAGCTTCCGGCGCATGCCGCCGGAGAATGTCTTCACCGGCTTGTGGATCTCGCGCGCGATCCCCAGCAGCCGCGCGAGCTCCTCGACCTTGGCGCGATACCCGCGAGCCATCAGGCCGTATGTCGGCGCGTACGGGAAGATGCCGTAGAGGACCGCGTGGAAACGAACGTTCTCCTCGGCGGTGAGGTTCTGGTCAAGGCTCGGCCGCTGGAAGATGATCCCGACCTTTCGGCGCACGGCGCTTGCCTCGCGGACGATGTCGCTGCCGTCGATCGTGGCGCCTCCGCCTGTCGGCGAGAGCGTCGTCGTCAGGATCGAGATGGTCGTGGTCTTTCCGGCCCCGTTCGGTCCGAGCAGCACGAAGAACTCGCCGGCCTTCACCTCGAAGGAGATGCCGTCGACCGCGTTCGTCTCGGCCTTCTTGTACCGCTTCACCAGATCTTCGACGCGTATCACGCCCTGAGCATATGAGCGAGCTCCGGGTCGGGACGTCGGGCTGGCAGTACAGGCATTGGAAGGGCCGTTTCTATCCGAAGGACCTCCCGACCACGAAGTGGCTCGAGTTTTACGCGCGCCACTTCGACACGGTCGAGCTCAACAATCCTTTCTACCGCCAGCCCGAGAAGAAGACCTTCGAGAAATGGCGGCGGTCCGTCCCGGACGACTTCGTCTACGCCGTGAAGCTCAACCGGTTCATCACGCACGTGAAGCGACTCAACATCGAGCGCGACAGCGTCGAGCGGTCGTACGGCACGATGGCGGGGCTAGGCCCGAAGCTCGCGGTCGTCCTCGTACAGCTGCCGCCGCGAATGAAGTTCGACCGAGAACGGGCCGATCGGTTCTTTCGGATGGTGGCGCCCCGACGGCGACGCCATGCGGTCGAGCCACGCGACGCGTCCTGGTTCACGGAGGAGGCGCTCGCCTTCCTGCGCCGCCGGAACGTCGCGCTCGTCGCGGGCGACACGCCGCATTGGCCGACGCACCTCGCGGTTACCGCGGACTTCGTCTATCTGCGGTTCCACGGACCGGGCCGCCGCTACGCCTCGAGCTACGACGACGATGCCCTGCGCGAGTGGGCCGGCCGCATCAAAAGGTGGCGCGACGAGGGGCGCGACGTGTTCGCGTACTTCAACAACGACGAGCTCGGCTACGCGCCGAAGAACGCACTTCGCCTGAGGGAGCTCGCGACCATTTGACTGTCGCGCACGAAACATTCACCAGGTTCGCCGCTTTCTCACTCCGCCACAGCTCGAGATGCGAGCGTGACGCCATCACCGGCGGAGGTAGTGCGATGTCGAAGCTCACTCGCGTCATCTCGGCGGCGATGCGCGACGCGAGGCGATCAGAGGCGTTCTGGTACGACGCGCGGGCGCGTCGCGCGTTGCGAACCGATCCCGAAGGCGCGCTCTTGGCGTTCGAGCTTCGTGCGGGCGCAATCGGCGACGAGACCGGCGAGCGCGCGGAGCGCACCATGCGACGTGACCGCGGCGTCCGTGCCGCACACCGCGGCGCGCTGAGTTAGCGGGTCGCGGCCCGCCTTCGCGGGCGATGCTCGCGCATCGGCTCCTCTTCGAGCTCCTCCCACTCGCGCGCGCTGTAGAGGTTGGCCGCGACGGCGGCGTCTACGAAAGTGACGATGAGCGCCGCGATCGCGATCAGGAACGGTGCAGGGCTCACGGCGGACGCTCCGACATCGAACGCCCGCAGGAAGGTCGACGCCCCGTACAGCAGGAAGGCGGCGGCGGCGGCGATCAGGTCGAGCCTCGCGATCCCGCGGTCCTCCTCCGGAACGTCGAGATATTCGGCGAGGGCGGCGAGCGAGGCGAGGCCGAGGACCACGGTCACGGCATGCGCGAGCCAGTCGGCCACGACGACGTAGCCGTTCGTGTCGTTTCCGCCCCACGCGAACCACGCCATCAGGTCGGAGAGCGTGAGCGAGATCCCGATCCCGATGGCGACGTACGCGATCGCGGCGCGCGGCGCGAAGCCGAAGCGACGGCCCTGGAAAAGCTCTTTCACCGGCCGGTCAATGCTAGCGGCGCGGAGGACCCTCCGGCTTGGCGGTCACTCAGCAGCCGGGCTCCCCGTCGTGTCCGCAGCAACCCTGGCGGAGCGCGGCGCGACGCGTGAGATTCCGCGCCGCCACCAGGAGCCGCCGGGGAAGAGGGATCTCGCTCGCGCGGAAGTTCTCGAGAAAGACGGCGAGGGAGCCGCGTCGCGAACGGAGCACCTCCGTACTATCGCAAGGTGAGCGACGACCCGTCGTCGGAGCAGCCTTCTCCGCCGCTTTCCCTCGAGCAGCTCGCTCAGCTGCTTCCCGGGACCGGCGAGATCATGGCGTCGGTCGGCAACGCCTGGTGGAAGTGCGCGTACGCCGCGCGGAGCGGAAACTGGGAGCTCGCGGCCTACTTCGCCCGGCGCGTCCGCGGGCTCCAACGCAAGCTCGCTCAGATCCGCCCCAAGTATGCGGATGACCTCGTGGCATTCGAGAGTGAGCACCTAAGCCCGCTGCTCACCGCTCTCGGCTCGCACAACGGTCCGTCGTTCGAGCGGATCTACGCGACCGCGACCGACAAGGCGAACGAGCTTCACGTGAAGTGGGCGAAGCCGTACATCCGCTGGGTGCTTCCCGACGAGCCGCCGAAAGACCTCGAGCTGGAGCCGGAGCGCTAGCCGCCGACGACAACACGGTCGCGCTCGCAGAGCAGCTGCGGGTATTTCCCTTTCCGGTATCGCACGAGATGACCGTTGCAGACGGGGCAGTGATCCCGAGGCTTCCAGTCCTCGTCGGAGTCAGGATCGAAGAAGGAGAAGAAGCAAGGGTGGCTTGCGTTGACGAGGCGCGCGGCTTCCAACCCGCTCTGATTTGTCGCGCTTTGCGGATCCAACAGTTCCTGGCGCGCCCAGGCTTCATACCTGCTCGAGGCAAGTTCCAGCGCCGTTATTGCTCCATGCTGCGAATCCCAGAAGCTGACCGCTTGCAAGACAGGGAGCGTGAGCGCCAACCGGTCGACGGGGACTTCGCCGTTGCAGTCCAAACAGCGCAGAGGGTTGAAGCCCTGGAGTTCTCGAAGGCTGACGAGCTTCACCGGCGTGTCGGCCGGGCATCCGCAGATCTCGTCGTCCGGGGTCGGATCCGGCGGCCTGAACTGGACATAGGGATCGTCGAACTTCTCCATTTTGAAAGCGTACTTACCGCAGAGACGAGGTGTCCTTCCAGCCGTAGCCGATCTCGACGTGCTCCTCGGCACCCGGAAACTCCTCGAGCTGCTTCTCGCGAACCGCCGTGCCGCCGAGGCGCTCGTAGAAACCGCGGCCGATCGCGTTCTCACGAAGCACCCAGATCAGGATGGCCGTCATGCCGCGGTCCGCGAGCGCGCGAGCGCAGTCGCGGATCAGCGCGCGGCCGTGGCCCTTGCCCTGCGCGTTCGGCAGAACGTAGATCGCATAGACCTCGCCCGGATACTCGCGATCGCCTGACCGCTCCGGGCCGGCGAACGCATAGCCGACGACCTGGACCCCCTCCTCGGCAACGAAGTTCAGCTCGGAGGGGGCGGCCACGCGGAGGCGCTCGCGGCGACGCTCGACGTTCGGCTGGAGCTGATCGATCAGACCGTCGGGGAGAAGGCCGCGGTAGGTCGCGCGCCAGGTCTCGACGCGGATGCGCTCGATTGCCTCGGCGTCGTCGACCGTCGCTCGCCGGACGGCCATCTCAGGGGTGCGCGTCGAACCAGTCGGCGATCCGCCGCGCGTGCTCGGCACGGTGCTTCGGCTTCCCACCTCGCGTGAGGTCATGGTTGTCCTCGGGGAACCTGACGAAGACGGCTTCCTTACCCAGAACCTTCAGCGCGGTGAAGAGCTGCTCGGCCTGCTCGATCGGGCAGCGCAGGTCGCGCTCCGCGTGGAGGATGAGGAGGGGCGTCTTCACGTTCGTCACGTAGGAGAGCGGAGAACGAAAGATGAGCTTCTCGGCGTCGCGCCACGGAGTGGCGTCGCCCATCTCGTGCTCCCAGAAATGCCAGCCGATGTCGCTCGTGCCGAATGCCGAGATGTTGTTGGAGATGCTGCGCTGCGTGACCGCCGCACGGAAGCGATCGGTGTGGCCGACGATCCAGTTCGTCATGAACCCGCCGTAGCTCCCGCCGGTGACGTAGAGCCGCTTCGGGTCGATCCAGCCCAGGGCGAGGGCGTGATCGAGGCCGGCCATGAGGTCTTCGTAGTCCTTCCCTCCCCAATCCCCGACGCATGCTTCGACGAACCGCTGACCGTACGCGTGGCTTCCGCGCGGGTTCGTGAGCAGCACCGCGTACCCGCGTCCCGCGAGGACATGGAACTCGTGAAAGAACGAGTGTCCGTACGCGGTGTGCGGGCCGCCATGGATCTCGAGGACGAGGGGCCACTTCTTCGCCGGATCGAAGTCGCGCGGCTTCATGAGCCAGCCTTCGATCTTCCAGCCGTCCGCGCCGGTGAACTCGACCCGCTCGGGTTCGGCGATGTACTTCGAGGCGAGGAGCTCGTCGTTCAGACAGGTCGCCTTGCGCATCGGTCCACCGACGTCGCCGACGAAGAGATTCCCTGGATCGGTCGCCGTCGCGACGATCGCCGCGAAGCGGCGGCGCGAATCGTCGAGCGACCACGACACCACCTGATGAGCGCCCACCGTTTCGGCGCGCACGTCGCCGCCGCTCGCGGCACAGGAATAGGCGTTCGCGGTCCCCTGATCGGATCCGAGAAAGAGGATGCGCCCGTCGCGTGTCCACGCCGGCGGAAGCGTCTGCGCGTGGGCGCGCATGTCGCTGATCACGGATGACCCTACCGAGCGGTCCCAGCTCTCGAGGAGGTCGCGGCCGGGTCCCCCCTTGACCGGGAAGGCCCAGAGGTGGATGTTGCGAGCGGAGGCGCCGATCGCGCGGTCGGTCCCGTACGCGGTGATCGCGGCAGCGTCGGGCGACCACGACGGGTTCCCGTAGCTGCCCTCGCCGTCCGTGATGCGGCGCGTCGTGCCCGAGAGGTCGACCACGTGGATGTCGGCAACCGTGTTGAGGTCCCGCTTTTCGGTTCGGTTGGAGACGAAAGCGATCTCGCGGCCATCGGGTGAGAACTCCGGTTGCGCATCGTCCCAGTCCCCGTCCGTCAGCTTGCGCGGCGCCGAGCCGTCCGCGCCGACGATCCAGACATGCTTGTGTCGGCCGTCGCTGAGCCCACCCTCGTCCGAGCGATAGCGCGCGCGGTCGTAGACGCGGACGCCGTCGTCCTCGTCGTTCGAGTCCTTCGGATCCTTCACGACGAACGCGAGGGTCGCCCCGTCGGGCGACCACGCAAGGTCGGAGCAATCGTCGGCGAAGCGCGTGAGCTGCCGAGCCTCGCCTCCCGCGAGATCGAGGAGGAAGACGTTGCGCGCCGGCCGCTTCCGCCCCTTCGGAACGTCGCCGCGGTCCGAAGTGAACGAGAGGCTGGTGCCACTGGGCGACCATCGCGGGGCGGAATCGTGCGCGGTGCCCGCGGTGATCTGTGCGGGTGGCTTTGTGCCGTCCGACGAGACCAACCAGATCGCCCCGACGTAGCCATCGCGCTTGGGGTTCGCGGTCTTCACCGAGTACGCGATGCGCGCACCGTCGGGCGAGATCTGCGCATCCGTGAGGAACCGGAACTCGTACAGATCTTCAGGAGAAAGGGGAAGGGGCGACGAAGACAACGCGGCGTATCGTGCCATACATGGGCCGGTTCGACCGGCGCGCACGTACCGGGATGCTCGTCGGAGCGCTGGCGATGTTCTTCGCCCTCGACGTCGCATTCCTTCTCAGCATGGCCGGAATGCCATTCGTTGCCGACAGCCTCGGCCAGGCGATCATCGACGTGCTGCCCGGTTGGATCTCGATCCCGCTCATCGAAGCGCTGCATGAATGGGCGAAGATCCTTCTCATCGTCGGCGTCGTCGCGCTCTTCCTCATCGACGGCGCGGCGACGGGTGCGCTTGCGGCGTCGCGACGCAGGACGCCCACGGTTCTGGGCGTCGGACTCCTGCCATGGGTCGCGGCGTTCGTTCTGGCGCGGATCTTTTCGCCGCAGCGGATCGAGCCGGTCACGAGCCTCATCGAC
>VBIZ01000044.1 GCA_005880575.1 Chloroflexota bacterium | reverse complement strand
GCGGACGGCGAATCGGGAGCGCCCCCTTCAGCGCTCGCATTGGTGCGCTAGCACGCTCGACGGCGACGCGAAGGTGCTCGTCGACAAGATCCGCGCCTACGCCGGCGCCGGGCTCGACCAGTACGTGTGCGCTTTCCCGAGAGAGGGTGCCGCGGAGATGGTCGCGCGTTCGCGCGAGGAATTGATTCCGGCGTTCTCCTAGTGCCGGGGCGCTTCCCTACACTGGTCGTAAGTGGCAGCTCCCCAGACGGTGACCCCTCCCGAGTACGAGTCTGTCGGCGGCCCCGGAGGCGAATCGCCCTTTTCGTGGCGCGCCATCCTCGAGATCGTTCAGGCGCTGGCACTCGCCGTCGTCATCTCCGTTGTCCTCAACCTGTTCGTCGTCCAGGTCACCGAGGTGCGTCAGAACTCGATGGTGCCCACGCTTCTCCAAAACGATCGCGTCCTCGTCAGCAAGGTCGACTACCGTCTCGGCGCGCCGCAACGCGGAGACATCATCGTGTTCAATCCACCGATCCAGGACGCGACGATCCCGTACGTGAAGCGCGTGATCGCGGTCGGCGGCGAGACGGTGGACCTGCGCAACGGGAACGTCTTCGTGAATGGGAAGCAGGTGGACTTCCCCCAGGCGCACGGGGCGACGCAGCCCCAGGCGCCGCAGATCGTCTACCCGTTCACGGTGCCGGATGGGCAGATCTTCGTGATGGGCGACAACCGGACCTTCTCGTCCGACTCGCGCACCTTCGGCCCGGTGCCGGTCGGCAACATCATCGGTAAGGTGATCCTTCGCTTTTGGCCGTTCGATCGGCTCGTCTTCTTCGAATGGTGAGCTCGGACTAGGTCGCAGGCCTCGCGTTGCGGGTCCTGTCCCGGGTCAGGGGTCTGCCGTCTCTCTACCGGTCCGCTTCCTTCGCGATTAAACCATCCGCGGCGACGCGGCCGGATGAACGCTCGACGGCAGACCCCTTCCCCGTGCCACCCGCAACGCGCGTCTGATCTAGCCGATCGGACTCCCCAACTCAGCGTCTCTATCTGGCTCTAAGAGGACGACCCGCCCATCTTGTTGTATTGCTCCGAGGGTCAGCACCTCGGAGTCAAAAGTTGCGATCCGGCGCGGCGGGAAGTTCGTCACGCACACGACGAGGCGGCCGAGGAGTACACGCTTGTCGTACCACTTTTGCACGGCGGCAGACGACTTACGGGTGCCGTGCGGACCGAAATCGATCGTCAGCTTGTACGACGGGTTCCGCGCCTCGGGGAAGTCGTCGACCGCGACGATCCGTCCGACGCGCATCTCGACCTTGCGGAAGTCGTCCATCGTGGCCGTCACGTTCGTATCATCGACGGAGTGGCCGATGTCTTCCACCGACCGACCGATTGGGAAATAGTCGCCGACAAGCGGTTGTTTCGCATGAGTTGGGACGACGGGCAGCTGACCGAGTACGAATGGGAGGGGCTCCGTCGCGCGTGCCCCTGCGCGTATTGCTCCGGCGAGGGGGCGTTCGCGGGTAACGTGAACCCCGAAACCAAGTTCAGCGAGCAGCAAACGACACTGAAGGAGGTATACGCGGTGGGCCGTTACGGCCTCACGCCCGAGTGGGCGGACGGCCACGACACCGGCATCTACACGTTCAAGATGCTGCGGCGCGCCGCGGGACTCTCGTGATGAAGTTCTTCACCAAAAAGAGCGAGTTGCCGACGGAGATCGCGGCGCGCGTGCCGCCGGGCCAGTACCTCACCGAAAAGTGGCCGGTCCTGCACTACGGGTCGATCCCGCGTTTCGACCCGCAGCGCTGGGACTTCCGCGTTTTCGGGAAGGTCGCGAACGAGATCAAGCTCGACTGGAAGCAGTTCCAGGAGCTCGACAAGACCGCGGTTACCGCGGATATGCACTGCGTCACGACGTGGTCGCGTCTGGATCAGCACTGGGAAGGCATCCCCTTCGCTAGGATCGTCGAGCTCGCGAAGCCGTTACCAGAGGCGAAGTTCGTGATCGCGCACAGCGAGCAGGGCTTCACCGCGAACATCCCCATCGAGTACTGCATGCGCGACGACTGCCTCATCGCGCTGCGCGCGAACGGCGAGCCGCTCACCGCGGAGCACGGCTCTCCCGCGCGGCTCGTGGTCCCACCGCTCTACGCGTGGAAGAGCGCGAAGTGGTTGCGCGGGATCGAGTTCAGCGCCACCGACAAGCCCGGGTTCTGGGAACGCAACGGCTATCACAATCGCGGCGACCCCTGGAAACAGGAGCGATATTGGGGGGACTAGTGCAGGTCCTGGATGCCGATCTTCCAATCCCCGCCGCTTGAGTTGATCTTCAGGAAGTACGTGCCCGGCCCCGCCCAGAACGTCGAGTCCGAACCGCCCTTCTGGCTGTTCGCGGCGAGGTTCATGAGCTGCCGGCCATCAGCGGAGTAGATGTAGACCTGGAACACGCCGCCGGCCGATGACGATGGGCTGAAGATCCAGTCCACGCGCCAGTGTCCGGTCACCGTGAACGTCTCCGTCTCCTTGGCGCCGTTCCCCTGCCAGGCCTTCGTCGCGGCCCACGTCTTCCCTCCATCTGGGGCGGACGGTTCCTGGGTCAGCGCCGCCGAACGCGTAACTCTTGGCGCATCCGCCTGGCCCGGTCGGCTGACGCTCGCGCATAGGCTCAGCGTGCCCGCGAGCGCGAACACGGCCGCGACCGCCAGGCCGGTGCGCGTTTGTTTCGCTTGGCGTTGCCACCAGGCCTTCGCGAACGGGAGGGTCGGAGGCCGCAGCCAGCGCTGCATCCGGATCGTGTCGTCGGTGCGCAGGCCCTGCGGAACGGGGTTAGTCGTCGTCATCTTTTTCGTCGTCCTTGTCCCCGTCGTGCTCCTTCTCGTTGTCCGGCGTGATGACCTTGGTCGGCGCGGCAGCAACGAGCGCGTCGAACTTCTGCTGCGCCTCGTTCAGGATCGCGCCGATCTTCGCGTCGAAGTCCCGAAGGATGGCCTCGTACGTCGCGCGAAGAGCGTTGACATCGAGCGCCACGCCGGTGTCGGCGTTGCCGTCCTGGCACTTGCTCAGATCGGCCGCGTCGATGACCTTCTTGCGCGCGGCCGCGAGCTCGTCGCGGACGCGCGTGGTCGATGCGTCGGTCTGCGCGCGCAGCAGAGCCGGATCGAGCACCTTGTTCTGCTCGTCAGCTGCCTCGCTCGCGCGGTCGCGGAGGTGCCGAAGCTGCGACATGCCGTCGCCGGCGAGCGCGTCAAGCTCAAGAAGCGTCTCGGTCTGCGCGATCAGCGCATCGACGCATGTCTTGCTCTCGAGCGGCTTGATCGTCAGATGGACGCTTCGGTCCCCGTCGTCGTCGCCCTTCGCCTGGATCGTCCCGCTCACGACGAATCCCGTCGTTCCGAGAACGATGAGCGCGGCGATCGCCGGAATCTTCGCAAGGGTGATCAGGTCGAGCTTTGCTTTGAGCAAGTGGAGCAGGAGCTGGTGCAACATCTCCCTACCTTCCCGGCATATGAACGCACGCACAGAGGCGCCCGTTAAGAAGCCAGTTAGGGGAAGTACGGAGGTACGGGCGACCTTGGGACTAGCTGGCTATTGGACGTTCCACTCCGGCGCGAAGTTCTTATCCGAATAGTGCGCGCGCGTGAATTGAACGACCTGGATCTGATCGACCGAGGACAGCTTCAGCAACCAGCCCCATGACGTGAGGGCGACCTTGGCGTCGGTGAGCGCCGGGTATGGCTCGAGGACGATCTTGCGGTACGTGCCGTTCATCAGCGTCCGCACGATGCTCTTCAGCTGGTCGGTCTCCGTCGGGGTCAGGTTGTTGTAGGCGATCACGACTCCGCCGTGCTCGAGGTTGTGCGTCGTGACCTCGTTCTCCAGTGTCGTGTCCTTGATGCCCCACGGCGCCGGAGCGGCGGGCGACGACGAGCTCCAGTGCTGTCCGGACGTCGGTGGCACCGTGTTGTAGCTGCCTTTCTGTCCGACCGGGATGTGCTCTGCGGAGAGCAACGGCTCCTGCGTCCCGATGGTCGCGCCCGAGGGCACCTGGAACTCGGATGAGTTGAGGTCGAATCCCGCCGCCGCCGGATCGAAGACACCGGCGGCGCGGGCGCCAAGGATGGCCAGCCCGATCGCCCCGACGACGAACACGCCGACGATGATCTGGTTCGAGATCCCGCCCGAGCTCCGTCGCCGCTGCTCCTGGCGCTTCTGACGCTTCTGCTTCTCGCGCCGATCTCGGCGCAGCTCTGTGGCCATGCATATCCAGAATACCGACCTAAACTGGCCCCGTATTGAGCGTGCGTCTGCGCTTCGCGCCTTCCCCCACCGGTGCCCTCCACATCGGTAGCGTGCGCACGACCATCTACAACTACCTCTTCGCGCGGCAGCGCGACGGAGCCCTGATCCTGCGGATCGAGGACACCGATCAGGACCGCCTCGTCGCCGGCGCCATCGACTCGATCTACGACGGCCTGCACTGGCTCGGCATCACCTGGAACGAGGGCCCCCAGGAAGGTGGCCCGCACGCGCCGTACGTGCAATCAGAGCGTCTTCCGCTCTACCAGAGGCACGCCCAAGAGCTCATCGACAAGGGCGCCGCCTACTACTGCTTCTGCTCGAAGGAGCGCCTCGCGGCGCTCCGCGCGGAGCAGGAGGCCCGGCACGAGCTCACGCGCTACGACCGCCACTGTCGGAACATCCCGCCGGACGAGGCCGCGGAACGCGCAAAGACCGAACCGCACGTAATCCGGCTCAAGGTGCCCGACGAGGGCACGCTTGCGATCGAAGACCTCGTGCACGGCCACATCGAATGGCAGGCAAGCACCATCGAGGATCAGGTCATTTTGAAGTCGGACGGATTCCCCACGTACCACCTCGCCGTCGTTATCGACGACCACGAGATGGGGATCACGCACATCATGCGGGGCGAGGAGTGGATGGCATCGGTCCCGAAGCATCTCCTCATCTATCGCGCGTTCGGTTGGGACGTGCCGCCGATGGCGCACGTTCCGTCGGTCCTTGGACCCGACGGAAAGAAGCTGAGCAAGCGCCACGGGTCGACTGCCGTGTCGCAGTTCCGCGACGACGGGTACCTTCCGGAGGCGCTCATCAATTACCTCGCGCTCATCGGCTGGTCACCGGGCACCGAGGACGAGATCTTCTCGATGGACGACCTCATCCGCGTGTGGAAGATCGAGCAGGTCCAGAGTGCCGGCGGCAAATGGGACAAGGACAGACTCGATTACTTCAACGGCGTGTGGATCCGGAAGCTTTCGGTGGACGAGCTCGTCCGGCGACTCGAACCGTTCGTGCCGGCCGAATGGGACCGTGAGGTGCTGAGGAAGATCGCGCCGCACATCCAGGAGCGCATGAAGACGCTGAAGGACGCGCAGGATCAGATTCGCTTCTTGTTCACCGACGATATTGGCTATGACCGGAGCGCTCTCATCCCAAAGAAGAGCAACGCCATGACGACTACTGAAGCGCTTGCACGCGCCCGCGCCGTGCTTTCGCCGCTGGAGCCGTTCATCGCGACGGTGATCGAGCCACCCCTCGTCAGCCTTGCGGCGGAGCTCAACTGGTCCAAGAAGGACCTCGCCGGGACGATCCGCATGGCAATCACCGGGCGCCAGGTCGGGCCTCCGCTCTATCAGTCGCTGGAGGTGCTCGGGAAGGAGAAGAGCCTCCGGCGCATCGAGGCGGCGCAGGACATGCTCGCGGGGGTTCGCGCCTGATGGCCCTCGCTCGTCGGATCGGTCTTGGTCTCGCCTCGCGCGGCAAGGTGTCCGACGCCGTCGGTTGGGCCGAGCGGGCGCGCGCGGCGGGCCTCGAGTCGGTCTGGTTCCACGACAGCTACTTCGAGCGCGACGCCGTGACTTACGCGAGCGCGGTCGCCTCGCAGGTCGACGAGATCGGGATCGGGCTCGGCGCGCTCAACCCGTTCACGCGGCACCCCGTGCTCATCGCCATGACGATCAGCGCGCTCGACGAGATGGCGCCGTCGCGCATCCGCCTCGGCCTCGGCTCCGCGCTGCCGCTCCGCCTGGGGCAGATGGGCATCCCCTACTCGCCCGACGACGCGGCCACGCGGACGACCGCGACCATCGAAACGCTCCATCGGCTGTGGGCCGGCGAGCGGCTGCCCCCCGGAAAGCCGGGCCTGCCGCCGCTCCAGCCGATGTTCCCGCCGGTGCACCGCGTACCTATCTACATCGCGGGCTACCGCTCGCCGATGATGGTCGTGGCGGGTCAGAAGGGCGACGGCTACCTGGCGCGGCCGGCGGAGTCGATCCCGGGCCTTCGCAAGCTCCTTCGCGTCATGCACCGCACGGCGCGCGAGGCGGGCCGAAATCCCGATGCGATCGACGTAGCGGGATACCTGCTCACGTTCATCGACGAGACGCGGCGCGATGCGCTCAACCGCGCGAAGCGCGATCCCTTCGTCATCTACATGATGTCGATCCTCTCCGACGTGACCCTGAAGCGCGCGGGGTTCGAGCCCGAGAACCGGGACCGCATCGCCGCGAAGTGGCGCGCCGAGGACTACACCGGGGCAGGCGCGCTCATCGCCGACGAGCTCCTCGACGCGTACATCCTGTGCGGCACGCGCCGCGAGGTCGCCGAGCGCGCGCACGCGTATCACGAAGCCGGCATGGACCTCCCGCTCCTGCAGCCGGTCGTGCAGGAAGACGCGCAGGTGCAGGCGCTGCTTGAAGCCGCGCTGCTCTACGGAACCGCGGAGGTTGGCTCGGCTGCACGCGTGGCCCTCACGGAGCAGCGGAAGACATTCGCGCAGCGGACGCGCGATCAGATCGGCGCGCTCTGGGAGATCGCGCGACCCTTCTCGTTCACCGCGTCGACCGTTCCGGTCGCGGCGGGCGGGGCCCTCGCCGCGGTCGAAGGCGCATTCGATCCGATCCTCTTCCTCGCCACGCTCGTGGGCGGCGTCGCGCTCCACGTCGGCACGAACGTCACCAACGAGATCTACGACGTGCGCAAGGGCGTCGACACGATCGTCTCGCCGCGCGCGAGCCACGCGATCGTGAAAGGACGCATCACCGACCGCGCCGCGTATCGGTTCGCGATCGCGGCATTTCTCGTCGCGGTGCTCGTCGGCCTGTACCTGGTGAGCGTGCGCGGCTGGCCGATCGTCGCGCTCGGCATCGTCGGGCTCATCGGCGGCTACACCTATACCGCACCGCCATTCCAGTACAAGTTCGGGCCGGTCGGCATCCCACTTGTATTCCTGTTGATGGGGCCGCTCATGGTCATCGGCTCGTATTACGCGGTGAGCGGGCGTTTCGATGTGAGCGCGGTCGCCGCGAGCATTCCCGTCGGCCTCCTCGTCGCCGCGATCCTGCACGGCAACGAGTGGCGCGACATCAGCGAGGACGCTCGCGCCGGCGCGAAGACGTTCTCGGTGCAAGCCGGACGCGCGGCCGCGCACTGGCTGTACGTCGCGCTGGTGGTCGGTGCGTACCTCGCATTGTCTGCCGCCGTCGTGTTTGGCCTGCTCCCGACATGGACGCTGCTCGCGATGCTGTCGCTGCCGCTCCTCGTGCGGCAGATTCGCTCATCGGAGCTCGGCGCGACCGGCCAGCAGCGCGCGATCGCGATGATCGACCTCGAGACCGCGCAGCTCCACGCCGCGTTCGGTTATCTGCTGGTCGTGGGTCTGGTCATCGCGGCGCTCGTCACTCGCTGATCCGGTGAAGCTCCTCGCGCTCGGCATCGGCGCCGCCTTCGCGGCGTTCGGCCTCACGTTCCGCGGGCCTCGCGCGCGTTTCTGGGACCGCATGACTATCACCGGTCTCGCGCTCGGCGGCCTCGCTCTCGTCGCGGACCGCGACACCAGGCGGGTGCGCCTGGGCCCAGCCGAGATCGCCGTCGGACTCGCAAGCGCGGCCGGTCTGTACGGCATCTTCCGGGTCGGCGACATGGTCGCGCGCGAGGTCATGCCGCGCGGTGGCGAGGAGATCGGCGACATCTATGCGCTGCGTTCGCTCCGGCCGAAGGAGGAGCTCGCCGCACGCCTCGGGCTCGTGATCGGTCCTGCGGAGGAGCTTTTCTGGCGCGGGTTCGTGCAGCGTCGGGCCGGTTATCTGACCGCGACCGCGCTCTACGGCGGTGCGCACATCGTGACCGAGAACGCGACGCTGATCGGAGCAGCGACGATCGCGGGCGCGTACTGGGGATTGCTGCGCGCCGTCGGCGTGCCGCTCGGTGCGCTCGTTGTCAGCCACGTGGCGTGGGATATCTGGATCTTTCTGATCGCGCCGACGGAAGCCTCCGGCGAGCGCCAGCCGCGCCCGTGACGCGCACGCACAGGCTCGACTGCGACGTCGTCCACTACGCCTGGGACAACGCGACGCCGCCAAAGCTCACTATCGACCCGGGCGACACGGTGGTGATGAATTGCCGCGACTCGTCCGACGGGCACTTCCGGCGCGGAATGACTTCGGCCGATATGAAGCCACGCGCCGTGAAAGGCCATCCACTCACCGGACCGATCGCGATCCGCGGCGCGCGACCGGGTGACGTCCTGCACATCGACATCCTCGAGCTCATCCCGGGCGACCTCGGCTACACCGCCTTCAATCCCGGCGGCGGCCTATTGCCCGAGGACTTCCCGGAGGCCTACTTGAAGATGTGGGAGCTCGACGGCACCGCGGCGGAGCTCCGACCCGGAGTCCGTATTCCCCTCGAGCCTTTCCTCGGCGTCATGGGGGTCGCGCCCGGCGAACCGGGCGAGCACAGCACCGTCCCGCCGCGATCAAGCGGCGGAAACATGGACATCAAGCAGCTCACGGCGGGCACGACGCTGTACCTGCCGGTCTCTGTGGATGGCGCGCTCTTCTCCGCCGGCGACGGCCACGCCGCGCAGGGCGACGGTGAGGTCTGCATTACGGCGATCGAGACGACGATGACGGCGACGCTGCGCTTCTCTCTTCGACGCGACCGCAAGGTCTCTGGACCGGAATTCGAGACGACGCGGCCGTTATCGCCACGAACGAACGCCGGTCATCACTACGTGACGACGGGTATCGCCCCCGACCTCATGGAGGCATCGAAGGAGGCGGTGCGAGCGATGATCCGGCACCTTGTGGAGGTGCGCGGATTGACCCGGGAAGAGGCCTACGTGCTCTCAAGCGTCGCCGTCGATCTGAAGATCAGCGAGGTGGTCGACAAGCCGAACTGGGTGGTCTCGGCCTTCCTGCCGCTGGCTGTGTTCGGCTAGGCCTTTCGGTCGCGCGGCTGGCGGGCGCGCTCGCGCTCCGGGCAGCACTTGCAATGCGGGTCGGGCCAGGTCAGCCAGACGACGAGGGCGAGCCAACCGGCGAGGAGCCCGACGCTGAAGGCAAGGTCACTGGACATGCCTGCACCAGTGGCATCGGGCGTGCCAGCATGGCCGGATGGAGCGCGACGTCACCGTCAACGGCGTCCGTCTCCACTGCGTGGTGGAAGGAAAGGGCCCGCTCGTCCTCCTGCTCCACGGCTTCCCCGAGACGTCCCACGCCTGGCGGAACCAGATCCCTGCGCTCGCCACGCGGTTCCAGGTCGTCGCGCCCGATCTTCGCGGGTACGGCGCGAGCGACAAGCCGAAGGGCGTCGCCGCATACGGCACATCGGTCATCGCCGACGACATCGCCGCGCTCGTTCGCGCGTTCGACGCGGAGCGCGCCCACATCGTTGGCCACGACTGGGGCGGCGGAGTGGCGTGGACCCTGGCGATGCTGCGCCCCGAGGCGGTCGACCGGCTCGCGGTGCTGAACTGCCCGCACCCGGCGGTGATGCGGAAGGCGCTTCGCTCGAACTGGACTCAGGTGCGGAAGAGCTGGTACATCTTCGCGTTCCAGCTGCCGTGGCTGCCCGAGTGGTCGCTCAGCCGGAACGGAGGCAAGGCGGTCAAGAACGCGCTCCGGCGCTCGTCGAAGCCCGGCACGTTCAACGATGCGGACCTGGACGGGTATGCCCGCGCCTTCAGCGCGCCGGGCGCCGCGAGCGGCGCGATCAATTACTACCGCGCCGCGGTCCGGTCACGGCCGCCCTCGGCGAAGATCAAAGCCCCGACGCTCGTCATCTGGGCCGAGGACGACTTCGCGCTCGGGATCGAGCTCACGCGCGGCATGGACGGCCTCTTCGAGAGCAAACCACGGATCGAATACGTCCCGGATACGAGCCACTGGGTCATGGAGGAGCGCCCCGAGGTCGTGAACCGGCTCCTGCTCGAGTTCCTCGCCTAGGGTGCGGTGCCGTCGCGCGCGACGCGGAGCGCGTCCTTCAGGGTGAAGCGGCCGAGGTAGAGCGCGCGGCCGACGATCACGCCGCGGAGCCCGCGATGACGGAGCTTCGCGAGGGCCGCGATGTCGTCGAGTGAGCCCACGCCGCCCGAGTAGATGACGTCGCCGCCGAACGCTCGTGCGACCGCCTCCGTGGAGGCGAGGTCGAGACCCTGGAGCGTCCCGTCGATCGAAACGTTCGTGTAGATGACCGTGGGAACGCCGATCACGGCGAGGCGCTGCATGAGATCGACCGCGCGGACCTCCGTCGTCTCCGTCCAGCCGTCGGTCGTCACCATCCCGTTGCGCGCGTCCACCGACACGGCCATCCCGTCGGCGTGGCGGTCGACGAGGCGGCCGATCAGCTCGGGATCGTCGATCGCCGCGGTGCCAACCACGATGCGCGACGCGCCGGCCTCGGCGAAGGCTTCAGCCGTGTCGAAGTCGCGGATGCCGCCGCCCGCCTGGATCTTCACGGTGAAGCGATTGGCGATCGCGCGGATGTGATCCAGGTTCGCCGGCTTTCCGGTGCGCGACCCGTCGAGGTCGATGACATGAAGCCACTCCGCTCCTTCGGCGACGAGCTTCTTCGCCGCCTCGAGCGGGGACGCCGCGACCTGCTCGACGGTCGCGAAGTCGCCGCGCGTCATGCGGACGGCGCGGCCCTCGTAGATGTCGATGGCGGGGTAGACGATCACGTAGGCGCTGAATGTTAGGAGGCCGCGAGCGCTTCCATGAGCCGGCCCACGGCCGCACCGAGCGAATAGCGCTTGGCAAGAGCCTCGAGCTTCTCGGGATGCGCCGGCTTGCGCGGGATCGTCCCGTCTCCGCCGGTGACCGGAGCGTCGCGCGCCATGTGCACGACCTTGCGCGCGGCGGCCAGGTAGTCAGCGTCGGCGCGGAGCTTCGCGCGGATCGTTGCCGAGACGTCGGGCGCGGCGAGGATCGCGTCGAGCGACCCGTATTTGGCGACGAGGTGGCTCGCGGTCTTCTCGCCGATCCCGTGAACGCCGGGCAGACCGTCGGAGGGATCGCCCCGCAGGACGGCGTAGTCGAAGTAGCGGTCACCGGGGATGCCGTACTTCGTACGGATGTATGCCTCGTCGACCTGACCGAGCTCGGTCACACCGCGAAGCGTGTAGAGGACGCGCACGTTCGGGTCCTTCACCAGGGCGAAGAGGTCGCGGTCGCCGGTCACGATCTCGATCGGCCCGCTCGTTCGCTCCGCGATCGTGGCGATCACGTCCTCGGCTTCGTAGCCATCGGCCGCACCCATCGAGATGCCGAACGCGTCGAGCAGCTCGATGATGATGTTCATCTGCGGATCCACTGGGTCGGGCGGGTCGTCAGGCCCCGCAACGCGGTGCGATTTGTACGACGGCATCGCATCGACGCGGAACTGCGGGCGCCAATCCGCATCGAGGGCGACGACGAGCTTCGACGGGCGGCGGTCCGGCAGGAGACGCGAGAGGAAGTTCAGAAAACCGAGCGCCGCGTTCACGTTCGTCCCGTCGGACGCCTTCCACTCGGGGACGGCGTGGTACGCCCGATACGCCAGGCTCGCGGCGTCGACGAGGAGCGCGGCGCCGGCTATCGGCGTGCGGCGGGTGCGGCGAAGACGGTGTCGAGCGCGGCGATGAAACGGTCGTTCTCCGCCGGCGTTCCGATCGAGGCCCGCAGGCACCCGTCGCACCCGGGCCAGATAGAGATGTCGCGAATGAGGACGCTCTGCTCGAGGAACCGCGCATGCACGTCGGCCGGTTTCTCGTTCCGGAGGCGGAAGAGGATGAAATTCGTCACCGACGGGAACACCTCGATCGCCGGCACGCCGCGCAGCGCGCTGTGGACTCGGTCGCGCTCTCGCTTGGCGAGCTCGAGCCGATGCGCGATGGATTCCTCGTCGCGCGCGATGCGGGCCGCGACCGTGAGCGTCAACGTGCTCACGTTGTACGGGAGCGCCGCGGCGGTGAAGTACCCCATGAGATCGGGATGGACGATGAGCACGCCCACCCGGAGACCAGCGGCCGCAAGCACCTTTGAGAACGTCTTCGAGATGACCATGTTCGGGAACTCGTCCATCCGTGCCACGAGCGACTTTCCGGCGAAGTCGGAGTACGCCTCGTCGACCAGGACGAGCGTCTCCGGGAAGCGCTCGGCGACGGCAAGGATCACGTCCGCGTCGATCTCGGCGCCGGTCGGGTTGTTCGGCGTCGTGAACACCACGATCTCGGGGCGGGCCTTCGCCATCGTCGCGAGCGCGCGCTCCTTCGTGACCTCATATGGCAGGCCGACCATCTCCTCGATGACGGTCCCGCCCGCGAGCTGCGTCAGCCTTCCGTGCATCGAATACGTGGGGTGGAAGAGCAGGGTCTTGCGGCCGTGGCCGCCGAAGACGAGGAAGACCTGCAGCAGAAGCTCGTTGCTGCCGTTGCCGAGGATCAGCCGGTCAGGCTTCGTGCCCCAGCGCGCGGAGAGAATCTCGCGAAGCTCGTCGCCGCGGCCGGGGTACCGGTTGAGAAGCACACCGTTCAGTTCCTCCGTCGTGATGTAGCGGCCGGCGACGTTCGGCTCGGGCCATTCGTTCGCGTTGATCCGGACGTCGGCCTTGAGCATCTGGGTCCGGTACGGCTGGAACTGCGCGAGCTCGTCCCGGGGGCGCGGCAGCTTCCGATCGCTCATCCGTCTATAGCCTGACACGCGCGGGCCGCTCGCGCTCTCCGCGCGAACGGCCCGCCGCTGCTTGGGGGAGGTGGGGTCTTGGTTACCTCTTCTCGGCCTTCTCCGACTTCTCAGTCTTCGTGGTGGTCTCCAGCCGGGCTTCGTCCTTCGTGGTCGCCTTCGCGGTCTTGTCCTTCTTCGTCGCCAGAGTGGGCGTTCCGGTCGTGGGGACCGGCGTCGCCCTTTGCACTTTTGGGGAGAGGATCACCGTGCGGGGGCATCCGGCGGCTGCCTGAAGCTTCAGGCCGAGTGCGTCGAGCGCGGCCGCTTGGTCGTTCGTCAGCACCCGGCCGGCGAACGCGGAGAGGTGACCGAGGGTCTTGAGGTCGGCGCACAGCTGCGCGTTCCCGCCGCTCGCAAGCGAAGCGCGGAGCGAGTCGATCTTCCGAAGGAGCCAGCGCTCCGTGTTCGCGTCGAGCCCGTAGCTCGTGACGAGTGCCGCCATCTGGTCGAGAACGTCGGACGCGGTGCTGGCAAGAATGGCCGCGACGATGCTCGTCGTCGCGCTCGCGGCCGCCGCGGCTGGATCTGTGACAGTCACGGTGACCGTGAACGTGCCGCCCGCGAGGTAGGTGTGCGTCGCGGTGAACGTGGTGCCGTTGGCCACCAGCGTCGAAGTCGACGTGGTGCCGTCGCCCCACAGGATCGTGACGTCGTGCGTATCGAGCGCGTCAGGGTCCACGAAGGAGCCGCTGACGGTCGCGCTGAGACCGGTGACGTTCGAGCTGAGCGAGAGCCCGCTCGGCGCCGTGTTGGCAGGAGTTACGACCAGCGACGCGGCCTTGGTCCCGACGCCGTTGTCGCGGTCGGTGACAGTGACGGTCACGTTGTACGTGCCGGAGGTGACGTAGGAGTGGGCGCCGCTGAAGGCGCGAACGCCCGCGGGGAGAGTGTCCACCGTGCTGAAGCCATCGCCCCAGGCGTAGGTGACGGTGTACGTGTCCAACGTACCGGGATCCGTGAATGTGCCGCTCACGGTCACGGCCTGGTTATCGGTGACCGTCGACGGCGAGAACGCGAGCGTCGAGAGCGAGGGCGAGACGTTCGCCGCCGTCACGCTCGTGCCGCCCGTGACCGACAGCCCTGGGCCGTCCGTCACGGTGACGCCGACGGTGTATGTGCCGCTGTCGAGGTAGGTGTGGCTCGGGGTCGTCGAAAGAGCACCCGCAAGGAGCGCGACACTGTCAGTGCCGCCATCGCCCCAGGTGATCGCGACGGTGTGGGTGTCCGACGCCTCGGCGTCGGTGAACGACACGGTCAGGGTGGTGCTGCCGCCCTCGAGCGCCGCGGTCGCCGAGACCGCGAGGTTCGCCGGCGCATGGTTGCTCGGCAGGACCAGGAGGTCGACGCTCGAGCTCGACTTGCCCAAGTCGCGGTCGGCGACGGTCGCCATGATGGTGACGGGGCCGGCGGTGTCGTAGGCGTGAGAGTCGGAGAACGAACGCGTGCCCGCGACCAGCGACTGCGACGACGACTTGCCGTCGCCCCAGTTGATGGTGACCGTGAACGTGTCGGCCGTGCCGGGATCGGTGAAGGTACCGCTTACCGTCACCGGCTGGTGATCGACGACCGAGCTCGGCGAGAGCGAGAGGGTCCCGACCACCGGAGCGACGTTCGCCGGCGAGACCGACGAGGTCGCGGTCACGGTGTGGCTCGCGCTGTCCGCGAGCGTGAGGACGACCGAGTACGTGCCGGTGTCGGCATAGAGGTGCGAGGCGTCGAAGCCTGTGACGGTCGACGCGAGCGTCCCGGAATCGGAAGTGGCGCCATCGCCCCACGCGACCGAGACGGTGTGCGTGTCGGCCGGGTCGGGGTCGGCAAATGTCAGTGCAAGGCTGGAGCTTCCACCCTCGCTGCCCGTCGTCACGTTGAGCGAGACGATGCTCGGCGCCTGGTTCGGCGCGCTCACGCTCACGGAGGATGTCGCGGTCGCCGAGGCGCCCGCGTTGTCCGTGACCGTCACCGTCACCGTGAAGGTGCCGGCGGTCGTGAACGTGTGCGCGGCCGTGGTGAACGTGCCCACGCCCGCGAGGAGGCTCAAGCTCGTCGTCGCGGTGGTGTCGCCCCAATCAACGGTGACGGTGTGCGTGTCGGCCGCACCCTTGTCCGTGAAGGTGCCGGTCGCGGTGACGGGCTGGCCCGTCTCAACCGCGGTCGGGGTGAGAGCGAAGGAGGTGATCGACGGCGCCGTGTTCAGCACGTTGACCGTGAGGAAACGCGTCGTCGCGAAGGTTCCGTCGCTCAGGGTGATCGTCAGGACGAGACCGCTCGCGTGGTTCGCGTACGCAACGGTCTTTTGCAGCGAGAAGGTCCGGTCGCCCACCGGCAGGTGATAGGTGTCGGGGGCGGTCCCGTCCGCCCAGTCGATGTCGACGGTGTGGCTGTCGGTCAGATCGGGGTCGGTGAATGTCCCGTTTATGGACGGTCTGTCGCCTTCAAAGACAGGATTGGTGATGGACCAGGCGGTGATCCTCGGCGCGGTGGCAGCGAGGGCAACAGAAGACGAGCCCCAGAGGCCCGCCGCCGCGATGGCGACGCTCAGCCCACCCACGAATAGGGGTCGCAGCAAAGCCCTCATCACTAATTCCTCCACCGGGAAACCCACTCCCCCGGCTGCCCGCAACGTTAGAAACACCGGGCACCCGTAACGAGAGACGAAGAGGGCCTACGCGACTTACGCCGACAGGGGCAACGTCCTACCCCCCTCGTACTCCCCCACCTGGGGGGACTTCGCTCTGGTCCCCCGTTCTCGGGATGCCCGCTTGGTCGCCGGACCCGAATCTCTGCGCAGGAACGGGAGGACGACAGGTGAACGGACCCATACAGCACCGGATCGGCCACGAGTGCGCCCTCTGTGACGCGCATTCGAAGGCCGCTGAGCGCCACACGGCTCGGCCGCACGTTCGCACGCAGCGGTACCTGCCGTGGATCGCACCCCTTGCGCTCTGTGCCGTCCTCATTCCATTCGTCGACGGCGTCGCACGCGGTCTCTTCGCAGGGATCGTCGTTGGCCTCGCCGCCGGCGCCGCGCTGGCCTGGCTCTCGACACGCGTGAACCTTCACATCGCCGCGAAGACGCTCGCGTCGGCGACCGACGAGCTGAAGGCCGAGGCCGACCAGCGTGTGGCCATGGTCATCCGACAGTTCGAGTGGGCGGTGAACGACGTCGCGAACCTGCGTGACGCGCTGAAGCGCGCGCAGGACTCACGTGCAACCGCCGAGGCGACCGAGCTTCGCGTGAAGCGTCGCCAGCGTCACCTCGAGCGTCAGCTGTACGAGGCGCGGATGAAGATCGGCGAGTACTCGCGTGCGCTTGGGAGCGAAGACGTGGCAGTCGACGACGAACCGACCGTTCTACCGACGGGC
>VBIZ01000043.1 GCA_005880575.1 Chloroflexota bacterium | reverse complement strand
CGTGGTCACGGCGGGTCTCGGCGGCATGGGCGGCGCGCAGCCCATGGCCGTGACGATGAACGAGGGCGTCGCACTCGTCGTCGAAGTCGATCCCGCGCGTGCCGAGCGGCGCAGGTCGCAAGGCTTTCTCGACGAGATCGCTTCTTCGCTGGACGACGCGCTTGCCCGAGTCCAGCGCTACCGGCGCGAGCGCACTGCGCGATCGGTCGGACTCGTGGCGAACGCCGCCGACGTGCTGCCCGAGCTCGTTCGGCGCGGCGTCGAGGTCGACGTCGTCACCGACCAGACGAGCGCGCACGACCCACTCGACGGGTACGTTCCCGCCGGGGTCGCCGACTCGGCCGCGCTCCGCCGCGACGATCCGGACGAATACGTCCGCCGTTCGAGGGACTCCATCGCGCGGCACGTCGAAGCGATCGTCGCGCTGGCCAAGCGCGGCGCGGTCGCGTTCGATTACGGCAACAACCTGCGTGGCGAAGCGCAGGCCGCGGGCTTCGCCGAGGCGTTCAGCTATCCCGGATTCGTGCCCGCCTACATCCGTCCGCTCTTCTCCGAGGGACGCGGCCCGTTCCGCTGGGTCGCGCTCTCGGGGGATGCCGCCGATATCCACCGGACCGACGACCTCGCGCTCGAGCTCTTTCCCGAAGACCGGACGCTCGCGCGATGGATCCGGCTCGCGAGAGATCGCGTGCCTTTCCAGGGACTGCCGGCGCGGGTCTGCTGGCTCGGGTACGGGCAACGCGCGGCGTTCGGCGAGCGGATCGACGACCTCGTCGCCAAAGGCGCACTGAAGGCGCCGATCGTCATCGGACGCGATCATCTCGACTCGGGCTCGGTCGCCTCACCGTTCCGCGAGACCGAAGACATGCGGGACGGGAGCGACGCCATCGCAGACTGGCCGATCCTCAACGCGCTTGTGAACACAGCCTCCGGCGCGACCTGGGTCTCGGTCCATCACGGCGGTGGCGTCGGCATCGGCAACTCGATCCACGCCGGAATGGTGGCGGTCGCGGACGGGACGCCGCTCGGACGCGAGAAGCTCCAGCGCGTGCTGACGACCGATCCGGGGACCGGTGTGATGCGCCACGCCGACGCGGGGTATCCGGACGCGATCGAATTCGCGCGACGAAACGGGATCGACCTCCCCAGCACCTAGCATCGCGGCGGTGTCGGCCCTGCGCGCTGTGCTCGCGCCGTTCGTCTTGACGCGCATCCTCACCGCGGTCGTCGCGCTCGCGTCGGTCAGCCTCTTCTCCTCGCCGACGACCTGCCCCGACGTTTGCCATCCCTCCACGAATCCGTTGCTCGACGCGGCGACCCGGTGGGACGCGAAGGCGTACGTCGACATCGCGCACGACGGCTACGGGCCGGTTCCCGCCAACAGCGCGTATTTCCCGCTGTATCCCTTTCTGATGCGCGTCGTGGCGACACTGTTCGGCGGGAGCGACGACGCCTATCTCATTGCGGGCGTGCTGATATCGAATCTCGCGCTTCTCGTCGCGCTCGCGTATCTCGCGAGCCTTGTCGCGATCGATCACGACGCCGCGGCCGGGACGCGCGCGGCGCTCTACCTTTTGGTCTTCCCCACGAGCGTCTTCCTCGCGGTCGTGTATCCGGAGTCGCTCCTGATCGCGCTCTCGATCGGCGCGGTCTATCACGCGCGGCGAGCCCAGTGGCTGCCAGCCGCCTTTCTGGGTGTGCTGGCCGCGCTGACGAGACCGTTCATCGGTGCGGCCGTCGCGGTTCCGATAGCTATCGAGGCGTATCGCAAGTCTGGTCTGCGAGCCGCGATCGCGGCAGCCGCGCCCTCCTCCGCAGCGCTGGTCGCCTGGCTCCTCGTGCTCTGGCGCATCACCGGCGACCCAAAGGCGATCCTCACCGCCGAGGCGAACTGGGGAGTCGGACCATCGCTCCCATTCCACGCGTTCATCGACCTCTTCGACCCGACGGTGTATGGGTTCCCGTACTTCGTACTCGGCTTCACGTTGTTCATCGGCGCGCTGGTCGTCTTCTCGTGGCGGTTGCTGCGGCCGAGCCTCGCCGGGTATGGGACCGTCGTCTTCCTGATCTCGGTCGCGACGGGATCGCTCACGTCGTCGCCGCGGTATTACCTCTCCGTCTTCCCGGCGTTCATGGTGCTCGCGCTCGTCGCGCGCGGCTGGGCAGGCCTGGCCTATGTCGCGGTCGGTGCCGCGATCGGCGTGGTCTTCACTGCGATGTACGCGCTGTGGTACTGGGTAGCCTGAGCCCGACCATCGCGGGTGCCGGACGGAGCACCGTCAGGACCCCGGTCGCGCAGAGCACCATCACCCCGATGAAATGCAGAAGGATCGGGACGAGCGTCCCGGTCTGCTGTGGCTCCATGAGGACCCACGAGACGATGACGAGCGCGACGATCGGCACGCGCTCGCCTGCCGGTCTGGCCGCGGCGCGACGCAGTGTCTCGACGGCGAGCGGCAGGGACAGGATGAGGAAGGTCGTCCAGAAGTAGCCGAACGGTGCGAGGTATCCCGCGGTCGCCAGTGTCAGGGCATGCCACGCGTTCTCGTTCGAACGCTCGCGCCGCGCGGCGATGCCCGCCGCGATCGCGACGAGCACGGCGCCGATCGCCAGCGCGAGCGGGAACCAATCCGACCAGAAGAGGGCTGCGAGCTCGGGCGGTCCCGGTCGCGCGATGTGCGCGTAGACCCAGTCCTGCTCGAGCAAGCGCGGCGCGAAGCGCACGTATTCGGCGGTCCGATCGGGCATGAGGAGTGCGCCGATGGCCAGAGCCGTGGTGCCGAAGAGGCCCCCTATCGCGACCGGGCGCCACCGACCTGAAGCGATATAGAAGAGGAGGAGCGTGAGAGGCAGGAACTTGAGTCCGACGGCCGCCGCGAGCAGCAGCCCCGCCGGCACTGCTCGATCGCGGAAGCGCCACGCCGCGAGCGCAAGGCCGAGCGACAAGAGATTCACGTTGCCGAGCGTCACCTCGAGAACGAGCCCGAGAAAGAAGACGTACCCCGCCGCCGCCCACGGCCGCCAGAGCGGCGGGAGCCGGCGGATGAGCGCGACGCCGACAGCGGCGGCGGTCGCGACCTGGAGCGCGATCCAGATCGCGAGCGCGACCGGGTACGGCAGGAGGGCGAACGGCACGAAAGCGACCGCGACGATCGGGAGATAACGGAACTCGTCGGGCAATCCGAGGATCGTGTCCCGCCCTGGGTAAAGCGGCGCGCCGTTCAGCAGATGCTGGCCCGCGAGCCAGTACGCGCGGAAGTCGTATCCCGCCGGGAGCGCACTCGCGACGACCACCGCGGCGCCGAGCGCGAGGACCGCGACGATGACGCCGGCGGACCAGACGAGCCGTCGCGAGCTCATGACCCCAGTCACGCTGACACAGCCTAGAGAGCCGCGGGTAGCGCGGCCCTATCTGCTGAGGTGTTGGACCAGGAAATCGAGCGTGAGCCCGATGATCTCGCGCGAGCGATCGTCGTCATCGAGCGTGTCGAACCCGTGCCGGCCCGTCGGATGATCGAGGACGGTCAGATCGATCGATCGCTCGCGAGCTTTGCGCACGAACGTGTCGGTCCCTTCGAGCAATGGAGCGCTATCGCGGCCGGCGCGCGCGAGAAGGAGCGGCGGCAGGTCGAGGGTCTCGCTGTCGAGAGCACTCAGGCAGGACAATCTGCGGATGCTCTCGTCGGTCGCCGACGGCAGACTCGCGCGGAGAGGCCCGAGGTCCCAGATCATGTAGAAGCCGGCGGCACACCGAAGCCAGTCAGGGCGCCGGTGGAGGAATGGGGCGAGGCCGAACGGCCCGCCGGCCGAGAAGACCCAGATGCCGACGCGCGTTGCATCGACCTCGAGCTGCTCCGCTCTGCCTCGTACGAATGAAATCGCAGCCTGGACGTCGTCCGCGGCGTCGCTGCGCTCGAATCGGTTTGTCGAGCGGTGATTGAAGGGGACGCCGACGAGGCCGCGCGCGGCGAGATGCTCCCCGTATGAACGGAACACGCCCCAGTCCTTCGCGGTCGCGATGATCTCCGGATCTGGCGCGTCGCCGTTGACCAAAAACACGACCGGACTCGCGCGCGGGCCGGACGGCGGCCGGTAGACATCGAGCTTGAGCACGCGGTCGCCGTTCGTCCGGTACACGAGATCGCGCTCGACTCGGGCGCCGGCCGGCGGTGCGAGCACCGTGGGCGCAGCGAGGGCCCGCGGGTCAAACGCCATCAGGCGTTCTCGCCGTGGTACCTGCCCTTATAGCCATCCGCGGTCGCAGTCGAGAGTCGAAAGAACACGAGCTGCGCGACACGCGCGCCGCGCTGGAGCCGGTAGCCGCGCGAGTTGAGCACGGCCATGAGCCCCTCGCCGCGCCCGGAATAGCCGGCGTCCCAGACCGCGCCGTGGATCGCGACGCCGGAGCGGAGCAGGCTCGATCGTGGGCGCGAGAGCGCTATGAGATCGGTCGGGAGGTTCACTTTCTCGCGGTAGGTGATGACGTACGCGCCGCGGTGGAGGTCCCACCAGCCATCCTTGTCCGCCTCCACGTCCTCCCGCGCCGCCGGCTCGCGAACGTTGTCCGCCGCGCCGAGCAGACCCGGCGAGGTGAGCCGCTGGACACGCTCGACACGGAGGTCCACGCCGTTCGGCTGGAGCTGGTGGGAAACGTCGGCATCCTCGATGAGAGGAGGCGTCGCGGCCATTGCGGCGCGGAGCTCCTCGCGAGAGAGAACGGTCACCGGGCGATGCTAATGGGGCGCGGATGACAGAATCGCGCGGTGCCCGCAGATGCGAAGACCGTTGCCGGCTCGAAGACCGTCATGTCGCGGACGATGCTTCCCTCGGACGCCAACCCGTATGGCAACGTCCACGGTGGCGAGATCATGAAGCTGATCGACGCGGTCGCCGGGGCCGCCGCGACCAGGCACGCCCGTGCGCGGGTGGTCACGGCGCGGATCGACGAGCTCTCGTTCCTCGCGCCGGTGTACGTCGGCCATCTCGTGACCGCGAAGGCCTCGGTGAACCACGTCGGGCGCACGAGCATGGAGATCGGCGTGCGGGTCGAAGCGGAGGACATGCTCACCGGAAACGTGGTCCACGTCGCCTCGGCGTACCTCGTCTTCGTGGCGACCGACGATCACGGCCGGCCGATACCGCTGCCGCCGCTCCTTGCCGAGACCGACGAGGAGCGCCGGCGCATGAAGGCCGCCGAGACACGGCGCGCGTTACGGCTCCACAGACCGCGAACGTCCTAGACTGCCGCTCCTACCGCTGGGGAGGTGCGCATGCGTAACGCCGTTCGCTTCGTGGCCCCGCTCATCGTTGCACTGATCGTCACGGCGGCGTGCAACGCGCCGCGCGCGTCATCGACCCCGACACCGTCCGCCACAGGCACGCCGAGCTTCGCGGGAAAGACGCTCAACATCGTCACCGGCGGGACCGGCGCGGTCTACATCGTGTACGGCGCGGGCCTTGCGGATCTTCTGAACAGGAAGCTTGGCACCGCCGCGAGCGCGCAGTCCACCACCGCTTCCGTCGACAACATGAAGCTGATTCGCGACGGCAAGGCCGACATCGCGTTCACGCTCGCAGACACCGCGTTCGACGCGGTGAACGGCAAGGGCTCGTTCGCGTCGCCGGAGAAGCCCGCGGACGCCAAGGCCCTTGCGGTCCTGTACACGAACCTGACGCATCTCGTCGTCAAGGACGGCGGCGGCATCAACACCGTGACCGACCTCAAGGGAAAGCGCGTGTCGATGGGATCCGCGGGAAGCGGTACGGAGACGATCGCGAACCGGACGCTCGAGGCGTACGGCATGGATCCCGCGAACGACATCTTTCGCGAGCGACTGGGCGCCCAGGACTCGGCGAATGCTCTCCGTGACGGCAAGATCGACGCCTTCTTTTTCTCGGGCGGTCTGCCGGTACCGGCGGTCCTCGAGCTCGCGAACGGGACGAAGATCAAGATGCTCGATCTCACGGACAGCGTCCAAAAGATGTCGAGCAAGTACGGGAACTTCTACTTTCCGATCAAGATCCCGAAGAGCACGTACAACACCTCGGCCGACGTGACCGTCTCGGGTGTCGCCAACCTGCTGGTCGTGCCGTCGGGCTTCGACCCCGCGCTCGCGCAGGCGATCCTCGCGACGATGTTCGAGAACAAAGCGGACCTCGTGAAGGTGCACAACGCGGCGAACGACCTCGCCCTCGAGGCGGCGGTCGTCGGGTCGCCGATCGACTACCACCAGGGCGCGATCGACTTCTATAAGACGAAGGGTGTCTGGAAGAAGTAACGCTCTCGTCGCGCTTGTTGCGGCGGTCGTGACAACGGCGGGGGTGGCGCTCGCCACCCCCGTGCCGGTCCTGACCGTGAGCGACGGAACGACCGAGTTCGTGCGGTCGCTGGGTCGCGCTGAGCCGCTTCAGTACTCGTACCGCCAGTCGATCTACCAGGTCACCGTTCTCGAGGAGCTCGCGCGCGAGGGCAACGAGCTGCGCGTCCAGCGGGTCCACTCGAGCGACATCCGGTCTCTCGAGTACTTCGGCTGGAACGGCGAGCCCGCCCAGTCGAACGGGCTCTGGACCGAGGACTCGCCGCCGTCGGTCAGGGCCGACAGCGAGCTCGTCATCCGGATCACGCCCGCCGGCGAGCAGACGCTTTCGACCTCGCGGTGGCGGGTCGTACTGAAGCCGCAGTTCGGCGAGACCGTGGTTCGCGTTCGTGCGCAGGACCGGCCGTGGCTGCTCGCATTTCTAGCGGGTGCTCGATGACCGAGCCCACGACGGAGCCCGAGGTCATCACACGGCCCGACCTCGAGGCGGTCCTCGCCGACGACAAGACCAAGGAGCTCATCGAGGAATACGAGGCCGAAGCAAGGACCCGAACCTTCACGGGTTGGTGGGACCGCGTGGTCACAGGGCTCGCCGTCGCGACGACCCTCTTCGCTCTGTACTACGCGGCGGCCGGCGCGGAGGTCCCGTTCACGGGCGTGGTGCTCGTCCCGTCGTTCCGGATTCTCGGGCAGACGATCACGACCCCGCAGATCTACGAAATGATCTTCCTCACCGCGATTCTCATCCTGACGTTCCTGCTCTACCCGATGCATCCGCGGTTCATCAAGCGCGTCAACGTCGTCGACCTCGCGTTGGTCGGCGCCTCGATTGCGATCACGGCGTACGTTTTCCTCAACTTCGAGACCGTCATCTACCGCGTCAACAACCCGAACCAGTGGGACTTCACGTTCGGTGTCATCGCGATCGTCACTGTGCTCGAGGCGGGGCGGAGAACGATCGGGTGGCACCTGCCCGCCATCGGTCTCGCGGCGATTGCCTACGCGTACTTCGCGGACTTCATGCCCGGCCCGTTCCGCGGTCCGCCGAAGGACCTCGACTACATCGTCTCGAATCAGTACCTCGGGCTCGACGGCATGCTCGGCACGCCGCTCCAGGTCGCGGCGACCTTCATCATCCTCTTCACGATCTACGGCGCGATCCTCGACTACACCGGCGCCGGGAAGTTCTACGTCGATCTCGCGTTCGCGCTGACGGGAAAGCGCCCGACGGGCGCGGCCCGGACCGTGACCGTCGCCTCGTTCCTCCTCGGCACCGTTTCGGGGTCAGGGGTCGCGACGACAGTGACGCTCGGCTCCATCGCCTATCCGATGCTGAAGAAGGCGGGGCACGATCGCGAGTCGAGCGGCGCGATCCTGTCGGCCGGTGGGATCGGGGCCGTGATCTCACCGCCGGTGCTGGGACCGGCCGCGTTCCTCATGGCCGAGATTCTCGGCATCAGCTACCTGCAGGTCGTGGTCATGGCGATGATGCCGACGATCCTTTACTACCTCGGGATCCTCCTCACGATCGAGATCGATGCCCGCCGGCTCGGTGCGCGGGCCATCGCCCTCGACGCACCCGGCTTCTGGGAGCTCACCAGGCGGTACTGGTACCAGTACACCTCGCTCTTCGCGATCATCGTCTTCCTCGTCGCGGGCTTCTCCACGATCACCGCGGTCTTCTGGTCGATCATCGTGGCGATCCTCGTCTCGTATCTCCGCCGCGAGACCTCGCTGTCCCCGACAAAGATGGTGAAGGCGCTCGCCGCCGGCACGAAGCAGGTGCTCCCCGTGGGCGCGACGACCGCGGTGGCCGGGATCGCGGTCGGGATCCTGTTGCAGACGGGGCTCGGCCTCAAGATCTCCCGCCTCATCCTCGACCTCGGGCTCGGGAACCTCCTCCTGACGCTCGTGGTCTCCGCGATCGTCCTCTGGGTTCTCGGCCTTTCGCTGCCGATCACCGCCACGTACCTCGTCGCCGTGCCCACCGTGGTCCCAGCGCTGATCACGCTTGGGGTGGCACCTCCCGCGGCGCACATGTTTGTCTTCTACTACGCCGTCCTGTCGGAAGTCTCGCCGCCGGTCGCGCTGTCACCCTTCGCCGCCGCCGCGATCACCGGGGGCAATCCATACAAGACGATGATGCTGACCTGGAAGTACGCCCTCCCCTGCTTTCTCGTCCCCTTCATGTTCACGCAGCCGGGCGGCCTCGCGATCCTGTGGACCGGCTCGACGATTCCGGAAGCGATCCTCGCGTCGGTCTCGGCCGCGGCGGGGATCATCGCGCTCGTGGCCGGCGTGGGCGGATTCCTCCTTCAGCCGACGACAGTCATCGAACGCGGGCTGCTGATCGCTGGAGGTCTGCTCCTGCTCGCTCCGGGCATCACCGCGGACGTCGCCGGTCTCGCGCTCTTTGGCTTGGCCGGCGCGTCGCAGCTCCTCCGCCGCGCGCGCCGGCCCGCAACCGCCGCCGCGTAGAGATCAGGCTCCCGTCGGCTCCTCGGCCGGCAGAACATCCTTGAGCTGTTCCTTGAGCTCTGCCATGCGCGCGCCCATCTCCTCGAGCTCGTCCTTCTTGAACGCCCTGCGGACCTTCGGGAACATCTCGCCTTCTTCTTCCTCGAACGCGTGGTGCTCGATGTTCTCTTTCATGACCTTGAACTTCGCCGCCCACTGCTCGGAGGCGAACGGCGTGTTCTCGATCTCCGCCTTGACGAGATCGACGAAGTGATGCTCCTCGTACGACTCGTTGACGAGCTCCTCGAGCTGCTTTGAGGTCGCGCGCTCCTTCACCGCTGGATAGAAGATCTGCTCCTCGATCTTCTCGTGGATCGTGAGCTCCTCGACCAGCTTGCCAAAAAGCTCCTCGCGAGTCTTCACGCCGCGCTCGGTGGTCTTCTCGATCTCGCCCATGAGCTTCTTGACCTTCTGATGGTCCTCCTCGAGCAAGGTCAACGCGTCCATGACCGCCTCCACATGGTTGTTGGCGCTATCGAGAGCAAAGCCGCTGCCAGTTACAAAGAGGCTCGCGTCAGCGAGCCTCCTCGTACAGGCCGAGCGATACCTCGGGTCTTACACGAGCACGCCTCCAGGTAATGAGCGAGCACGGCGTGTGCACCGTCCGACCCCATGGCGCAGAAGCATCCCGCCGGCCCTGGCCCGGTCGAGCGGGAGCCCCTCAGCGAAAGCGTCTCCCACACCGTCGAGGAAGCCCGGATGCTGATTCCCGGCGTCACCGCCTTTCTCGGCTTCCAGCTCGTCGCGGTGTTTAACAATGCCTTCTCCCAGAAGCTGAGCCACGACGAGCAGTTGCTCCACGTCGCGGCGATGTTCCTGATGCTCGTCGCCCTGCTGATGCTGCTGACGCCTGCGGCGTACCACCGGCAGGCCGAGTCAGGCTGGGTCTCGCAGGGATTCGTCAACCTCTCGTCACGGCTGATCACCGGAGCGACGCCGCTTTTCGCGCTCGGAATGACGATCGACTTCTACCTGCTCGTGCGAGCGGTGAGCGAAGACACCTCGGTTGCCGTGGTCCTCGCGCTCGCCATCCTCGCGGTCACGGTCGTGCTCTGGTACGCGATACCGCACGCGGAGCCGCTCGCGCGGATCCTCCGCGGCTGACTAGGAGCTCTTCCGCCGAGCGCTGGTCTTCTTGCGCGAGCCCTTGGCCTCGCCCTTCTTGCGCCGGGTCTTGTTCGTCGTGGCGGCTGCGATCCGCTCGGCGACCTTGTTCGAGCGACCGCGCGCCGACTCGCTTCGCTTGATGTGCTCGTACTGCCTCTTGCGCTTCGCGCTCGTTACACCGCGTGGTGGCATGCGCGCACCTCCACGAATCCGTATCTCTTGGTCCGCACAACCGCAAAATCCGGACCACGCGGCCGGTTCGTCGGTACGCTTCTGGCGTGACGGCGCGTCTCATCGCTCTGCTTGTGATCTCGCTCGCGGCTTGCGGCCCGACGGCTACCTCGGGTGACACGCCGTCATCGGGTCCGATCGCGCTTCCAACATCGTCGACCGAACCGAACCCACCTGCACCCACGCCGACCGCGACCCCCGAGCAGCATCCACTCGCGACGCGCGATGTCGGTGGAATCCAGTTCGCGCTCGATCCCGGACCGGGCGACCTTCGCATCGAGGCCGGAGCCCTCTCACGCGAGGACGAACAGGCGGTCGCAGCGACGGTGGCCGCGGACATCCCAGCGGTCGAACGCGAATTCGAACGCACCTTCTCCGGACCGCCGGTGATCTACGTGTTCGGCGGCACCGAGAGCTATGCCGACGGGTTCGTGCGGATCTTCGGTTACTCCCGCGCGAGCGCGACCTTCGTCGCCGAGAACTCGGTCTCGTTCTTCGAGCCGTCGCTCCGGCTCATCGCCGTGAACTGGGGCGCGGTCGGAGACCGGCGCCCGGTCGCGGCGATCCGGCACGAGCTCACCCACCTCCTGACGCTCGATGCGTGCTCGCCGCGGTGCGACCTGGTGCCGGCGTGGCTCAATGAAGGACAGGCACGGCTCGCGGAGGCCCAGGTGCCGGGCGGCGACTGGCGCCTGGTGCGCGTTCGCTACGAGGCGGCCTCCATGGCCGCCACCGGAACGCTGATCCCGTTGAACACGCTCGTCTCGCAGCTCTCGTGGAACGCGCTCACCGATTGGGCCGGGTATTTCAAATATCAGGAATCGGCGCGCGCGGTCGAGCTGCTCCGTGAGGACGTCGGCGGCACCGCCCCGATCGCGCGCGTGTACGAGCGGCTCCGACGCGGTCAGAACCTGGCCCAGACGTACGCCGCACTGACCGGCCGATCGTTCAACGATTTTGTCGCTGAGCTGCCCGATCGCATGCGCACAGCGGTCCCGGCGGCGCAGGGCCTGATCCCGGTCGCGCCGACGGGCTATCTCGTGTATGGGTTCCCGCCCGCTTCGACCATCACCGTGACCGTGAGCGGTCCGCGGGGGAGCGAGACATCACCGATGACGATCTCCCCGTTCGGCTCGAATTTCGACAGCATCGCCCCCACGCGGACGCGCGGGGGCTACACCGTCAGCGCACAAACCGAAAGCGGAGTGTTCACCGTCAGGCTGAGAAAGGTCGACGCCGGCGTGCCAGGAGATCTTCACTAGACCCGACGCGGGCGTCCTTCGAGCGAGCGGCCCCTAGCGAGCTGTCCATCGCGATCCCACCGGGGCCGAGCGAGAAGGACGCACGCGGCGGGTCACTCCACGGGGGCCGAGCGAGAAGGGCGCAGGCGGCGGGTCACTCCACGAGGGGCCGAGCGAGAAGGACGCCCGCGGCTGGCGCGGGCGCCGGGTCACATGCGCGGCGGTGCGGACTCTCCAGTTGCCAGCCAGCGCTCGACTTTCGGTATGTAGCGTTTCGGGTCCTTTGCGAATGTTTGGAGACATCCGGGGCCACAGAACGCGTACTCGCGCTCGGGCCGCTCGATGGTCAGCCCCTGCTCGCGCTGCTCGGCGATGTTCACGATCATGTCGCAGACCGGGTCGAGCATCTTTCCTTCGTTCGGCACAGAGCAAAAGTAGCCGAATCCGGGCGAGTCCCCCAGACGGGGTAGCCGAAATCTCTCACCCCGTACGGTGTTCTCAAGCGGTCCGTCACAGCGCAAAGTGCGGAGCGTGGAGCAGGTGACGCGCGGACCGTGGGACCGAGCCGGTGTGGACCGTGAAACCTGGTACGCCGTCCACATGATGGCCGTCGCGATTCGCGAGACGGCGCGACTCCCGATCCATCCGGAGGACAAGAACCAGGCGTTGCCTTCCGACCACGAACGCCTTGGCCAGTACGCCGACCAGCTGGTGTCGGCGGTGGAGGACGGGGACCCTGAGACCGTCGCGATGCTGCTGCGGGGACAAGCGCGCTCCGCGAGCTAGCGCATTTCTCCTAGGGCCGGCGCCGACGCGTGCCGGTCTGCGGGGTGCTCGACGCATCGGTCCTCGCGATCGTGAAGCTCGATCCGTCGCTCGATACCGTCGATGGCTGCGCGATCGCCTGGCCCTGTCCGTTGATCATCGTGATCGCCTTCGCCGCGAGCGCCGAGAGCGACATCGCCTTTCCGTCTCGGACAGCGCTCGCGCCGCTGAACGACACCACACCGAACTGGTCGAGCGAGACCAGGCCGCGTCCGACGCTCGGCGCCTCCTGCACCCACTCGGCCGAGGAGTTCGACGAGCTGTACTGAACGGTCACGTTGTAGGTGCCACTGGTGGTGTTGTTCTTCATCGCGATGAGCCAGTCGTTCCCGCTCTGCTGCGTGATCGAGACGGTGACCGAGTCACCCGCGCTGACAGAGAGCGGTACCTCGCGTGAGGACTGAGGCAGCATCTCGATCCATGACGTGTACGCGACCCCACTACCGTCGACCATCGCCTGCGTCCCCGCCTGGATCAGATCGCGGCTTGTGAGCCCGCCGATCCCGACCCACGTCGCGTCGGCTCCGGTCGCGTTCGCCGAGACCGTTGGGACGGTCCAGGTCGCGGTGACCGAGGTGAAGTTCCCGCCGCTCGCGGCGTAGCCGGACCAGTTGCTCGAGCTGCTCGTCACCGACGCGGGCGTGCCCGGCTGGGTCACGACGGGCGAAATGCCGGTGCCCGGGCTGATGATCTGCGTCGTGGGCTGCACGTCGGCCGAGATCTTCCAGGCACCCGCCTGAAGGACGAGCGTGTAGTCATTGCGGTCGGTGCTGTCCGCGACGGACCCGTCTGTGTACGTCGTCCGCCAGGTCTCGTTCGTCGTCGCCTTGGCGGTCGTGCCACTGACGGTCACGTCGACCCAATCGAGGGTGACAAGCTCGATCGATTGCGCGCCACTGCTCTGGATACCCTGGTTGGTCTGAACGAGCTCCTGGTAATAGGAGTCGGTCGCGGTCGCGCGCATCAGGGTCGGGTCATTGCGCGAGTAAGCCTGAGCCTGGGCCTGGTTGGCCCGCGTGATGACGTCCTTTACGGCAGCGACCGCGGCGGTGTCGGTGGAGGTGGAGCTGGTGTTCGTCCGCGCCGCAGGTGCGGCCTGGTCCAGATACGACCTCGCGGTCGTGATAAGGGCGCCGAAGTCGATGCGACCGGTGAACGCGGCAAGAACGAATGCGAGGAGTCCGAGTGCGACGAGGCGACCCGCCGGAACGCCACCGCTCTTTCGAACTGGCGGCTGAGGCGGGACGAGCGGGGTCATCGGCGTTGTGGCGGTCGGATCACCTTCGAACATGCCTATAGCCTCTCTCGCGCACCTAAGGCCGGCCTAAGAGCGCCCTGAAACGTCCATATGAATCGCTTTTCGGGATTCAGGCGACCCTGCCTTTCGGGCTAGGACTGCGCCGCCTTCGGAGACTGCATCGCACGCACCCCCAGCGCTAGGAGCGCACCGACGGCCATGAGAACGAGCCAGGCAGGCAAGAGCCAATCCGGATATGTGAGGCCGAGCAGCCGGTCGAGCGACCAGGAGCCGTTGCCGGCAAGGGCGATCGCGAGCGCACCGGCCGCGAGCGGAAGCGGGAACTCCCACCCGACTTTTCCTCCGCCCGCCCAGAAGCCCTGCGGCCAGTGCGCCACGAGGGTCACCACGACGAGATCGGCGGCGAGCACGCCGGGACCGATGGGACCACCGAGACCGAGGACCGTGAGCAGGCCACCGCCCGCTTCGGCGAGCACCGCCGTGTACGCCCAGAACATTCCAGGACGAAGGCCCATCGAGTTAAACCATCCGGCGACACCGGCGATCGATCCGCCTTGACCGACCACGCCGAGCTTCAGGAGTCCGTGCGGGATCACGACGCCGCCGATGACCACTCGCAGGAGAAGGAGCGCGAGGTCCGGGTACATGGACAACGCAAATGGTAGTCCGCACACTCGCTTCGGTGCGCCTCGCGGTACGGATCGTCGGACTCTTCGCGGTGCTTGCGGGACTGGTGTTCTTTTTCCAAGGCATCGGCGTGATTCCCGGCTCATTCATGACTGGACGCAGCGAGTGGGCCGTCATTGGGGCTGCGCTCGTCGCCGGCGCGGTCGCCCTTCTGTGGCTCGCCGGCATCATGGGATCAGGCGAGAAGCGCTAGCGGTCAGGGAGTCGTCAGCGCGTACGAGCGGGCAGGAGATCGCTGAGAGGCCGCGCATCTTTTGCGGCACCGAGGCGCGAGAGCCCGAAGTGATCTTCGATCGCGGCCAACAGCGAGTAGTGATCGTAGAACCCGTCGACGCTGCGGCTGCCGACGTCAGGCGTCGCGACGATCAACGGCACGACGCTCGACCGCCCGTCGCCTTCGTCCCACACGATGAACAGCACGCCGCGGTCGCGCCACGCCGCCGAGGCGACGATCCGCGCCACGAGATCCTCGAGCCACACTCCGGCCTCAGCGAGTGCGCAGTCGTGACCGTCGTGGCAGAGACCCGGCGTGATCCAAACGAAGCTCGGGGTCTCTCCAGCGAGATCGGCGTCGAGCACGTCCAACGGGACGACGTTGGCGGGACACGAGCCGCCGTAATAGGCGAACGGGTTGTGCTTGAGCGCATACGGATATGGGCTGCGCGTGCAGCCGGCGGACGTCAGGCCCTCCATGTACGCGCGCCAGCTCACGCCTGCGGCGGTCAGCTGTGCACCGAGTCCACCCGCGGGTAGCACGTGATACGCGTCGTCGGTGATGCCCCAGGTGCTACCCGAGGTCATGGCGAGATAGTTCGGGAGGCTCGGCGACGAGACCGCGTTGTAGTTCGTGGCCAACATGTATTTGGCCGCGAGACGTTGCACGGCGGGAGCCCGGAGAGCGGTCGTGAGCGCGGAATTCTCCATGACGATGACGAAGACGTTGGGGGTCTTTGGTGTGGGCGTTGGGCTTGGCGCCGATGTCGGAGCTACAGACTCCGTCGGCGGCGGTGACAGCGATGCGGCCGGGGTCTGGGTCGCTGCCGCCGGCCCGGAGATGCACGATGCGGCCAGCACCGCGACGGTCGCCATCTGAAGGAAACGCATCTGGACATGGTCGCATCGCGCGAACGCTCAGGACTCGAACACGACCTCGTGACGCGTCGTCGCGCGCCAGGGCCGACCGCGCCAACGCTCGGGCGGCAGCGCCGCGGCGCCGCGGCTGCGGACGCAGCGGCGCACCAGGATCTCGAGGTCGGCGAGCGTCACGCGTCCGCGCTTCTGGTCCCAGATCGCGCGAAGCGCGAGGATCGCATCGAGGGCGGCGTTCGCATCCATGGCTAGATGAAACTCCTCGGGTCCACGGCGCAACACTCTCGCCACAACAGGGAAACTGCTGTGTCGGATACGTTTCGGTCCATGTGCGATGCGAAGGCACGGCGCGTGCCAGCGAAGCTGCGACGCCGGTGATATCCGATTCGGTTGCACCAAGGCGTCAGCCGGCCCGAGCGGCCTCCGCCGCGAGCTGCGGAAGCAGGTCGGCACGGACACGTGTGACGTCCTCTTCGTACTTGAGAACGACTCCCAGGGTCGCCTCAATGGCCGCCTCGTCGAGCTCGCCGGTGCCAAGCGCCGCGAGGGCCATCGCCCAGTCGAGCGTCTCCGCGACGCCCGGCCGCTTGAAGAGATCGTCCCGCCGCAGCGCCTGCACCGCCGCGACGACGCTTCGCGCGAGGCGGGCAGGCACGTCGGGCAGTCGCCGGGCGACGATCGCGAGCTCGCGTTCGACGGTCGGGTAGTCGATCCATTGATAGAGACACCGGCGCTTGAGCGCGTCGTGGATCTCTCGCGTGCGGTTCGAGGTGATGATCACCGGCGGCGGGATCGCGGCGCGAAACGTACCGAGCTCGGGGACGGTGATCTGAAAGTCCGAGAGGAGCTCGAGCAGGTACGCCTCGAATTCCTCGTCCGCCCTGTCGATCTCATCAATGAGCAACACCGGCGGGGGACCGTCGCCGGCGATGGCCTCGAGCAGCGGACGCTTTATCAGGAAACGCTCGCTGTAGATGCGCTCGCGCGCATCGTTCGCCCGTCCCTCGCCTTCCGCGAGTCGGATCTCGAGTATCTGCCGCGGGTAGTCCCAGTCGTAGACCGCGGTGGCCAGGTCCAGTCCCTCGTAGCACTGAAGCCGGATCAGCTTTCGCCCAAGCGCTGAGGCGAGCGCCTTGGCGATCTCGGTCTTGCCGACACCGGCCTCGCCCTCGACGAAGAGCGGCTTCCCCAGGCGAAGCGCGAGAAAGAGCGTTACCGCGAGGGAACGGTCGGCGACGTATCGCTCGCGCTCGAGCGCGGCGGCGACATCCTCGACCGACGACATCGGGGGAAGAAGAGGCGTATCCACGAGTGCCGATGCTACGAGCGCCATGGACAGGCTGCGCCGGCGCCGTTACGGCACCGGCGCAGCATGAGATCTCTTCGGTCAGGCCCTCGCGCGCGTCACCGCGCGCAGGATCGCCCTTTTCGCAAAAACGGTGACGAGGTGCTTGCGATAGTCGGACGAGGCGGCGAGGTCGGAGAGGG
>VBIZ01000042.1 GCA_005880575.1 Chloroflexota bacterium | reverse complement strand
CCAGGAGCGCGGCCGTGCCGTCGTCGGCGCGCGCGTCGACGAGGCTAGCCTGCAGCACCGGAGCCACCGGAGCCTTTGCCCGCCGCCGAGACCGGCTCGCGCGTCTCCTGCTTGCTTCCCGTGTCGCGACCGTTTCCGCTCTCGCGCTTGGGTTGCTGGCCCGCGTCGGCCTTGGCCTGCTGCGATTGCGACTGCTGTGGCTGCTGCGACTGCTGCGACTTTCCGGCGAGCTGCTGCTGCGAACCCTGCGACTTGACCTGGACCTGCTTCGGCTTGGTCGCCTCGCTCTTGGGTACGCGAAGGGTGAGAACGCCGTGCTCGAACGACGCTTCGGCCTCGTCGGCGTTGAGCTCGACCGGAAGCTCGAGCAAACGGAAAAAGCGACCGAACCTTCGCTCGCGTCGCACGTACTCGCCTTCGTCGACCTCTCGCTCATCGCTCGTCTCGCCGGCGATCGTGATCGTGTTTGCTGTCGCCTCGATCTGGATGTCCTCGGGTCGCACGCCCGGGAGCGCGGCCGTGATCACGTACGCGTCCTTCTCCTCACGAACGTTCACCGGAAGCGCGATCGATCCGTCCGCGCCCTGGCCTTGTGACGGGACGACGCTTTCGTTGAACAGCCGGTCCATGGCCTCGTGAAGCGACATGAAGTCTCGAAGTGCGCCGCGTGTGAACGGGACCAAGCTCATCTCTGTCTCCTCTTACAAATTTGGTACGCGGTCGGAAGCTGACCACGCCCAACGCGCCAGCTGGTCTCTCGTCCGAGGGCTGATGTGCCGCCAGTCGTGCTCGCCGATCTCGCTCTGCCGGCAGTAGGCCCAACCGCCTCGGTGGATCGTCAAGGCGGGTTGACCGGCAAGGGTCCTCGGGCGATGGTCCGCACGAACGCAGACGAAGTGGATGAGTGTCCCAGCCATCGGAAACTCCCCTGGGCGTTGAACGCGGATCGCTTTCTCAACCGTAGTGACGGATCGCGGGGGAGTCGGTCCGTTACATGACGTAATTCGCGATCTGCTAGGTGAGCAACTCCTCGTACTCCTCGCGGATCTTGCTGTAGCACTCGCATGCGCGGCCCTCGAGCGAGCCGCGATCGAGCACGCGCATCCGTCCCCGGCGATATGAGATCACGCCATCGGCTCTGAGCCGCTCGGCCACGAGGCTGACGGCCGGGCGCTGCACGCCGAGCGTGTTCGCCAGGTACTCCTGTGTGATCGCGAAGTCGTCGGAGCGAGCGGCGTCCTGACAGGTGAGTAACCAGCGTGCGAGCCGGTGTGCAGTCCGATGAGCACCGTTGCACGCGGCGGTGTGGGCAAGGAGCGACATATACGCGTTGCTGTATCGCCTGAGGAGCTCACGGAACGCCGCGCTCTCGGAGATCGCGTCGTCGAAGGACGAGGCGCCCATTGCGAGGCACTCGCCCGCGATCTGGCCGACGGCGCTCTGACGCGCCGAGTAGTCCTCGAGGAAGACCGATATGCCGAGCATTCCTTCGGGCCCGACCGTGGCCACCTCGAGCACCCTGCCGTTCTCGAACTCCGCGACGATGGATATGAGGCCGCGGATCGGGAAGTAGACGCGCCGGATTACCGAGTCGGTGGGGTACAGCACCTCGTGCGTGCCGAGCGAAACGCGCTCGAGACGCCTCTCGATCCGAACACGATCCTCCGTCGGAAGCCGCGCGAGGAGCCAGTTGCCGGACGGCACCACACGATCGAGCGGGACGGTCTGCGTTGCTCGTGCCGCGGCACGCATCAGATGTGACCCCGCCCAGGCAGCACGAGCGTGAACGTGGCTCCCGTCGAGGAGGTCGACTCGAGCCGCAGATCTCCGCCGTGGCGTTGTGCAATGAGGCGGCTGATGTAAAGGCCGAGCCCGGTCCCGCCACGCTCGCCGACATTGGATCCGCGAAACGACGGCTCGAAGAGATGCGAGCGGTCTGCATCCGGGACGCCGATGCCACTGTCCTTGACCTGAAGCTCGATGTCGCCCGCCGGCTTCGCCTGAGCGAGTGTGACCAGGATCGCGCCGCCAGGGACGGTGTAGAGCTCGGCGTTCGCGACGAGGTTCTCGACGATCTCGTCGATGCGGTCCGCGTCGACGCTGGCCACGAGCGTCTCGATCGGAGCACGAAACTCGAGCACGTGGCGCTGGCCATGGCGACTCGTGACCCCGCGAACGAGCGCCACCAGGTCGGTCGGCTCCGGTGTCACATCGAACAGCGGCGCCCGCGCATCGATGGATGTCTGCATCTCTTGAAGAAGGCGGCCGAGGCGCCGAAGCTGGATCTCGGCGATCTGCAGCGATTTCGCCAAGACGCTCGTTGGTCCGCTGCGCTCGAGCGTGCGCTTCGCCATCTGCACATGGCCCCACGCCGTCGTCAGAGGGGTGCGCAGCTCGTGGACAAGCATGGCCATCAAGCGAAGCTGATCGTCGGTCGCGCGTAGCTCCGACGCGTCGATGGAAACGAGCACCGCGCCGACGATCGTCCCCGAAGTATCTCGCAACGGGACCGCGCTGAGATGCAGCGTGCGCTCGGTCGCGCCGTCGCGCTTCAGTGCGACAAGCTCGCCTCGCACCACCTCACCCCGCAGGGCTCGCGCCGTCGGCACGTCGTCGGCAGCGAACGGACGACCGTCCGGATGGTGCGCGTTCGCGCCGCGCATCATCCGTTGGAGATCGGTGCCGGTGCTCGCACCACCGATCATTGAGGTCGCGGAATTGCAAAGGACGATCCGCCCTTTTCCGTCGATGATCGACATCGCTACCGGAAGCTCGTCCAGTACGTGCAGCATGCGATCTTCATCGAGCCAGCGGCGTCTAAAGCCCGAGCGATCACCTCGCCCGCGAACACTCTTCATCTAACGTCCCCTGCGCCGAGCGCCGTCTCCCCCGCAGAGGAACATGTGCGCCCGCTGATGGTTTATCCCACCTGCCTTTGATCCAGTGAAGATGTACATTCCGCCACCCCCGCCGTGGCATCCCCACTGCAGCGCCGCAGAGCGCGAACCACGGAAGGAAGGCGCCGTGATGGCAGTGAAGCTGAACGAAGCCGGGTTCGATCACGCAAAGACGCTCATCGACGAGGGCAAGGTTGTGGTCGACGAACGTGACGACTGGAGCGAGCACCAACCGACCGCCGAGAAGGAAAATCGCTTCATCGAGAAGCACGGCATGCGCGAATACGCGAAGTGGTACCTGGGCATCGACGACGAAGAAGATCAGGACAACAAGGGCCGCTACAAATTTCCGTATGGCGACTTCGCGAACGTCCATCGCTGCGGGGTCCTCGCCGCGGAGAGCCGGGCGGGTCAGTACAAACACTTCGACATCGAGCGAGCCGCTTCGCACCTGCACGGGATGCTCGAAGAGCGGCGCGAGGTTCGCGCGTAGTCGGCGACTAGCGGACCGTCACGACCGTAAAGATCCCGAGATCGTCCATCCACGCGCCGCCGTCGACGACCCCGCGGAGCGGCACCACGAACGTACCCGGCGCCGCGCCCTTCACTCGGAACGAGAACGTCGCGTTCCCTCCGGGTGGGACGATGTCCTCCTCCTGGACCGCCGGGCGCTCGGGCGCCGGCCAGCCGTCGGCAAGGAACGCGAGATCCTTCGAGTTCCCCGGGATCCCGAGGCGCGCCTCCTGAGCGGTGCCTCTGCGCCAGGCGGTCAAGCCGGTGTTGCGAAGCACCACCGACACCAGGGCTTTGTCGTCGCCGCTGACCTCCGGATACGGCGACTCCGACACGAAGCTTGCATGTACGGTCGCGCCCGTCGGCGGCGCGCAGAGGCTCGTAAGCCACATGAAGTGCGGCCAATCCCAGGTCGGCCCGGGATCGGTGTGCGTGCTGCCCGGCACCTCGTTGTGCCCGATGACATGCTCGCGGTCGAGCGGCATGCCCTCCCGTCCGGAGATCGCGCACACCAGGGCGGCTCCCGCGTAGTACTGCTCGGTCGTGAAGGCAGGGTTCGTCACGCGATCGAGCTCGAACTCGATCCCGATCGAGTGCCGGTTGTACCAGACGTTGCCGGAGTGCCATGCGGTATCGCCCTCGGCGACGATCTGGGCGATGTGACCATCGCCGCGAATGACGTAGTGGGCGCTGACATCCGAAGCGAGGATGTTGAAGGCGCGCAGCGTGCGTGCGTAGCTGATGTCGGTGTAATGGATGACGATGTAATCGATCGAGGCGCCGTCGCGGCCGGCCCAATAGTTCGTTGGACTCGTGATGTACTCGGGCTCAGGCACGAACGGGAAACGCATAGCGGTACCCGAGCGCGATGCCGCCGCCGCGCGCGCCACCGGTATCGCCGATTCGGGGATCGCCGCGGGATCGAGAAGGGGACCGATGGGCGCGTCCGGCCCCGTTGTGTCGCGGGACGCGACGTCACTCCGTCCGGTGGCGCCGATGAGGAAGATCACAAGAACGAGAACCGACCGACGAAGCAACCCCTGCATCTTCCCATCGCCGGACCCGAGTAGGCAATAGGCATACCGTCATCTTGTCTGCTTGGTAGCCGAGCGTGCCCCTGCTTTGAGTCCCTGCCGCAGATGGGGGTCGCGCGGCACTCTGTGTGCTGGTCGGTGGGCCGTGCGGAGTGACAACGGATTTTCTGCCGGCCTTGCGATCGGCGTGCTCCTGCTGGTTGTGGTGCTGCTCGTGATCCTCGTGTCGGTACCGATCGGCGGCGGCACGGACGCGAAACCGCTGATCAATATTCGGTTCTAGCGAACGCGACGGCACACGCGTGGGCGAGCGCCGCGTCAGTCGGCTCGGCTGAGGCGCGGATCGAACACATCGCGAAGGCCGTCGCCGAGGAGATTGAATGAGCCGACGGCGAGCAGGATCGCCAGACCCGGGAAGAGCGAGAGCCACGGCTCCGTGCTGATGAAGTTGCGGCCCTCGCTGATCATCACGCCCCACTCCGGCGTCGGGGGCTGCGCGCCGAAGCCGATGAAGCTGAGACCGGCGGCCGCGATGATGACCGAGCCCATGTCGAAGCTCGCCTGCACTAAGAGCGGCGCCACCGCGTTCGGAAGGAGATGGCGAGCGATGATCCGAAACTGCGACGCTCCGATCCCGCGCGCCGCCTCCACGAACTCGCGGCGGCGAAGCGAGAGGATCTGTCCGCGCGCGAGACGCGCGTAGATCGCCCAGGTGACCGCGGCGAGCGCGATGATCGCGTTGGTCAGACTCGGGCCGAGAGCTCCGGCGATCGCCATCGCCAGGATGAGGGCCGGAAAGGCCAGGAATACCTCGGTCAGCCGCATCAGCGCCTCATCCACGAGGCCGCCGGCATAGCCGGCGATCACGCCGACGAATGTGCCGAACACACCGGCGGACGCGACGACCACGAGGCCGATGAGCAGCGAGATCCGAGATCCGTAGAGAAGGCGGCTGAGGATGTCGCGGCCGAGCTGATCGGTGCCGAGCCAGTGCTCGGGCGACGGCGGTTGGAGCCTCGACGCGAGCGCCTGGGTGAGCGGGTCGTACGGCGCGATCAGGGGCGCGAAGATCGCGCACGCGGCAAAGAGACCGATGAGAGCGAGCGCCGCGACGTTGAGAGGGCTGCGGAGGATCGGCGCGCGCGCCACCAGCCGCGCAGCCCCGAGCCGGCCGGTCGCGGTGAAGGCTTCAGTCACGCTGGATCCGCGGGTCGAGCCAGTAGTAGGCGATGTCGACGGCGAGGTTCGCGACTGGGTAGACGACCGCCGCCAGAAGCGTGACGCCGAGGACGGCGGGGAAATCGAGGCTGATGGCCGACGCCGTCGCATAGCGGCCCAGCCCCGGCCAGCTGAAGATCGTCTCCGTCAGTACAGCGCCGGAGAGCAGGCTGCCGAACGTGAGCCCGATGATCGTTACCGTCGGGATGAGCGCGTTGCGGAGACCGTGTCGGACGACGACGAGCCGTTCGGTGAGACCCTTCGCGCGCGCGGTCCGCATGTAGTCCTGACCGAGGACTTCGAGCATGCTGGAGCGCGTCATCCGCGCGATCACGGCTGTGGAGAAGTAGCCGAGCGTGAGTGCGGGAAGGACGAGGTGGATCACGCTGCTGCGCAGAGCGTCGAGGTCGAGCGCGAGCAGGCTGTCGATGACGTAGAGCCCGGTTCGCGTCGGCGGTGGTGAGACGAACGTGTCGAGACGACCGCCGCCCGGAAGCCAGCCGAGCTGGTAGTAGAAGAGGCCGATGACGACGAGCCCGAGCCAAAAGACCGGGAGCGAACCGCCGGCGAGGGCCGCGATGCGAACGACCACGTCGGGGAAGCGGCCGCGGTAGATCGCCGACCAGATCCCCGCCGGTATGCCGACGAGCAGCGAGACCGCGAGGGCCGCGAACGACAGCTCGAGAGTCGCGGGGAACGAGTCGGCGAGGTCGTCGGCGACCGAGCGCCGCGTGCGGATGCTCTTTCCGAGATCGCCGTGGAGGATCCCGTTCACGTAAATGACGTACTGCTCGGGAAGGGGGCGGTCGAGGTGATATTCGCCGCGGAACGCCGCGATCTGCGCGTCGGTCGCGTGATCGCCGAGCGCGGCCACCGCGGGGTCGGCCGGTATGACGTGCGAGATCGCGAACGTGATGATCGAGACACCGATCATCACGGCCGCGATCCCGACGATGCGTCGTGCTAAGAACGCGAGGAAGCGCATGGGGCGCGAGTTCTACTTAGATATCGCGGCGAACTCCGTCCAGTCCACAGGGCTCCAGACAAAGCCCTTCACGTTCGAACGAAGACCGAACTGCTTGGTCGGCTGATAGAGGATGACGTACGGCCCGTTGTGGAGGACGTACTCGGTGATCTCCTTGTACGCCGCCGCGCGCTTTGTCGGATCGGTCACAAGAGCGGCGTCACGGCCCTTGGCCGCGATGGATGCGTCGTTCCAGCCGTTCCGGTACGCGATGGACTTCGCGTTGTAGTCGGTGAATGGCCCGACGTTGGCGTCGGGATCGGGGAAGTCGGGGCCCCAGAGGATCAAGACGAGCTGCCCCCTCTGCGCGCGGTAGGTCGTGAGCAGCTCGGCCTGCGTGGTCTGTTTGATGTTGGCGGTCACACCGATCTTGGACCAGTCGTCCTTGAGCTTCGCCGCGATGTCGGACCATTGGGCGCCGCCCGGCGCGGGTCCAGTCGGGACGAGAAGCTCGAGCGTGATGCTCGTCTGGCCGGCCTTGGACAGGAGGGCTTTCGCCTTGGCCACGTCGGCTTGGAAGGGCGTCGCGTCGTTGTACCCGGCGAGCCCGGCCGGAACGATGTCCTGCACTTTTTTCGCGTTCCCGCTGAGCAGGTTGTTCACGATGCCGTCGTAGTCGACGGCCGTTCGCAAGGCCTCGCGGACGTCGACATTGTCGAGCGGCTTGACCGTCGAGTTCATACCCACGTACACGAGCTGCAGGCTGTTGCCCGACGCCGTGGTGACGCCCGCCTTGCCCTGCAGCGCCTTGATCTGTTGGGGGCTCAGGTTCTCCGCGATGTCCGCGTCGCCCTTCTCCAAAGCGAACTGCTGGTTCGTCGACTCGGGAACGTGCTTGGCCAGGACCGCGGAGAGAGTCGGCTTCGTCCCGCCATAGTTCGGATTCGCCTTGAGCAGGACCTCCGTGCTCTTCGTCCAGTGATCGATGACGAAGGGCCCACTTCCCGAAGAGTGATCGAGCAGATAGCCGGAACCGAAGTCGCCGCCTGACTCCTTCGTCTTCACCTCCTTCGAGTCGACGATCCCGCCGATGGTGAAGGTCAGGATTGAGAGGAAGCCCTGAGTGCTGGCCGTCTTCGGCAGGCTGACGACGACGGTGCTCGGGTCTGAGGCCTTCACGCTCTCCGCCTTGAGCTGCGCGATGTCGGTGAAGAGGAAGGCCGGCGACTTGTTGAGCTTGATGGCGCGCTGTATCGAGTACACGACGTCGTCGGCGGTGATCGGGTTCCCACTCGCGAACTTCTGACCGGTCTTCAGCTTGAAGGTGATGTCGAACGTCGAGCCGGTGTCCTTGATGTCCCAGCTCTGTGCGAGGCCAGGCTTGATGGTGGCCAGGTCGGCACCTTCGAACTTGACCAGCGTTTCGTACGTGTTGTGTGCGAGCAGGGTGCCGCTGAACTCGTACACGACTCCGGGATCGAGCGAGATCAGGTCGCTCAGATCGGAATACCAAACGAGCGTGCCGGCAGCGCCCCCCGCCGATGCGGTCGGGCTAGCGCCGGCGCTGCCGCTGGCTCCGGGGGTGGTTGCGGGACCGCAGGCCCCGGCCACGAGCAGCGCGGCGGCAAAGAAAATCGAGGTGTAGCGAGCCGATCTCAGCATGGTGTGCCCTCCCCTGCGAGTAGTCGATGAGCCTAGCACCGGTTCCATCCCGGATTTGACTCGACGAAGTCGTCTGCTACTCCTGTGTCGTAGTTCGGGCGGAGGTGTGCATCATGCTTCGTCTCGGCGCATCCGCGGATCTCGTTTCGCGCTGGCGGCGGCGGGCGCTTCTCAGAATGGCGTTCCTCGGCGCGCTCGGTCTCGCGGCGACGGAGGTTGTTGCCCTGGTCGCCCCCTTCATCCGCATCAACCGGATCGAGGGCCTCGGAAACCCCGTCACCGTCGGGACGAGGGCGCAGCTCCTCGAGACGTTCGCGACGACGAATGACCGGCCCATCCTTTTCCGCGAGGGCCGGTTCTTCCTCCTTCACGCGCCCGGCGGCATCATCGCCGCGTACCGCAAGTGCACCCATCTCGGCTGCGCCGTGCCGTGGAACGATGCCGAGGACCGGTTCCACTGCCCGTGCCACGGGTCGCAGTACGACAAACGCACCGCCGTCGTCCTCCGGATCCCCGCACCAAAACCGCTGCAGCTCTTCCACATCGCCGCGAACGCGGAGGGTCAGCTCGTGGTCGACACGAACCCGCTCCGGGTCATCGATCGCACGGGCGGCGAGTGGGATCCGCGGGTGATCGAGATCGTCGACAGCTAACCGGCAGATCCGCCGGCGGGCATCGCGATGACCGAGCCTTTCTCGACCTCGCGCCGGACGATCGGCGCGACCTTCGTGCCGAAGAGCTCGATCGCATGCAGGACCTTCTCGTGAGGCAGCGTTCCGACGCTGAGCTGGATGAGGAACCGATCGAATCCGAACAGCTCGTGCTCATAGACGATCTTCGCCGCGACCTCGTCCGGCGTCCCCACGAGATTCGCGCCGAGCGGTCCACGCTCACGCTCGAACTGCTCGCGGCTCGGTGGAGCCCAGCCGCGCTCGCGCCCGATCTTCGCCATCACGTAGGAGTACGCCGCATATGCGTCGTCCCCCGCCTGCCCTGAGTCCTCCTCGATGAGCCCGTGCGAGTTGATGCTCACGCGGAGCTTCGCGGGATCGTGGCCCGCGCGGCGGCCCGCCTGGCGGTAGAGATCGACCAGCGGCACGAAGCGGCGCGGCTCGCCACCGATGATCGCGAGAGCGAGCGGCAGACCCAGCCTGCCGGCCCGGACGACCGACTCAGGATGCCCGCCGACCGCGATCCAGATCGGTAGCGGATCTTGAACGGGCCGCGGAAACACTGGGAGGTCCTCGATCGACGCGCGATGGCGGCCCCGCCAGGTGACCCGCTCGCTTTCGCGGATCTTGAGGAGAAGCTCGAGCTTTTCCTCGAAGAGCTCGTCGTAGTCCGCGAGGTCATACCCGAACAGCGGGAACGACTCGGTGAACGAGCCGCGGCCCGCCATGATCTCGGCGCGGCCGTCCGAGACGAGGTCGAGCGTGGCGAAGCTCTGAAACACTCGGACGGGGTCGTCCGAGCTGATGACGCTGACCGCGCTCGTGAGACGGATGCGCTTGGTGCGCGTCGCGGCGGCGGCGAGCACGACGGCAGGTGCGGAGACGACGAACTCGCGGCGGTGATGCTCGCCCAGGCCGTACACGTCGAGGCCGACCCTGTCGGCCAGCTCGATCTCGTCAAGAAGCCGCCGAACACGCTCGTGCGCGCTGATCGTTCGTCCGGTCTCGGGATCGGGCGTTGCCTCGCCGAAGCTGTAGATCCCGAGCTCCACGGTTCCTGAACCGTAGGCGGTCGCCGATGATTCCGCGGCGCTCAGCCGATCCGCTCGGCTACCTCGAACGTGCCGCGCTGCAGCACGAGCTCCTTCTCATTGGAGGCGAAGCTCACGACGGTGCCGTCCGCGAAGTCGAGCACGCTCGTGAGGGTGTAGCCGGAGCCCGCCAGGTACGAGACTACATAGACGCTGTCGTTGACCCGAGCGACCTGGTACTTCGCCTGCGTGTGGGCCGTCCTCTTGTCGGCTTTCCGCTGGCCGTTCGTCGGGGGCTTCGCGGCCGTGCGTCGATCGGTCTCGTGCCAGGTGACCTCGCCGTCCTCGCCGAAGACATGCTCGAAGCTCTTGCCGGCCATCGGTCCGTCCTCGTACGTCCACCGAATGGTCTTGCCGCGAACCGGATCGGATCCCATCACGCCTTCCTTTCAGTCGCGCGATTGCCTTCCGCCTGGCGCAGCAAGGGAAGGACCACGCATCTTCTTTCCCGCACTGCGGGATCAATTCGGTTGCGCAACGGCGCTTCGCCGGATGGTGTTCGATCGACGCACAGTGCCGATACACGCGGCCGCATCTCAATGAGCTGCGACGACTCGGCGATTTGGCCCGCTCGGTCGCTTGGAGGCCGATCCGCCACTCGGTCTCCAAGACGGGTGGTGCGCAATTGACCGATAACCGAGCGGACACCGCGAGGATTCGGATGGACATACGGCCGCTTCCCCGGCCGAACGAACTTTGACCGTGAGGAAGGGCCTTGTCGTTGATCCGTGCGTGCTCTCTCGCCATGCTGCTCTGCGCCACTTGGCTTGCTGCCCCAGCGGCCGCCGATGACGGTCCGCCCGTCCCCGCGCCGCGCGTCGCGCCGGCGGCGCGGTCCTACCCGCGGGGCTTCAACACATACGACTCGCTCATCGACTACGCGCAGTCGGTTGCCGCCGCGCAGCAGGATTCGGACGTTCGCCTTGCCGCGGTGATCGCGCGTCAGGATGCGGTGGAGGCGAGGCTCGCGTCGGTCTTCGACCCACGCGTGCGCGGTGGTCTGCTGCGGTCTCGGGCGGAGCTCATGGATGACATCACCCTGACTGCGCTGCGGACACAGCTGGCGACCGATGCCGCCGCCAACCGGCAGCTGGTCGCCGACGGCGCGACCGTGGCGGCCGCGGCCTCGTGGCGCCTGCCGCTTCTGGGCGAAGACACGCAGGACTTCGGCCCCACTCCGTACTACTTCGAGCCGGCCAAGACCTACCGCGGCGTCTCCTACCCGCACTTTCACGACGGAACCGACATCGCCGTCCCCTGGGGGACACCGGTCCTCGCGCCGGCCGCCGGCGTAGTGGTGTTCGCGGGGACGATGGGCGACGGCGCCGTGGTCGTGGTGATCGCGCACGAGGCGGGACTGGTTTCGATGTACGCGCATCTCGACAGCCGCGTCTTTCCCGTGCCGGTCAGGGCTGGGGACACCGTCGAGGCGGGCGATCGGATCGGGAACGCCGGGCTCACCGGACTCACCACCGGCACGCACCTCCACTGGAGCGTGTGGCGGAACGGCGAGCTCATCGACCCGCTTTCGATGATCGGGAGCTAGCGCGGAGCGATCAGCGACCGTACCCGACCGGTAGCAGCACGTCGCCATACG
>VBIZ01000036.1 GCA_005880575.1 Chloroflexota bacterium | reverse complement strand
TCGGTGGCGCTCGCGGATGGAGAACCTCGACACACTCATGGCGAAGGGCGTCCTCGACGTCATCGAGGGCCGCTACTCGTCCGGCGCGGGTCAGGCCGACCAGGCGCACAAGGGTCGCGTCACGCTCCTGCATTGCGAGCTCACCGACGCGGGCGCCGTCGAGAAGCTGATCTCGGCGACACGGCCGGATCGGATCTTCCATCTCGCAGCCCAGTCGTTCGTGCAGTCGTCGTTCGACGAGCCCGCGGCGACGATGCGCATCAACGTCGAAGCGCAGCTCAACATCCTCGAGGCCATCCGCCGGCACGACACCAAGATCCGCATGCACATCGCCGGCTCATCCGAGGAATACGGACTTGTTTACCCGGACGAGGTCCCGATGAAAGAGACGAACCCGCTGCGCCCGCTCTCGCCGTACGCCGTGAGCAAGGTCGCGCAGGACAAGCTCGCGTACCAATACTTCAAGTCGTACGGGCTGCACCTCGTCGTGACGCGGGGTTTCAACCACACCGGCCCGCGCCGTGGGACCCACTTCGTCACCAGCACCGTCGCGCGCCAGATCGCGTTGATCGAGGCGGGACAGCACGAGCCGGTGATTTACCACGGGGACCTGACGAGCAAGCGCGACTGGACCGACGTCCGGGACATGGTTCGGGCGTACTGGCTCGCGCTCGAGCGCGGCGAGCCAGGCGAGGTCTACAACGTCGGCCGCGGCCGCACCTGGGCGATCGGCGAGATGCTCTCGATGCAGCTGGCGAACTCGACGGTGAAGATCCGGTCTCAAGAAGACCCCGCGCGGCTCCGCCCCTCGGACGTCCCGATCCTCTGGGCGGACGCCTCCAAGTTTCAGAAGGCGACCGGCTGGGAGCCGACGATCCCCTTCGAGCAGACTCTTAGAGACCTACTTGATTATTGGCGCGACCGGGTCCGTCGTGACACCGTACGCATAGGAGCCGTGCTAAATGCCTGATCTCAGTCAGCTCTGGACGTCGATCGTCAGCAACCCGCTCATCCAGCTCTCGGTCCGGCTGGCGGGGCTGTACATCCTCGCCATCTACCTGGCGATGGTGTTCTGGACCGTTCGCGATGCCCAGCAGCGCACCGAGAACCAGCTCCTTCCGTACCTCGCGGGGCTGATGGTCGTGATCCTGAACATCTTCGGGCTCTTCCTTTATCTCATCGTTCGTCCCAAGGAGACGCTCGGTGAGGCCTACGAGCGCCAGCTCGCGGAGGAGAGCCTTCTCGCCGAAGCGGAGCAGCGCGTCGTGTGCCCGACCTGTAAGGAACGCGTGCAGGAGGAGTTCATCCTCTGCCCGACCTGCCGCACGCGGCTCAAGAGGGTCTGCCCGAACTGCGGCAAGCTCATCCGTCCCGAGTGGAACATCTGCCCGTTCTGCGCGAAGGACTTCGACGAGCGCGACTGGACCGTTCACCCGGGCGGCAAGGTCGAGGGAGAGCGCGCCCACTCCTAGCCGAACGGGATAGCCTCTCGCGGGGTCTCGGTGGTAGTCGACTTCGTTCTCGGCGCGATCGCCTTCGCGATGTTTGTCCTTCTGGTTGCGTGGCTCCGTGCACTCTCCGGAGCTTCGGACCCGGCGCGCGGCTCGTGGGCACTGTTCGGATTTGCAGGGCTCGTGCTGCTCTTCGGTCTCGCGCAACAAAACCCTGTGCTGTTGGGCGCGGCCGCTGGAGGCGTCGCGGCCACGTCGGCGTTCGTCTGGTGGTCCGCGCGGCGCAACCGACAGCGCGATCAGGTCGCGCGATCGGTCGCCGACGAGCTGGGTCTCTCGTACGAGGAGGACCCCGCATCCGCCGAGATTCGCGATCTCGCGAGTGCGCTCACGAGCGCCGGCGACCGCAACCAGGTGCAGCGTGCCCTGAGCGGTCGGTGGCATGGTTACGACGTCAAGCTTTTCGATTACGGGTACGAAGTGGACACGCCAAGGGGCGGCGCCGTGGAACGGAATTTCACGTGCGCTCTCGTCTCGAGCCCGATCGACAGCGAACCGATCACGATCACCGCCGAGTCCTTTCTCACCAAGGTCGCCGCGAAGGTTGGCTACCGCGATCTGCAGCTCGGAGACCCGGACTTCGATCGGGTCTTCAACGTCCGTTCGAAGGATCCGACCGCGGCGCCGAAAGTTCTTGGACCGGCGGTCCGCGCGTGGCTCAGCGAGCACGGCCGTGGCCTCAATTTCCTCATCGGACGGGGCGCCGTTCTGTGCATGGCCTCGCAGGGAACCGTTTCCCGAGCGGAGCTGCTGGAGTCGGCCACGAGGCTCCGCGACCTGATCAGCCCCGCCGCGGTCACGGCCTCGAGGTCAGAGACCACGATCGACCGCAGCGCGTTCAGGGTGAGCGCCGCTCAGGTCGACGCGGATCCGAACAGCTCCGGCCCGGGCCGAAGGATCGCCCTGGGACTCGCGATGGTGCTCCTGGTCCCGATCGCATTCGTGTTCGGCGGCTACGTCCTCCTGTACATCGCGTGCGCCACCGGGAACGGCTGCGTGTAGCCGGCTATCCCGTCCCAGGGGTTTTGATCGCGGTCCAGTGCGCCCCGCCGTCCGTCGTCCGCTGAATGCTTCCGCGTACCGTCGCGTAGCCGACGCTCGCGTCGCCGAAGACGATCGCCGGTGCGACAGAAGCGGCCTGGTTGTAATCCGTCGTATACGCGTGCCAGGAGAGGCCGCCGTCTGTCGTCTCTTTCGAATCATCGGGCGCGCTAATCGTGATCCAGCGAGAGGCACTCACTAATGTGACGAATCCATCGCTCGGTGGCGCCGTCGTCACAAAGCTCCAGCTGGCTCCTCCGTCGGTCGAGCTGTAGACGTAGTTGGTCGCTGGTGGCGCGAGAGTGGCATCCATAAGCAAGGTGGACCCAAACGCACTGACCCGATGCGGATAGACCCCACCGGTCGCGACCGGCGCGGGTGGGTTGGGCAGTGGCTTCGAAATCTGCCACCTCACGCCCCCGTCCTGGCTGCGGTAGACAACGGCGGCCTTGTTCTGGTCCAACCCGACCACAAACGCTTGGCTCGGGCCCGCCGCGCTGATGTCGCTCTTGCACGGGTCATTGATCCCAGTCGCGGGGAGCTTCTGCCACGTCGTCGCGCCGTCGCTCGTGTGCCAAATCTCAGAGTTGACTGAGCCGCAGAGAGTCCCGGGTTGCCCGGAAATGAGAAGAAAACCTTCGCGCTCGCTGACGAACGCGAGCGACGAACGATGGGAGTGCGATCGGTAAAGGCGACGGCGTCGCTGACCTCGTCGGCGACGGGCTCGGTGTGGTCGACGGAGAGGGCGGCGGCGTAGGGGTGGACGAGGCAGCCGTGTTCGGCTGCGTCGTGCACGCGGTGAGGACGAGAACAAGAACGAGTAGTACGCGCATCCTCACCAGCGTCTCATGCTGCTGGTCATCGGACATCCGACTTGGCGCTCGCGAACTCTTACGATCCAGTTGTGAGCGGCGTCGCGTCCTTCTATGACCGCTGGGGCCAATACAACGGCCGCCTCGTCGACGCGATCCGCGGTCTCAGCGACGAGCAGCTGAGGTCGCGGGCCGCTCCGGGCAAGTGGCCGATGTGGGCGATCGCCGCTCACACCGCAGGCGCCCGGGTCTACTGGCTCTGCGGCGTATTCAAGGAGAGCGGCGCGGAGAACACGCCGTTCACCGACCCATCGAGCGGCGTTGGCTGGGAGGACGACGAGAGCACGCCGCGCGGTTCGAAGGAGCTTGTCTTCGCGCTCGAGTCGTCGTGGAAGATCATCGAGCGATCACTCGAACGATGGACCCCGGCGATGCTCGGCGAAGAGTTCACACGCGAGATCGGTGGAAAGACCCAGAAGCACACCAGGCAGTCGGTGCTCATGCGGCTCCTCTCACACGACGCCTTCCACACCGGTGAGATCTCGCAGCTCCTGAGCATGCACGGCCTTCCCGAGATCGATCTCTGGAGACCGTCGCCCGCCTGAGGCGGCCGGTGACCCCCTCCGGCGACCTCGGGCCCGACCCCCAACCGACCTTTCCGGCCTCAACTACTCCCCGACCGACACCAACTCAGACGCCTGCACCGCGCTAAGGCCCCATTTCTCGCGTTACAGTTCGGCGCGAGGACACGGCGCTTCGGAGGGTCCCTGGGATTGCTCGATTCGGTATTCGGCTTGGTCTCGCGCGACGTTGGCATCGACCTCGGCACGGCGAACACGCTCGTCCACGTCCGTGGGCGCGGGATCGTCATCAGTGAACCGTCCGTCGTAGCCAAGGACGCGCGCACCGGAGCGGTCCTCGCGATCGGCGCCGAGGCCAAGCGAATGGTCGGACGCACTCCCGCCTCGATCATCGCGATCCGTCCGCTTCGCGATGGCGTGATCAGCGACTTCGACATCACCGAGCAGATGCTTCGCTACTTCATCCAGAAGGTGCACTCGGGCATGGCGCTCCTGCCGCGCCCGCGAGTCATCATCGGCATTCCGTCCGGCGTCACCGAAGTCGAGAAGCGCGCGGTCCAGGACGCCGCGCTCTCCGCCGGTGCGCGATGGGCGCGACTCGTCGAGGAGCCAATGGCCGCGGCGATCGGAGCGGGACTGCCGGTGAACGAACCGTCGGGCTCGATGATCGTCGACATCGGCGGCGGCACGACGGAGGTCGCGGTCACATCGCTCGGCGGCATCGTCGTATCGCGATCGATCCGCATCGGCGGCGATGAGATGGACCAGAACATCGTTGCCTACGCCCGTCGCGAGTTCAATCTGCTCATGGGCGAGCGGACGGCAGAAGACATCAAGATCGCGATCGGCTCCGCGTATCCGCTCGACGAAGAGGTCACCACGTTCTTCCGCGGACGCGATCTCCTCACCGGGCTGCCGCGATCGATCGAGGTCACGAGCGCCCAGATCCGCGAAGCGCTCGACCCGTCGGTCGAGCAGATCGTCGACGCGATCAAGGACACGATCGAGGAGACCCCGCCCGAGCTCGTCGCCGACGTCATGGACCAGGGCATCTACCTCGCGGGCGGCGGCGCGCTTCTCCGGGGGCTCGACACGCGCGTCGCGGAGGCGACCCAGATGGCCGTCCACGTCGCGGACGACCCGCTCACCTGCGTCGCGCGCGGCTGCGGGAAGATCCTCGAAGAGCTCGAGAACTACGAACGCAGTCTCGTAATGGAGACATACGCGGCGCTTCCCCGCTAGAACTAGAGACATACGGGCGTTTGCCGCGTTAAATATCCGGGATGGCCACATTTGGGCGCGCGCGGCGCGCCCCAGGCTCCGGGAACGCCTTCATCCGGCCCTTCGCCGCTCTTTTCGTCGTGTCGCTCGCCCTGCTCCTGCTTCGTGACACCAGCTTCGTCCGCGCCGGCGCGACCTTTGTAACGGAGCTCCTCGTCCCCGCCGAGCGCGTGCTCGGCCAGGTCGGCTCGGCGGCCGGCGGCGCCTGGCAGGCGGTCACCGAGATCGAGAACCTCCGGACCGATAACGATGCCCTCAAGGCGAAGGTCGACGAGCTCACGCTCGAGAACGTCCAGCTCCGCGAGCAATCCTTCCAGGCTTTGCAGAGCGCGCAGCTCGCCGAGGCCGCGAAGAAGCTGAAGCTCCAGACGCAGAGTGCGCCGGTCATCGCGCGCGACCCATCCGGCCTCCTCCACACGATCGTCCTCGGCGCGGGCGCCAAGGACGGCGTGCTGCTCGACGACGTGGTCATCTCGGATCAGGGCGTGGTCGGTCGGGTGAGTGAAGTCGGCAACAACTACAGCAAGGTCCTCCTCGTGACCGACTCGTCATCGGCTGTGTCGGCCCTCGTCCAGGGCTCGCGTGCCGCGGGCATCGTGCGCGGTCAGTTCGGCGACTCGCTGGTAATGGACTGGATCCTCCAAACGGAGGACGTAAAGGTTGGCGATGTCGTCATCACCGCGGGGCTCGCGATCGGAAATGACCTCAAATCGCTCTATCCGAAAGGTCTCATCCTCGGTAAGGTCGTTGAGGTCACCAAAGGCGAGAACGGGACATTCCAGCGCGCGATCCTGGTTCCCGCCGTGGACCTCCGGCATCTTGAGAACGTGCTCGTGGTGAACACGAACCCATAGCTCGGCGAGCAAGCGAGCCTTGAGGAAAAGGGAAGGGTCGGTTTGAGGCACGTCCTAGCGGCGCTTGCCGCGATCGCGGTCCTGCTTCCCGGAAGCGCGGCGCTCGCGAGGCCGGCGGAGACGCTCGTCGGGACCTACGTCGCGGCGCCGCCCGGATCGGTCGCGGCGGGCATGACGTTCGTCGTCGCGGTCTCGCTCACGAACACGGGGTCCGAAACCTGGAAATCGACGGCTCCCGGCCTCGTGAACCTCAGCTACCACTGGTACGACCCGTCGGGCACTCCCGTCGTGTGGGACGGCGTGCGCACTCCGCTCGGCGCCGACATCGCGCCGACGCAGCAGCGGACCGTGCAGCTCACGGTCACGGCACCGGCGACGCCGGGCGCCTACCTGTTGCGGATCTCGCTGGTCCAG
>VBIZ01000041.1 GCA_005880575.1 Chloroflexota bacterium | reverse complement strand
AGTGGTATGGCTGGGTCAGCGGATCGTCCGCCGGCGTCTCGTCCGTCGCGATGAGTCCGAACGGCTGGCGTCGACGCAGCAGCGTCTGGATGACCGCCCCGACCGCGGCGCCGAACCGAACGTGAACGTCGAGATCTCCGGTGAGGCGAGCGTAGTCGGCTAGGAGAAGCAGCGGCCAGAGCTGCTGGTCCAGCTGGAAGACCGGATCCATCGCCTGTCCCGACGGGAGGGAGGCGCGCGGCCACGATCCGCCGACGCGCTCGGCACGCTCGAACGCGAACCGGAGGAATCCCTCGATGACGGCGGCGACCGAGGGTTCGTGCGGGCCGGCGGCGAGCAGCGCCCGGCACATGAAGTACGCATCCCGTGTCCAGACAAGCGGAAGGATCACGTGATCCGCGAGAACCGCCACGGCGTCGCCCGATCGGGAGGCGCCTTCGTCGAGCGCGTACGCGACGCCACGTCGGATGGGCGCGTCCTCTTCGCGCGTAAGCCCCAGGCCAGTCCAGAACGCTCGCCTGTCGGCGAGCTCGCGTGCCACGAGCGCCTCGCCCTGTGCGCACAGCTCTCTCGCTTCCTTTACCGCCGTCGGTCGATCCTCGGCGAGCGCGATCGCAAGGACCGCGGTTCCGGTGCCGCCTTCGTCCACGTTGAGCGCCGGCGTCTGCGCGATCGCCGCGGCCGCGCCGAGGCCCGAGTCTTCGATCCAGAAAACGTCGTCCTCGAGCTTCGAGCGGTTCCGCTGGGGCGCGGGGGGCAGAGGAGCGCGCGGCGTGAGCTGGGTGAACTCGGCACGCGCGAGCCGCATCGCTCCGCCCCAGCTCGGGCCGACGATGGCCGCGCGGGCATGGATGCGCAGGATCTGGACGGCTCCCTGCCGCCCCCGCGGGGCGACGGTCGTCACCTCGAAGCGTCCCTGGGGCCGCTCGACGAACGCGTACGGGAAAGAATCCGCGACCAGCTCGACTCGGCTGGGCTCGTCGTCGAGCAGGTCGAACCCGAAGCTGAGGCGTACGGATTCCGCGAGCGACGCCCGATACGCGCGGACGGCCGCCTGCACGAAAAGCTCGCCCGTGAACGGCGGCGCGGTCGTCAGCTCGATCCGGCCGTGGATCGGATGTGCGATGCCCAGCGAGAGCCAGCGACCATTCGCGGTGAGCGATCCGGAAACGATGCCGTTGCCGACGTCGAGCGGTTTGTAGGGCTTGCGGCGGTCGAGCCCCTCGCCGCTCAGCGCTGGATCGCTGAGCCCGTGCCGGCGTCCATCCATCGGAGCGTCGCCTCGTCGAAATGCAGATTGATGGCCTGGTCGGGCCGGACGGCGACGTCGATCGGCGCCTGGACTTTCACCGGGGTCTTTCCAACCAGGACGGTCACGAGGGCGTGCGAACCGAGCGGCTCGACGACCATGACGTGCGCAGGGATGCCCTCGCCCGCGATGGTGATGTGCTCGGCTCGGACGCCGAGCACCATCTCCCGGCCCTGCAGGTCCCCGCGCATCCGCGTGATCGGCACGTCGAATCCGTCGCCAGCGAACGAGCCGTCGCGAATGGCGCCTCGCAGGAAGTTCATCGGCGGGGATCCGATGAATCCGCCGACGAACTGGCTCGCCGGGTTGTTGTAGATCTCCATCGGCGCCCCGAGCTGCTCGATCGCGCCTTCGCGCATGACCGCGATCCGGTCGCCCATGCTCATCGCCTCGACCTGGTCGTGCGTGACGTAGATCGTCGTGCGCTTCACTTCCTTGTGCAGACGCTTGAGATCGGCGCGCGCCTGCAGCCGAAGTAGCGCGTCGAGGTTCGATAGCGGTTCGTCCATGAGGAGCACCGGCGCGTCCATGACGAGAGCGCGGGCCACGGCGACGCGCTGGCGCTGGCCCCCCGAGAGCTGCGCTGGATAGCGGTCCAGGAACGGAACGAGTCCGAGGAGCTCGGCGCCCTCACGCACGCGCTTCTCGATCTCAGGCTTCGGACGCCGCTTCATGCGAAGACCGAAGCCGATGTTGCCGCCCACGGTCATGTGCGGGAACACCGCGTAGCTCTGAAAGACCATCGCGATGTTGCGGTCGCGCGGCGCGAGATCGGTGACGTCGCGCTCGCCGATCTTCACGCGCCCGCCGTTCACCTGCTCGAGGCCGGCGACGCATCGGAGGAGCGTCGTCTTGCCGCATCCGGACGGGCCCAACAGGACCATGAACTCGCCGTCGCGGATCTCGAGCGAGATGTCCTTGAGCGCCGGCGTCTTCCCGAAGATCTTGTTGACGCCGTCGATCGTGATGCTGGCCATCAGCGCGACCCCCAGAGGTTCATCAGGTATTTGCGGATGAGGAAGATGAAGACGATCGCCGGAAGGACCATGAAGAGGCCACCGGCGAACTTGTACGCGAGCGGAGATGTCGCGAGGGATGCGAGGACCTGCGCGGGCAGCGTCCGCGTGCGCAGGGTCAGGATCGTCGCCGCGAAGACCTCGTTCCAGGAGATCACGAAGGTGAAGATCGCCGCGGCCGCGAGCCCCGGCAGCGCAAGCGGCAGCGCGACGCGAAGAAAGGCGCCCCATCGGCTGCAGCCGAGAGTTTGCGCGGCCTCCTCGAGCTCGTGCGAGACCGCGACGAACACGCCGCCCGTCACGAGGATGATGAACGGCAGCGCCATCGCCGTGTGCACGAGCGCCACGCTCACGAGGTTGTCGTAGAGGCCGAGCTGCAGGAATGTGACGGCCAGCGGGATCGACAGGATCGCGATCGGGAACATCTTCGTCGCGAGCACGATCACCTGGAAGGCCTCGCGTCCACGGAACCGGAAGCGGGCCAACGCGTAGCCGGCGGGTGTGCCGAGCACGAGGCCGAAGATGATCGTGAACACCGCGACGAGAAGGCTGTTCAAGACCGACGGCAGCACGCCGCGGGCCTCGAGGAAGAACTGCATCGTGTCGGTGGAGAAGCTCGTGGGTACGAGCGGCTTGGGATAGTCGAAGATCTTCGCCTGCGGCGTGAACGCCGAGATCGCGATGAGATAGAAGGGGACGAGCACCCACACCGCGAGGAAGACCGCCGCGCCGTACAGAAGGCTTCGGTCCAGGACGCGAGCGTTCACCGCTGCACCTCCGCCTCGCGCAGACCGAGCACCCGCAGGTACACCACGGTCGCGACGATCGTCAGGCCGAGGAGCAGCACGGCGTAGGCGGCGGCGATGTGCTCGTTTCGGTTCGTGGCGTACCACGTGTAGGCCTCGCCGGCGAGCACGGGCATGTTGCGGCCCGCGAGCGCGAACACGACCGCGAAGGTCTGGAACGCGAAGATCGTGCGGATGATGAGCGCGGACTGGAGGCTCGGCCGGAGGAGCGGCAGCACCACGTGCACCGTCCGGCGGAGGCGATTCGCGCCGAACAGGTCCGCCGCCTCGAAGAAGTCGCGCGGAATGAGCTGCAGCCCGGCGATGAGGATGATCAGCACGATCGCCGTGGCCCGCCACGATTCGGCGATGACGATCGCGGTCAGGATCCCACCGAGGTTGTCGAATGAAAGGAACAGGATGGGCTGGGTGATCACGCCGGCGTTCTGAAGGGTGCTGTTGAGATATCCCCGCTCGGTGAAGACCGCGAGCCACAGGATTCCGGCGGCGAGATCGGAGATCGCGAGCGGGATCGCGTAGATGTACAGGAAGAAGCCGTGGCCGCGAAAGCGTGAGTTTATGAGGAGCGCCATGCACAGCGCGAGCACCAACTGAAGCGGCACGATGAGGATGAGCAGCAGGAGGGTGTTGCGCCAGGCGTCGCTGAAGTTGACGTCGGCGAACATCCGCTGGAAGTTCTCGGCGCTGAGCCCGCCGCCCTCCGCCATGACCGCGAGGAGCAGCGCCTGCACCATCGGGATGACGATCAGAAGTCCGAGGAATCCGATCGAGGGAAGAAGGAGCGCAAACGGCAGGAATCGCTCCGTGCGCGCTCGCATCTTCTCCCCCCTCCGCTTTGCCTAGATCACTTCACCTGGCAGGGACCACTCGACGTTCCGTCGGGGCCCCAGCACTTGATGTTTCCGTCGGTCATGAGCTTCTGGATGATCGCGGCCTGCTCGTCGAGAACAGTCTGAACGCTCTCGCCCTTCACCAGGATCCGCACGAAGGTGTCGGTGATCGCCTTGTTGAACTCGCCACCCTTCGCGCCGAGGCCGACGGGTAGCGGCACGACCTTCGCGTCCTTGGAGTTGGCCTGCTTGGCCACGGCGTCAGCCTCGAGCTGAAGGCCCTTGTTCAAGTCAGAGGGCATCTTCACATCGACGACCGGGAAGAAGCTGTTCTCGCGCAGCGTGATGATCTGCGTCTCCGGCTTCAAGAGGTGGTCGATGAGCGCTTCCGCTCCCGCCTTGTTCGGCGATGCCTTCGGGATGCCGAGGCCGATGACCACGCTCATGTAGTAGCGGCCCTTTGCGCCCGCAGGCGCCGGCACGGCGACGAAGTCGTCGGGCTTCGCCTTCAGCACCTCGATCATGCGCGCGACGTGGTCGATGCCGATCCAGATCTCGCCCGACTGCAGCGGCTCCTGGAGCTTCGCGTACGTGGTCGATTGTGGGTTCGAGTACTTCCAGAGCTCCTTCATGTCGTTCCACATCGCGGCCGCGTCCGCGCTCTTGTAGGTCGTGACGAGTCCGCCGGTATATGACGGGTAGAAGTACCCCTGGATGAGCCGGTGAATGAGCCCATCGGTCCCCACTGGGAAGCCAAACTTCTTCTGACCTGTCTTGTCGAAGATGTTCTTGGACCAGGCGATGAGCTGCTGGTATGTGAGCGCGTTCACGTCCGCGCCGCTCGGCAGGTACTGGAGAGCCTGCTTGTTCGCGACCATGAAGTAGGTCGCCTGCATCCACGGGATGTAGACCTGCGCGCTTCCACCGAACTTTCCCAGCGTGAGCATGTCCTGAGGGATCTTCTGGTCCTTGTGCTTGTCGGCGATCTTGGTGACGTCGTCGAATGCGCCGGCCGCGACGAGCGCGGCGAATTGACCGTTCTCGATACCCGCGAGGCCGATCTGTCCCTCACCGCCGGCCTTCGCTTCCGCGGAGATGCGGTTGAGGATGACCGGCTCCTGGTCAGTGACGAAGTCCACCGACGCGCCCTGATATGCGGCCAGGATCTTCTTGCGCATGTTCTCCTGTTCCGTGACCGGGCTGAACTGCGTCGACGCGAAGACAAAGGGCTTGCCCTGATCCGCCGTCGTGCCACCGCCGCCGGCGGGCGTGCCGGTCGTCGAACAGGCGGTGACGAGGATCGCCGCGGCGGCCGCGAGCGCAAAACTGCGTGAGCTCATCCCTCGCATCTCGGTACCTCCCCGCTGGATCGCTTCCCGGTGACTCTAGCCGTAACGGAACACGACCTGCAGAACTTCGGCGGGTCGTCGGAGCGCCGCGAAGCCGGCGCGCGCCTCCTCCACGGAAAGCTCGTAGCGGGAAAGGCCGCCGAGGACGACCGCGCCGGTTCGTGCAAGCTCGACCGATCGCGCACGCAGCGTTTTCGCATTGAAGCTCGGGTGCGGATTCCCGATCTGGCCCGAGCGAATTTCGACGCCGTTGTGGTGGAACTCCTCGCCGAGGCGAAGGCCCGCCGCGTCGCCTTGGTAGAAGCCGACCGCGACGACGGTCCCGCGCCGCCGCACGACGCGGACCGCATCGGAGAGCGCCGCCGTGCTGCCGGTGCATTCGAACGCGACCGCGGTCGCTTCGGCGCCGAGCTCGCGCTTGAGCCGCGCCGCAACATCTCCATCGGAAGCGACAGCCTCGAACCCGAGCGTGCGCGCGATCTCCAAGCGCGTGGCCAGGCGGTCGACGGCGTAGACCGTCGTCGCGCCCGTCGCCTTCGCGACCTGGCCGACCAGCAGACCGATCGGACCGCAGCCGAACACGACCGCGGGTCCGCCCTCGTGGCGGCCCTCCGCGAACGCGACGGCGTTCAGCGCGATCGGCAGCATCTGCGCGAGATCCATCCCGTCGTCGAACGAGAGCTCGGCGGGCAGCAGCTGCGCTTCGGCATCCGCGGCGGCGAGCGTGGTGAACTCGGTGTGCCGCCACTTGCCGAAAACGCGCGCCCCTTCGCGCACGCGGTCGGTGCGGGACTCGACGACGACGCCCGCAGCGCGATAGCCGAACACGATCGGATACGCGACGGACGGCGTTCCGTCGACGAAGAGCCGCAGCTCCGGGTCCCAGCGCCGGTGCAGGTAGGGATTCGTCGCCGCGCGGCCGACGTACGTGAGCTCGGTTCCTGGGCTTATCGCGGTACGCGCGCTGCGCACCCGGACAGCGCCGTCGGCCAGCGGCGCGACCGGGTACGTGTGGCAATCGACCTCGCCCGTATCGAGGATCCGCACCGTGCGGCCGCCGATCTCGCCGCGAGCGACCAGATCGTCGATGTGCGCGGTCACACTGCGAGCTCGCTCTCGCGGATGAGATCGCGCACCAGGGCCGCGGTGCGCGGCAGGACGGTCTCCGGGTCGCCCGACAGCGCCGCGGTCTCGATGCCGATGTCCCCCGCGTAGCCGATGCCGGCGAGCGCCGAGAAGATCGACGTGAAGTCGATGTGGCCCGCGCCGGGCTCGAAGCGCTGCGAGTCCGCCATCTGGACATAGCCGAGCCGCTCCCCCGCCTCCGCGAGCGATGCGGCCATGTCCGCCTCCTCGATGTTCATGTGGAACGTGTCGCCAACGACGAGCACAGCCGGGCTGTCGAGCGCGTCGCGGAAGCGCACCGCGTCGGCGATGGTGACGCACACGTCGTTCTGATATCGGTTGAGCGGCTCGATGAGGATGCGGGCGCCCGACCGCTCGGCGCGCTCGGCGAGTGGACGCAGTCCCTCGAGGAAGAGCGCCTCGTCCTCGGCGCGCGTACGCCCGGTCGCGATGCCCGGAAGGTTGCGGGTGCGTCCCCAGATCGGGACGACGATGACGCCGGTCCCGAGCTCGCCCGCGAGACCGAGGAGCTCCGCGATATCGGTGCGCGCGGCCGCGACGTTCCCGGGATCCGGATCGATCAGCCAGCCGCGGTAGCCGCCCGCGATCGCCGTAACCGGGACCCGCTCGCGGATCGCGGCGCGGGCTTCGTCGAACGCCGGGCGCTCCGAGAGCTCGAGAGCGTCGAAGCCGAAGCGCCGCGCGGCTTCGTACTTCTGCGACAGCGTCGCTCCTGGCACGAGGTGGTCCTGAATGCCCAGCCGGGTCACGACCGGACCTCGACCGACGTCGCTTTCATTTCTTCGATCTCCACCCAAGCTCGACGCCTCGAGCTGACGATCACGGCCTCCGCGAAGCGAACGTGTCGAAGACCGTCGTCGAACGTCGGCAAGGGCACGGGCGGCGGCGTTCCGTCAAGGCTTCCATAGAACGCGGCGAGCAGATTGCGCCGTCCCTCCTCCGGGCCGGCCTGACGCTGGGCCAGCTGGCGCGCGGATGGCGAGTGCAGGCGCGATCGCGTCACGATCTGCGGGGAGCGATCGCGAGCCCCGACCCAGAGCTCATCTCTTCGTTCGCTGAGCCACGTGGCCGACCCCGCGCTGCCATCGAGCGAAAGCTCGATCTCGTTGCGACGGCCGGCGGACGCCTGCGACAAGGTGCAGGTGCCCTGGAGCCCGCCGGAAAAGCGAATGAGAAGACCGGCGTGATCCTCGGTCTTGCGACCATGAAGGTAGCCGACCTGCGCGATGACAGCCTCGACGTGACGTCCGGTGATCGTCTCGACGAGATCGAGCCAGTGCACGCCGATGTCCGCCGCCGTGCGCGAGAGACCCCCGCGCGACGTGTCGAGCCGCCAGTTGTCGTCCGACCCGAGAAGCAACCAGTCCTGCAGGTACGCACCCCGCGCGAGATGTACCGGCCCCAGCTCGCCCGCCGCGACGCGCCACGCGAGCTCGGCGACGAGCGGAAGGAAGCGGTAGTTCTGGAAGACCGTCGTGTGCCGGTCACTGAGCCTCGCCCACTCAGCCATCTGCTCGGCTCCGTGTAGATCGCCGGCGAGCGGCTTCTCGCACACGACGTGCTTGCCCGCGCGAAGTGCTTCGCGAACGAGCGGCGGATGCAGGTCGTTGGCGGTCGTTACGTGGACCACATCGACCGCGGGATCGCGCAGCGGCGCGAGGTCGGCCACCGTCGCGGTGCCGCTCAACGGACCGACGACCTCGATGCCGAGGCTTTTGAGCGCGTCGGCGTGCGCCGTCCCGGCGTTGCCGGCCCCGACGACGAGCGCACGATGTTCCACGTTCGGAATTGTCGCGCTCGGGCGTGCCCCAGAATCGGGGGATGGCCGACGTCGCCCCTTTCAAGGCCCTGCGCTACGGTGATCAGCCCGAGCCGCTCGGCGCGCTCTTGTGTCCGCCCTACGACGTCATCAGCACGGAGGAGCGCGAGCGGCTCTACGCACAGAGCCCGCACAACTTCGTACGGATCGAGTTTCCGAAGCCCAACGGCGATCCTTACGCCGCCGCGGCCGCGGACCTTGCGGCCTGGCGCCTGCGCGGCGTGATGAAACAGGATGCGGCGGCGGCGATCTACGTGCACGACCACGAGTTCTCCGTTGGCAGGGCCCGAGTGCGGCGGCGCGGGGTCCACTGCGCGCTGCGGCTCCATCGACCGGACGAGGGCATCGTGATGCCGCACGAGCTCACGTTCCCGAAGGCCAAGGAGGACCGCCTCGCGCTGCTCCGCGCCACACGCACGAACACGAGCGCGATCTTCGGGGTGTACGAGGACGCGCGCGGCGAGATCGCCGGAAGCATCGCCCGCCACATCGAGGGCACGAGACCGACCGCCGAGGCGACCGTCGGCGACCAACAGCACCGCGTGTGGGCCGTCGGCGATCGCCTCGCGATCGGCGAGTTCCGCGACGCTCTCGCCAAGCGTCGCGTGTACATCGCGGACGGGCACCACCGCTACGAGACCGCGCTCGCGTATCTTGCCGAACGCACGGGCGGCGCCTCGGCCGACGCCCCGATCAACTACGTCCTCGCCTATCTCTGCTCGGCGGACGACGCGGGTCTTCGCATCTTCGCGACGCATCGCGTCGTGCGCGGCGACGGTGCTCTGGATCGGGCGATCGATCGGTACTTCGAGCGAGCGCCGATCGACGCCGGCGCGATCGGCGACATCCAGCCCGGCATCGTGGTCGTCCGCGATGGCCGCTACGAGCAGCTGACCCTCAAGGCGGATGCGGACCTCTCCTCGGTGAGACCGGCGTGGCGCGAGCTTCCGGTCGCCCAGGCCGAGGAGCTGCTCCTGCGCGAGGCACGCGATGCCGGAGCCGACGTCGCGTACGAGCACGACACGAACGCCGCCCTGGCAGCAACCGAATCAGGTGCAACAGCGGTGCTCTTGCGTGCGGTCGATCCGGCCACGTTGCGGCGCGTCGCCGACGCAGGCGAGCGGCTGCCGCAAAAGACCACGTACTTCTATCCGAAAGTACCCGCCGGTCTTGTCGTCCGGCCGCTGGACTAGACGGCAGGCATGAGGTTGCGCGGTCTGGTCGCATCCGCGCTCTACCTCGCGCTATTGACCGGATGCACGCCGGAGTGGACCGCGAGCCCGAGCCCGAAGACCAGCAGGCCGGAACGCGCAACCCCGGAGTGCGCGCCCGCCGTCCCCTCAGGCAGCCGCGGCACGGCGACGCTGACGCTTCTTCCGCACGTTGTCGGGTCGCACGTGCTGTTCGGACTGGACGGTTCTTTCGTGGCGAGCGCATATGGCTACCCGCTCGGTGCGCATTGGCACTGGTGGGAGCTCGCCGAGGATGGCACGCGCCTTCGCGAATTCGAGTGGCGGTGGCAGCTCGGAATTCTTCAGTCGCCGGACGGCCGAAAGGCGGTCTACGGCGGAATCGATCCAGTGAGTGGCAAGACAGGGCTGTTCGTTCGGGACATGAACGGCCCGGAGCGCTTCCTAGGGCAGTCCGAGCGGCCGGCATCTGGCTGGCTCGACGCGAATCGCGTTCGCGTCGACCCTGCCAACGAGTTGGGGGTGGTGCACGCGCTCGACACGCGCGGCGGGGCGGAGCAGATCGTTTTCGTCCCTCCATCTCCCCCGGCCATCAAGGCCGAGGGAGACATGGACCTTTTCGAGCTCTCCGGCGACCTGCGGTGGGCGATCTTCATGCGCTGGGACGCAGGCGGCGTGCTTCGGCGCCAAGACTTGTTCGACGTCGGTCAGTACCGATACGTCGCGGTCCCCACACTGGGACTGGACCCCTGGCTCGCACCGGTCGGCGACCTAGCCGTGTGGCTGGATGGGACGCAGGTGCGAGCGATGCATCTCTGCGATCGCCGCATCGTGACCATCGGAACGATCTCGCCATCGGCCGGTGCTCCGCGGGGCGTCGCGTGGAGCGGCGACGGCCGGCTCGTCTCGTTCTCGTTCGGCATGACCGACGAGGAAACGGGGCCGGAGCGCGTCGTGGTGATCGATGTTCAGCGCGGCGTCATCGCTGAGGTGGAGCGACCGTGGGGCCGCATACAACAGTGGTCGCCCGATACGAACTACGTCGTGCTCGCAAGGAGCACGTTTCACGCGCCCGCGACCAAGCTCGCGAAAATCGATTTCAGGTAGCGCACGCGGCGGGGAGGGAGGGATTCGAACCCTCGAAGGCGCCTTACGGCATCCTTACGGGTTTAGCAAACCCGCGCACTAGGCCAACTATGCGACCTCCCCGTGAGGTCACCAAACCCAGAGCGAGTCTACCCGTGCCGCGCTCGTCAGGCGAGAGGCGAACCATTCCTGCCCCGGCGCACCGCGACGATGTGAGCCATCGCGGCGAGCGCGATCTCCTCCGGTGTCTGCGCTCCGAGGTCCAGACCAACCGGGGTGTGCACGCGCGCGAGTGAGCGTTCGGAGACCCCCGCGGCGCGGAGCTCGTCGAGGAGGCCGCCGGTGTGGCGGCGGCTACCCATCATCCCGAGATACGGCGCCTCCGACAGCAGAAGAATGCGCAACGCCGCCTGCGAGAACTCGCGGTCGTGCCCGGCGATGACGACGTAGCTCTCCGTGTCCAGGCGCAGGCGCGTCAGCTCTGTCGCGCTTCGGACGACGATCCGCTCGTCGGGATCCGGTGCGTCGGAGGGGCCGATCGAGACGGCCCGAATCGTGAAGCCAAGCACCTTCCCGATCCTCGCGAGCGCGCGTGCGACCGGACCCGAGCCGATCACGATCAGCTCCGGCCGCGCGGTCGATCCGGGGACCGTTTCACCGGGCGCGAACGCGCGGACCTCCACCCGGATCCGCGCGGTCTCGTCCCAGTCATATGTGCGCTCGAGACGCACCCCCTCGCGGAGCGCGCGGGTGGCATCGTGCTCGCCGGACTCGTCGAACCCGTCGCAGCCGAGGCTCCCGAAACGCGCGCCGGTCTCGAGGACGCCGAGCGCCATGCCTTCGCTCGAAGGCGGGCTGCCCTCGAGCCCGGTCACCGTGACGAGAGCCGCGCGTTCGCCGCGTTCGAGCGCCTCGCGCACCGCGGCTCGTGCATCCACAGCTTCAGGATAGAAAGAGGCCCCGCCGTCATGTCGACGACGGGGCCCCTGTTGGTGCCGGACCGGGCGTTACCGGGACAAGAACTGGCGCAGCCAGGGATCAGCGAAGTAGATGGCGAACGCTGCCGTCGCCACCCACAGGGGGACGCTGACGTCCTTGGCCTTTCC
>VBIZ01000040.1 GCA_005880575.1 Chloroflexota bacterium | reverse complement strand
CCCACACAGTGAGCGATGCCGAGGCGATCGTGCGGGCGGGCGAGCGTGCGGGCAAGACCCTCATGGTCGGCCACACCTTTGTCTACAACCCGGCCGTCGTGGCGGTGAAGCAGATCCTCGACTCGGATGGGATCGGCCGCGTTCACTACATCGAGAGCCAGCGCGTGAATCTCGGCCTGCATCAGTTCGACATCAACGTGCTCTGGGACCTCGGGCCCCACGACGTCTCGATCACGCTCTACTGGCTCGACGAGGAGCCGCTCTGGGTCCAGTGCACCGGCGCGTCCTACGTGCAGCCGACGATCGAGGACGTGGTGTTCCTCCAGATCGGGTTTCCATCGGGAGCGATCGCGCACGCGCATCTTTCGTGGCTCGCGCCAAGCAAGCTGCGGACGATGATCGTGATCGGATCGCAGAAGATGGTCGTCTACGACGACGTGCAGAGTGTGGAGAAGGTGAAGATCTACGACCAAGGTGTGGACAAGCTGGAGAGCGAGGAGCTCCGCCGCAGCTACCGCGCCGGCGACATCCACAGCCCGCGCGTTCCCATGACCGAAGCACTGCAGGTCGAGATGCGGCATTTCATCGAATGCGTCCGCGAGGGCAAGAAGCCACGAAGCGACGGCGAGGCCGGCCTTACCGTGGTCCGTGTGCTCGAGCTCGCCATGCGCTCGCTCCGGTCAGGCGGCGCGCGCGTCGCCTATCGGCTCGACGCCGTGCGCGCATGAGCGCCGGCATGAAGACGACCGTGCATCCGACCGCGGTCGTGGGGCCGAACGTCCGCCTGGGTGAGGGAAGCATCGTCGGCGAGTACGCGATCCTGGGTCGTGCGCCGCGCGGCAAGAAGGAGGGCGAGCTGGAGCTCGTCATCGGTCCCGGCGCGGTGATCCGTCCGTTCACGACCATCTACGCCGGTACGCGTATCGGTGCGCGCCTGCAGACCGGACAGGGCGCGTCGATCCGCGAAGACAACGTCATCGGCGACGACGTCTCGGTCGGAACGCACGCATCGCTCGAATTCGGCAATCGCATCGGTTCTCGCGTGCGCGTGCACACCGGTTGCTTTCTCGAGCTCACGACGATCGACGACGACGTCTTTCTCGGCCCGCACGTGGTCTTCACCGACGACCCGCACCCGCAATGTCCGGCGTATCTCGAATGCGTGAGGGGCGGCGTCGTCCGTCGCCGGGCGCGTATCGGAGGCAACAGCACGATCCTTCCCGGTGTGGAGATCGGCGAGGACGCGCTCGTCGGCGCGGGAAGCGTCGTGCGCCACGCGGTGCCGGCGCGGACGGTGTGGGCCGGGAATCCCGCCGTGCAGCTCAAAGAGGACATCCGCGATCTCGCGTGCTTTGTCGGCATCTACCCGCATGCCTACGCGTGGCTCAAGGATCTTCCGGAGCGGGTGAAGGTATGAAGGAGACCGAAGCGTTATGACCGCAGTCGCCACACAGGAGATCCCTCTCGTCGACCTGAAAGCGCAATACGCGACGATCCGCGACGAGGTACGCGCGGCCATCGACGACGTGCTCGAAAGCATGCAGCTGACCATCGGCCCGAATGTCAAGGCCTTCGACCAGGAGTTCGCGTCGTACATCGGCACCAAGCATTCGATCGGCGTGGGCAGCGGCACCGACGCTCTGCAGCTCGCGATCCGCGCGTGTGGCGTGTCCAGCGGGGACGAGGTCATCACCGTGTCGCACACGTTCTTCGCGACCGTCGAGGCGATCCTGTACGCGAACGCACGCCCGATCCTCGTCGAAGTCGACGAGAAAACGATGCTGATTGACCCCGCTGCCGTCGCGGCCGCGATCACACCGCGGACGAAGGCGATCATCCCCGTCCACCTCTACGGTCGCGCCGTCGACCTGAAGCCGCTGAAGCAGATCGCTCAGGACCGGAACATCACGATCATCGAGGACGCCGCGCAGGCGCACGGCGCGCTTCTCGACGATGGGAAGAAAGCCGGCTCGGGTGGCCGCGTGAACTGTTTCTCGTTCTATTGCTCGAAGAATCTCGGCGCGTACGGGGAGGCCGGGAGCATCACGACGAACGACGATCGGCTCGCCGAGGAGCTCCGCGCGCTACGCGAGCACGGGCAGTCGACCCGTTACTACCACCCGGTCATCGGCTACAACGCGCGCCTCGATGAGATCCAGGCCGCGATCTTGAGGATCAAGCTCCGCAAGCTCGAGGAATGGAACGCCCGCCGTCGGGCACTCGCGCGGATGTACGACCAGCGTCTCGCGGGCTCTGGCGTCATCGTGCCGGAGATCCCGTCGGACATCCGCCGCCACGTCTTTTACACGTACACCATCCGCGTGCCCGGTGGCCGGAGGGACGACCTGCGCAAGTACCTCGGCGAACGGGGCATCGGGACGCAGATCCACTATCCGGTGCCGATCCACCTGCAGCAATCGGCGGAGTTCCTCGGTTACCGCAAGGGCGACATGCCCATCACCGAGAAGGTCGCGTCCGAGGTCCTCTCGCTGCCGATGTTCGCCGAGCTCACCGAGCAGCAGCTCGAACGCGTCGCCGATTCGGTGCGGGCGTTCATGAAGGGCAATTGAACCTCTTCGGGGGTCCGAAGAAGTACCGCCAGAAATATCGCGCGGTGCCGCGAGCGCCCGGCGACACTTCGCCGCCTCTTGAGCCGATGCTCGCCGATGCCCTGCGCAAGGCCGGGATGGACCCGGACAAGTTCAAGGTCGAGGCCTTCGAGGATGGCGAGGCCGCGCCTCCGATGGCGGCGATGTTTCCGTCCGGCGTGCGCCTCGAGCACACGTTCGCGTTCGACACCGTGAACGGGGCGCTCAGCGCCATCGAACGCATCGTCGACGAGGACGTCGCGGCCCGGATCTCGAGACAAGGCGCGAAGTGGGTCGTGGTCTTCGACGGGCCAACCGATCCGAGCATCCCCGCGAAGAACGCGCACGAGCAGCTCGCTGGCCGAGTCTCCGATCTCGGCGGCGAGGACCGCGGATTCAGCCATCTGACGATGAACGTGACGAACTACGAGACGAAGAAGGAAGGCTGAGCCGACGCCCGAGTCAGCAAAGCTGACGCTTGTTGTTCGCGACGATGACCGATGACGAGCAAAGCGACGCGACCGGTCGACTCGACGGCTGCCCGCCTCGACCGGGGGAGAGCAACGCAGGACCGGACCGAATCGTGACGCTGGCCACGAAGTACTGCGCGCCGCTGGGACTATCGCGCTCTAGCACCGAGCGCGGAGGCACGTAGATTCGCACCAGTGGAATTCCTTCTCGTCCTTCCGGTTCCCGGCTCGTCCTACCGCGACCTCGACGAGTTCCGGCACCTGGAGGAGCGGGTCTCCCAGGCGATCGGTGAGACCGGACGCGTGGACCGCCACGACGCCGGCGCCGGCGAGACGGACTTCCTGATCTTGACCAAGAAGCCTCTCGAGGCCTACGACGCGCTCCAGGGCTTCGGCGACTTCGACGCCCGACCCGAGCTCCGCGCTGCATATCGGACGACTGACGAGCACGAATACGAGGTTTATCAGCGCGACTCGACCTTCCACTTCCACATCGCCTAGCGCTCTACACGCAGCGAGCCGGCGCAAGAAGCGACGCGGGGTGGCACGGGGGAGCGGGTTGCGCGCGAGCCGCTCACCGGCCGCGTCAGGAGCGATTGATCCCAAGTGGTGGGGAGCGGACCGGTAGGCGAGCGCGCGACCCCGACCCCGGGACAGGACCCCGCGTCGCTGTCTGGTGTTGGAGAGCGCTACGCCCGCTTCATGAATTGAATGCCGTCGGCGCGGCGTTGGTAGCCCATCGTTTCGTTGATATGCAGGATCGGCGTGTTCTTGAAGTCGTTGTCGGTCCGGATTCTGTCGACGCCCAATGCGATCGCCTGCATCACGGTCTCGTACTTCAGGGCGCGCGCGATGCCCCGCCCGCGTCCCGCGCGGGCGACGCCGGTCCAATCGGTCGAGACCACGCCACGCTTCGGCGGGTAGGAGAGGATCGAGACACCGAGGATCGCGTCGCCATCGCGGGCGATCCAGATGCGGTCTTCACGGAGGCCCGGTGAGCGCATCCACTTCATGAAGTCGTCGAACGTCGTCTCGGTGAACGGCTGGGTCGTCGGGATGTCGCGGATGGCCTCTTCGCTCATCCGCCAGAGCTTCTTCCATTTCTCGGGGTCGGTATCGCGGTCGACCGTGAGGACGCGGATCTTCCCCTCGCGCATTTTCGCGCGCGACTCGGCTGCCATCGCCTCGAGCTTCGCGCGATTCGCGACGAGGTCGAGCTCCCAGAAGCGCTGGCGGCGCTCTTCGATGTACCCACGCTTTCGCACGACGCCGGTGCGAAGCGCGTCGTCCTCCCAACACCACGCGGTGAAGGTCTTGGTGCCGTCTGCCAGCGAGCGCTCCTCCATCGCGGCGAAGAGCGCGTCGATACGCGCCGCAGTGCGATGCGCAGGCATGAGGTCACCGGTGATGTTGCCGAAGCGCTTCGGGGTCTTCCAGAGCTCGTGGCGCTGGTGTGCATAGGCGACGCGCTCGCCGCCGACTTCGCCGATGAACCGTTCGATCTTCGCGTTCTCCTCGGGGTTCCGCCAGTAGTGCTTCAACGTCACGGGGTCGCGGGCATCGTCAGGACGGACGGCGGTCTCCAGGTCGGCGACGAACTCCACGTCCGCCAGTTTCGCCTCTCGAAGAGTCATGTCCGCCGCTTTCACTTGCGAAGCCTCCCCAGGACCTTGTCCCGCGCCACGATGGCGAGCTGCTTCAGATACTCACGGACCTCGCGTCGGCCAAATTTCGAGGCGCCGAGCTCGCGGTCGCGAAACGTGTACGGGATCTCGACGATCCTCTTGGTCTTCGCGCGCGCAATGACCTCGAACCCGATCTTGAAGCCGATGGCGTTCAGGTGCACGCCGTCGATCGCGGTCCGGCGCACCGCGAAGAATCCGCTGGTGGCATCCCGCACCGGGACGAGAGCGTTGCCCATCAGGCACGCGACTCGCGACACGACGCGGCGGCTGAGGGGCCAGTCCATCGTCGCGCCGCCTTTGACGTAGCGGCTGCCGACCGCGAGGTCAGCGCCGTCGTCGATCGCTTTCACGAGCGCGGGGACGGTCTCCGGCGGGTGCGACAGGTCGGCGTCCATGACCACCAGGATGTCGCCGCGCGACTCGTTGAAGCCCGCGATCACCGCCGAGGCGAGTCCCGCTTTCCCCGCGCGTCGCACGACCCACACCGGGTGCCGCGCCGAGAGGCGGTTGGCGACCTCGGCGGTCCCGTCCGGCGAGCCGTCGTCAACGACGACCAGCTCCCAGGTGTGCCCGGACATCGCCGCACCCAGCCGCTCGACGAGCGGGGGGAGCGAGTCGGCTTCGTTGTAGGTGGGGACGATCACGGAGATCACGTGCGCCGATAGTCTAGGAACGGTGCGTGTGGCCATCGATGCCCGCCATTTGCAGACGGTCGCGCGCGTGCGGGGCATCGGGCGCTACACGCGGAACCTCCTCGCGGCTTTCGCCCGCCAGGCGCCGCCCGATGTGCGGTGGACTCTGCTTCGTCTGCGGAACTTCCCGCCCCCGGATCCCGGGCTCCTTCCGGCGCACGACGACATCGCAACGTCGCGGCTGCGCCGTCCCGAGCTCTCCATGCTCGCGCTCGACCCGCTGCTGCTCTCGCTCGAGCTCGGAGGCAGGGGCATCGACGTCTATCACTCGACGCAGCTCTCACTGCCGGCGCGGCGCCGGTTTCCGGCCGTCGTGACGATCCACGATCTGGCTCCGTTGCGCTGGCCCGCGCACTATCTCCGGCTTCCGTACGCGCGTCTCGGCCACGCCTGGCAGTACGCGCTCGCCCGCCGTGCGGACGCGGTGATCGCGGTGTCCGGAGCGACGAAGCGGGACGTCGTCGAGCGGCTCGACGTACCCGAGGAGCGCGTCATCGTCGTCGCCGAAGCGGTCGACGCCGAGTTCGATCCGCCGCCGGCCGGGGATGGTCGAGCCCTCGCCCGTGTTCGATTCGGCGTGCCCGCGCGCTACGTCCTCTACGTGGGGCAGTTCGATCCACGCAAGAACATGCGCGGACTCCTGCGTGCGTTCGGCGCCGCGGCGGATCGCGACCGCGACCTTCGGCTAGTGATCGTGGGAGAGCTCGGGAAGCTCTCGTCTCACCTGCATGAGGCTCTCGAAAGCGAGCGGGTGCCGCGCGACCGCGTGATCCTGACCGGGTTCGTGGACGAGCCGACTCTCGCCGCGCTCTACGCCGGAGCGGAGTGTCTGCTGCACGCGGCGTTTCTCGAAGGGTTCGGCCTCACCGCTCTCGAAGCGCTCGCCGCAGGGACCCCCGTGGTCGGCTATGCCGGCGGCGCGGTGGCCGAGGTGGTCGGTGACGCCGGCGTCCTCGTCCCGAGCGGCGATGAGGACGCACTCGCGAATGCGCTTGGCCGCTTTCTCGACGATGACGCGCTGCGCTCCGGCCTGCGTGCACGTTCGCGCTCGCGGGCGCGCGCCTTCTCATGGGATCGCGCGGCGTCCGAGACGCTCGCCGTGTACCGCAATGTCGCCCGATAACTCCCGTACAATTTAGGTCTCCAGGTATGGCCCGCCGCATCCCACTTCCGCGTCTCTCTCGCAGGCAGCGCTCCGCGCGCTGGCAGCGGGAGCGCCGCCAGCAGGCGATCATCGTGGTCGCCTTCTCGGCGGTGCTGTTCTTCGTCCTGGGTCTCGTGGCCTGGGGCGCCAGCTCCAAGTACTACACGGACAACCTCAAGGCTGTGCTCACCTTCGACGGCCGCACCGTCGCGACGCGCGACTGGGCGAGGGAGAAGGCATACGAGCTCTCCCGCTTCTACGTCGAGTACGGCGTCCCCGCGGGATATGAGAACGATCCGCAGATCGCTCAGCAGAAGGCCTCGTTCGACCGAGGCGCGCTCGACACGCTCGAGGAGTACCTGATCCTGGACCGGCAGTCGAAGGCGGACGGGATCACGGCGACGCCCGACCAGATCGACGCGCGCTACCAGGAGGACTTCAGCCAGTTCCGGAGCCGTCACATCCTCATCACGGTCGACAAGGCCGCCCCGGACCAGGCCGTCGTAGACGCCAATGCGCTCGCGAAGGCAACCGCGATCCGCGATCAGCTGCGTCAGGACCCGAACAATCAGGACCTGTGGAACCAGATCGCCAAGGACTCATCGCAAGACCCGGGAAGCGCCGCGTCCGGCGGCGAGCTCGGTTGGGTGGGCAAGGGCCAGTTCGTAAAGCCGTTCGAGGACGCAGCGAAGGCCCTCGCGATCGGGCAGGTCTCCGACCCCGTGAAGTCGGACTTCGGCTATCACATCATCCAGGTCGAGGAGCGCCGCGGCCCCGCAGAGAACGACGTGGTGAAGCGGTGGCTTGCGAGCGGCTTCACCGTTGCCGACATCAAGCGGCACGCCCAGCACGATGTGCTTCGCGATCTGTTCACCAAGCGCCAGCAGGCGAGTGTCGTGTCTCCCACCGCCCAGGTGCACGTCGCGATGATCCAGGTCACAGCGCCTCGCGCGGGGAGCGGCGACCTCCAGTCGTTCACCGACCAGATCAAGAAGATCACCGATGTCGGCAAAGCGCTCGATGCGGGCACCGACTTCGCCCAGATCGCGAAGCAGTACTCCGAGGACTCCGCCACAAAGGACAACGGCGGTGACATGGGCTGGATCGCTCGCGGCATGATCACCGACCTATCGGCCGAGAAGGAGCTCTTCACCGTCGACACTGGAAAGGTGAGCCAGCAGCACAACTCGCTGACGACGACGACCTGGTACAAGGTCATCGAAAAGTCCGACTCGCGTGACCTCGACGACACCCAGAAGAAGACGATCAACGACAACGCCTACCAGTACTGGCTGAACCAGCAGAAGAAGGCTCACGATATCGTCCGCCTCATCCCGGGCCTCGAGTTCGAGTAGCACGGCGGCGCTCGCCGCCGTCCTCGAGCGCTGGCCCGCCGGCATCGATCTCATTCCGGCAAGCCGCCTCGATCGGCACGCGCTGTCGACGCTCCGCGCGGTCGCCATCGCCCTGGACGCACCCGTCGATTGGGCGGTGCTGCGTGGACGCTATCCCGCCTCGCACCCGATCACCTTGATCGAGCCGGACCGCGCGAGCACCATCGCCGACGCGGAGCAGGACGGCACCGGTGCCGCGCGCTTCGTGGTTGTCGCGCCTCTCGACCCGCTCGCGGATCTCGCCTCGGTGCCGACGGTGATGCGCATCGTGGAGCGGCTTCGCGCGCCGGACGGCTGCCCCTGGGACCGCGAGCAGACGCACGCGTCGCTGCGCCCGCACCTTCTCGAGGAGGCGTACGAGACGCTTGCCGCTCTCGACTCCGGCGACCCCGCGCGGCTCCGCGACGAGCTCGGCGACCTGCTCCTGCAGATCGCCCTGCACGCGCAGCTCGCGCGCGAGGAGGGGACGTTCGACACGAACGAGGTCGCGCGCCGCCTGAACGAAAAGCTCATCCGCCGTCACCCGCACGTCTTCGCGGGGACCACGGTCGCGTCCGGTGGAGAGCTGCTCGCGCAGTGGGAGCGGATCAAGCGCGAGGAGCAGAACGGCGACGCTCGCAGCCTTCTCGGCGGGGTCCCGCGCGAGCTTCCCGCGCTCTTCGCCGCGGAGCGCATGCTCGAGCGGGCCGCGCGGGTCAAGCTCGAGCCGCCGCGTCTGGACCTGCCGCTCGACATCGACGACCAGGAATTCCTCGGCGAGCTGCTGTTCGACGTGGTCGCGGCGGCACGCGAGGCGGGGTTCGACGCGGAGACCGCCCTCCGTGACGCGAACGAGCGCTTCGCGGCCCACGTTGGCCGCGTCGAGGCGCGCGCCGCCGCCGACGGCCGCGCCCTCGAGTCGTACGCTGCCCCCGAGATGCGCCGGATCTGGGACGAGACCGCGTGACCTTCGCGCGGCCGGACGGCCGCACAGCGACGGCGCTGCGCCCGATCACCATCAACGTCGGCGTCTCGAAGTTCGCCGAAGGATCGGCCGAGATCTCCTTCGGCGACACCAAGGTGCTCTGCCTCGCGACGCTGCAGGAGAGCGTGCCGAAGTTTCTCGAGGGCAAGGGCACCGGGTGGATCACCGCCGAGTACGCGATGCTGCCGCGGAGCACGCCCGAGCGCAGCCAGCGCGAGAGCATCGCGGGACGGCCGGGCGGCCGGACCTTCGAGATCCAGCGGCTCGTGGGCCGAGCCCTCCGCGCGGCGATCGACCTCAAGGCGCTCGGCCCGCGGAGCGTCATGGTCGACTGCGAGGTCATTCAGGCGGACGGCGGGACGCGCACGGCCGCCATCACCGGCGGCTTCGTCGCGCTCGTTCACGCGGTGCGCAAGGTCAAGCCGTCGCCGATCGTGCGCAACGTCGCGGCGGTCTCGGCGGGCTATGTGAAAGGCGACCTGCTCCTCGATCTCGCGTATGCGGAGGACTCGATCGCCGACGCCGACGTGAACGTCGTCGCGACCGGGGAGGGCGAGCTCATCGAGGTCCAGGGCACGGCCGAGGGCCGGCCCTTCTCGCGCGGCGACTTCGATCGCGTCCTGGCCCTCGCGCTCGACGGGATCGGCCAGCTCATCACGGCCCAGCGCGCGGCGCTTCGCTAGGGAACGCCGGGCGCCCCCCGCGCGTATATAGGCAGATGGGACCGCTCGGCTGGTGGGGCCGCCTTGTCTACCGCCGCCGGTGGCTGGTCCTGGTCCTGTCGCTGCTCACGGTCGGCGTGTCGGCCGCTTCGCTCCTTGCCGGCGGACAGCTTCGAAACGTCGAATTCCGCGACACGGAGGCCGGCCGCGCGAGCCAGCTGATCCGCGACGAATTCCCGCCGGTGGCGGGCTCTCCGGTCGCCGCGACGTCGTCGTTCGTGCTCATCTTCACAAGCACGGAAGGCTTGCCCGCCACGGATCCCCGCTTCATCGACGGCATGCGGACCGCGCTCGGTCCCCTGCGCGCGGATTCGCGGGTTGTGTCCGTCCTCACGCCGGACACCGTGGCCTCCGCGTCAGCAGCAGGCCTGCGATCGAAGGACGGCAAGCGCGCCCTGGCCAATGTCACGGTGAACGGGACGACGACGGAGGCCGAAGCGTTCTTCCCACAGCTGCGCGCGCTCGTCCACACGGATGCGTTCGAGGTGCTCGCGACAGGAAACATCCCGCTGAACGGCGACATCGACGCGGCGCTCGATCGGGATCTCCAGCGCGCGGAGCTCGTCTCGCTGCCCCTCGCCTTCGTGCTGCTCGTCCTCGTGTTCGGAAGCGCCGCCGCGGCGCTGCTCACGCTCGGTGTGGGCGTCCTCGTGATCGTGGCCGGTCTCGGCGCCACGTTCGCGCTCGCTCGCGTGATCGACGTCTCGCAGTATGCCCTCAACATCGTCACGCTCATCGGTCTCGGCGTCGCGATCGACTACTCGCTCTTCATCGTGAGCCGTTTCCGCGAGGAGGTCGCCCGTGGCAGGAGCGTCGAGGACTCGGTCGCGGTCAGCCTCGCGACGGCGGGACGGGCGATCCTCTTCTCGGGGATCACGGTCGCGATCGGCCTCGCGGGCATGCTGTTCTACCCGGGCACCTTCCTCGTGTCGCTCGGCGTCAGCGGCTCGCTCGTGGTCGCCGCGGCGGTTCTCTACGCGCTCACCTTCCTTCCCGCGCTCCTTTCTCTCCTGGGGCCGCGCGTCGGAGCGTGGCGGCTTCCGCTGCCTCGCGGGCGGAGCGGCGGCGGCATCTGGCACTCCATCGCGACCAGCGTGATGCGGCGACCAGTACTGGTCCTCGTGCCGACCATCGCGCTCATCGCGATCGCGGCGTCTCCATTCACGCAGCTTCGCCTCGCGTCGGCCGACGCGACGATCCTCCCGCCGACGATCGAGTCGCGGCGCGGTTACGACGTGCTCGTGAACGAGTTCCCCGGCCAGGGCCAATCGACGGTCACGGTCGTCGCGCGCTTCGCGGACGATCCCCTCTCGCACCGCGCCGCTCTGGACGATCTGCGCGCTCGGCTCGCGGCTCTTCCGAACGTGCTGCGGGTCGACATGCCGCTCAGCCCCACGGGGCCGCACATCGCGCTGCTGTCCGTTCGGACCGCGAGCACCGCGCAGAGCGATGAGGCGCGCGCGATCGTGCGGGCCGCTCGGGCGCAATCGCTCGAGGGCGGCACCGTCCTCGTCACGGGTCAGACCGCGTTCGACGTCGATGCGGTGGCGTACCTCGTCGAGCGCACGCCGATCGCGGTCGGGTTCGTCACGCTGACCACGATGCTCGCGCTCTTCTTCCTGTTGGGGTCGGTCGTGCTGCCGCTCAAGGCCGTAGCGATGAACGCGCTCTCGGTCAGCGCGTCATTCGGCGCGCTCGTGTGGATCATCCAGCAGGGCCACCTCGCGAACGTCCTCAACTTCACACCGCAGTCGATCGAGCCGAGCCTGCCGGTGATCATGTTCTGCATCATGTTCGGGCTCTCGATGGACTACGAGGTGCTTCTGCTCTCGCGCATTCAGGAGGAGTACCGGCGCACCGGCGACAACGTCGCGGCGGTCGCGATGGGCCTCGAGCGGAGCGGCAGGCTCATCACCGGGGCGGCTGCGATCATGGTGGGCGTCTTCGTCGCATTCGCCCTCGCCGACGTCGTGATCATCAAGTCGGTCGGCATCGGGCTCACCATCGCCGTCCTGCTCGATGCGACCCTGGTCCGCGCGCTCGTTGTCCCCGCGACGATGCGCCTCCTCGGCCGTGCGAACTGGTGGGCGCCGTGGCGGCTCGGACGCGGCCTGCATCTCGAACCCGCGAGCGCGACCATGGACGTGTGAGAGGCGGCTCCAAGGACAGACACCGGATCCTCCTCGGCTCGTCGAACCCCGGCAAGCTCCGCGAATATCGCGAAATACTCGGCGGTATCGACATCGAACTCGTCGCGCCGGGCGATCTCGACCCCGTTCCGCCCGAGCCCGATGAGAACGCACCGACGTTCGCCGAGAACGCATCCTCAAAAGCGCGCGCGTACGCAGCCGCGAGCGGGCTGCAAACGATCGCCGACGACTCGGGTCTCGAGGTCTACGCCCTGCGCGGCGCGCCCGGCGTGCGCAGCCGGCGGTTCTTCGGCGATGACGCCGCCGCCGAGGAACGCAACGCCAAGCTCCTCGCGCTCCTCGATGGCGTGACCGATCGATCAGCCCGGTTCGTATGCGTCACCGCGCTCGCGTCACCCGACGGTCACGTCGAATTGTTCGAGGGCGAGGTGCACGGCGAGATCGCGGAAGCGCCGCGCGGCGACGCGGGGTTCGGCTACGACCCGGTGTTCGTCATCGCGGGAGACGGCCGCACCATGGCCGAGCTGCCGTCCGCGGAGAAGCATCGGATCTCGCACCGGGGTCTCGCCGGCGCAAAGCTGCGCGCCCGACTGGCAGGCGGGGCATGACCCGCGCGGGGGTGATCCATCGCGTCGAGTACCTCGCACTCTCGCTCTTCCTCGTGGGCGCGGCGATCGCGGCGAAGGATCAGCTCGGCTGGGCGTTCTGGGTGTTTCTCCTCGCCCCCGATCTCTTCGGTCTTCTCCCGGCATCGCTCATGGGGCGGGCGCCGGCACGCGGATACCTGCCACCGCGCGGCGTGTGGCTGTACAACGTGTGGCATACGCTCACGCCCCCGCTGCTGATCGGTGTCGTCCTCACCCTGATCATTCCGCTCGGAAGCCCGTTTCCGCTGCTCGGCTGGCTCATCCACATCTCCGTCGATCGCTTTCTCGGGTTCGGTCTTCGCGGCGAGGACGGAGGCCAGGGGATCCTTTAGCGGCTCAGCGCCACCCGGAGCCTTGCGACATCGCGATGAAACACGTCGTCCGGGACGGGCTTGCGGTGCGGGTCCGGCTGCATGAGGCCTTTCGCGGGCTGACCGGGGCTGTCGTCGGTCACGTACCGGGGGACGATGTGAGTGTGCAGGTGCGGCACGGTATTTCCGAGCAGCTCGAAATTGAGCTTCGCGGGTTGGAAATGCGACTCGAGCGCTCGCGCGACCTTCAGCACTTCGCGGACGTAGGTGGTCGCATCGGCGTCAGTCAATTCGGTGAGTTCGGCGATGTGGCCGCCGCGCCAGATGACGATCGTGTATCCGGGTTGGCCGATATCTCCGCGGACGAGGTAGGCATCGGAGACGCGGCCCGCGAACACGCGCGCGTTGCCGTGCGTCTCGTCGGGCCGGCCCTCGGCGCACATCGGACAGCCCTTCCCAGCCTTGCGCTCCTCCCAATCGGCGTCCCACGTCCGCGTCACGTCGGCAACGGTAACGTCCCCGCGTCGTACACGAGATTTCCGTCATCGAGACGTGCCGCGTCCCAGAGCCTGTGCGGCTCGCTCTTCCCGGGCGCGAGAAGGTGCGTGACCAGCCAGCCGTCGACGGTCAGACGGTCTGCGACGAGGCGGCGATGGCACCGCCACCAGAGCGTCTCGGCGCACATGAACGCGGCACGTGATCCGCGGGCCAGGGAGACGAGGCGCTCGTAGCCGCGCGCGAATTCGTCGGTGCTCATGTGGTCCGCGTATCCGCGAAACGCGGAGACGCGGAGCGCACGATGCGGCGAATCCGGACGCGTCTCGCGACGTCCGCCGAGCGAGGGCAGATGCTCGTAAGCGATTCCCGCCTCGCCGAGCGCGGCCGCGAGGGCCTGCGCGCCGAACTGCGGGTGCCGCCTCGAGCCCGGCTGCGAACGGATATCCGCGAGCGCCTGGATGTTCGCGGACTGTAGCGTTGCCACGAACTCCTCCAGCGACCGCGCGCCGTGGCCGACGGACCAGATCTCCACCAATATCAGTGTGAAAGACTCGAGCCGTGAGCGACGTTGCGATCCGACGGGTCAGCCCCGACCAGCACGACGCGGTCATGCACTACTTCGATTTGGTCGCGTACGCGGACAACCCCAACTGGTCGAGGTGCTTCTGCATGGAGCGGCTCGTCGACGACTACCCGTCGCGGACGAAGGAGCAGAATCGCGCGTCGCGCAGCGAGCTCCTGCGCTCCGCCAAGGCGAACGGTCTCGTCGCCTACCGCCTCGGTCGCGTCGTCGGCTGGTGCCACGCCGCACCGAAGTCGGAGCTCAAGAGCGTTCCCGGCGAGCCTGCGAGCGACGTCGGCGCGATCGTGTGCTTCGTCGTCGCCCCCGATCAGCGGCGTCAGGGCATCGCTACGCAGCTGCTCGATGCGGCGGTCGAACATCTGCGGTCGCGCGGGATGAAGATCGCCGAGGCGTACCCGCGGGCCGGCGACGTCGAACCGTCGCGCTGGGTCTGGTCGCAGTACGTCGGTCCGCTATCGATGTACCAGAAAGCCGGCTTCGAGATCGCCGAAACGCACGCTGGCTTCTGTATCGTTCGCCTGAAGCTATGAACGGCCGCGTGATCTCGCTCCACGTCCGCACGGAGAAGCACGGCACGCCGATACCCGTTGCCGAGGCTATCGGTCGGGTCGGCGGCGGGATCGAGGGCGACGTTCACGCGCACCGCGAGACCCGCGCCGTGCTTGTCGTCGATCGTTCCGCGCTCGACGCGCTCGGCCTCAAACCAGGCGATCTTCGCGAGGAGATCACGACCGATGGGCTGCCCGACGTGACGAATCTGCCTGTCGACACCGAGCTCCGCATCGGCGCCGCAACGCTCCGGGTGAACGGGCCGTGCGAGCCCTGCACGCATATCGGCGAGCTGCTTGGCGTTCCGGATCCCGAGGCCTTCCGGCAGTCGCTCCTCGGGCGGCGCGGTGCGTTATGCACGGTCGTCACCGTCACCGCGCCGATCCACGTGGGTGATCCTGTCGAGGTGCTCGTGCGCGCCTAGCCCCGGCACCAAAGCGCGACCATTCGAGCGCTGTTCCGCAACCTTTCCCTCGCCTAGTCTCGCTTTGTGAGCGACCGCGTTACCTCGTCCGCAGCAGCAGCGTCGGAGGACGAGGCTTAGTCGCAGCTGCTCACACCGCGAAGCGACAAAGGCCTCCCGAGAGCGGGAGGTCTCTTCATTTACAGGGGGAAATGTGGCGAGCGAGCACGATGCCTGTGCGCTGGTCGCGGTGGCGCGGAAGGACGCGCGGCCGGCGCGTGCGGTTCTCGAGCTCGTCCTCCACGGGATGGCCGCGCTCGCGCACCGCTCAGGAGTCGTCGACGGCGAAGGCGATGGCGCCGGCCTTCTGACCGACATCCCCCGCGCACTCTGGGCGCAGGAGCTCGAGCGCGCGGGACATGACGAGAGCGCCGTAGAGCTCGAGCGCTTCGCCGTCGGTCATTTCTTCCACACGGATCCCTCCGAGGTCGCGACGATCGTGGCGATCCTCGCTCGTCGTGGCGTCGAGACGCTACTCGTCCGTGCCGAGACGACTGATGAAGCGGCGCTCGGTCCTCGCGGGCGCACCGAGGCTCCGCTGTTTCTCCAGCTTGCGCTCCTCGCGCCGCGTGGCGCCGCGCTCGGATCGCGCGCGCTCTACGAGGCCGGCGTCGACGTCGAGCGCGCGACGACCGCGACGGTGGTGAGCCTCTCGCGTCATACCGCGGTGTACAAGCTCCGCGGCGCGGGCCATCAGCTCACGTCCTACTTTTCCGACCTCGCCGATCCCCTGTTCGCCACGTCCGTCGCGTTCGGTCACAACCGCTACGCGACGAACACGTCGACGAGCTTCACGCGCGTGCAGCCGTTCCCGGTGTTCGCACACAACGGCGAGATCAACACGATCAGCCGGCTGCGCGAGGAGGCCCGCGCGCTCGGCCTGCCGCTGTCGCGGGACGGGAGCGACTCGCAGGACGTCGACGCGACCATCCGCGCCCTCGTGATCCGTCACGGCCTGACCGCGGTGGAAGCGATCGAGCTCCTCTTCCCTCCGATCGTCAACGAGATGAAGCGGATGAGCGCCGAGCTCCAGGATGCGTACGTCCAGGGACGCGCGGTGATCGGACCGATCGCGCAGGGACCGGCCGGGATCCTCGTCCGCGTCGGCGACACGTGCGTCTTCGGCGTCGATGCGCTCGGCCTGCGACCGCTGTGGCACGTGGAGACGGAGGACGAGCACGTCTTCGCGAGCGAGCGCGGGTTCATTCCGCTCGAGAAGTACGTGAGCGACCCGGTCCCGCTCGCGCCGGGGGAGCGCGTCGCGCTCCGGCGCGATCGAGGATGGCGACTGCTCGACCAGGGCGCCGTCCGCGAGCGCTTCCTCACGGCCCGCCGGCTGCGCGGCGTCGCGATGAACGGGCTTCGCTCGCACCTCGTCGCCGGTGGACCCGCCGAGCCGCTGGGCGGCCTGCCCCATCAAGGGCCCCTACCCCAGGGCGCCGGCAAGCGCTGGGAGATCGGCACGCCACCTGACGAGATGGACGACGTCTCCGTCCGCCGAGAGCGGCAGTTCGCGGCGCTCGGCTTCGAGCCAGACGACCTCCGGATGGCGACGTTCATGATGCAGACCGGGAACGAGCCGATCGGCTCACTCGGATATGACGGACCTCTCGCCGCGCTCGCTCCGCGCGCGAACCTCGCCGACCATCTCCACGAGACCGTCGCCGTCGTGACGAACCCGGCCATCGACCGCGAGCGCGAGATCGAGCACTTCTCAACGCGCGTCTTGCTCGGACCGCGGCCGGCTCCGCACGCGCACGACGCGAGGCGCTGGATCGAGCTCGCGACGCCGCTGCTGCTGGGCGGCCATCCCGCGTGGACCGGTCTGCGCAGCGACGACTTCCGCGCTCTGGCGCGTCAGAAGGGCACGTGGCTCGTCAACGACGTCGTCGCGCGGTTCACGATCGACGCGAAAGTCCCGCCGGTCATCCTCGAGGCCGATCGCGATTGGGAAGAGCACCCGCGCGATGCGCTGGCCCGGCTCGGCGCGTCGGCCGCACGTGGCGTCCGCGCGGGCGCGCAGCTCGTAGTGATCCGCGACCACGGCGTCATGACCGAGGGCCGCGCGTGGCTTGACCCGCACCTCGTGATCGCGGCGGCGCATCGGGCGCTGGTCGCGCAGCCGTCTCTCCGCCGCGACTGCGCGCTCGTCGTCTCCGCCGGGAGCATCCGCAACCTGCATGACGTGATGGTCGCGCTCGCCCTCGGTGCGGACGCCGTGAACCCGTACCTCCTGCTCGAATACGCGATCGCCACGGCCGACCCCGACGCGCTCGGGAATCTCGTCGAGGCGTTGCGCAAAGGCATCGAGAAGGTCATGTCGACGCTCGGCATCCACGAGCTTCGCGGCTACGGGCGGCAGCTCTCGGGCGTGGGCCTCGCGCCGGAGGTGGCGCGCTTCGCCGGCCTCGAGACGTTCTGCGCGACCGATGAGATCGGTCTCGGTTGGGATCGCATCGCGGAGGAGGGATTCGCCCGCGCATCGATGCTCCGGGAGCGTCGCGACGCGCGGCTCGAGCCCGCCTTCCGGATCTGGCCGCGCGCCTGGAAGTCGGCCCTCGCGGTCGCGAACGGCGAAGCGCCCTACGCGAGCTACGCCGAAAAGCTGCGGGAGCTCGAGACGCTGCATCCTGTCTCGCTGCGGCACCTCGTGGACTTCACGCGGCCGCTCGACGACTCGGGCGGAGCGGCGGACACCTCGGCCGGCGAGCACGCGGCGCCCTTCTACATCTCCTCGATGTCGTTCGGGTCGCAGGGCGAAACAGCGTACCGCTCGTACGCCGAGGCAATGGCGCGACTCGATCTGCTCTGCATCAACGGCGAGGGCGGCGAGCTGCCCGATCTCATCGGCCGCTACCCGCGCAACCGCGGCCAGCAGATCGCGTCCGGCCGGTTCGGCGTGTCCGCCTTGCTTGCGAACTCGTCGAACTACCTCGAGATCAAGATCGGACAGGGTGCGAAGCCCGGCGAGGGCGGCCACCTCCCGGCGCGAAAGGTCTCGATGAAGGTCGCGCTCGCGCGCAACGCGCAACCGGGCATCGACCTCATCTCGCCATCGAACAACCATGACATCTACTCGATCGAGGATCTCGCGCAGGTCGTCCACGAGCTCAAGACCGTGAACCCGCGCGCGCGCGTTTCGGTGAAAGTGCCGGTCGTGCCGGACATCGGCGTGATCGCCGTCGGCATCGCGAAGGCCGGAGCCGACATCGTCACGCTGTCCGGATACGACGGCGGCACGGGCGCGGCGCGTCAGCACGCGCTCCGTCGGGCGGGCCTCCCCGTGGAGATCGGAGTCGCGCAAGCGCATCGCGCGCTCGTCGCCTCCGGCCTCCGCGACGTGGTCGAGATCTGGTGCGATGGAGGGATGAAGAGCGCGCTCGACGTCGCGAAGATGCTCTGCCTTGGCGCCGACCGTGTCGGCTTCGGAACGCTCGCGATGGTCGCCATCGGCTGCACGATCTGCCGCGGCTGCCAGCTCGACACATGCCACGTCGGGATCGCAACGCAGCTCGAGTCCGTTGCCGAAGCGACCGACCGCGGCGTGAAGCGGTTCGAGCCACGCGAGTTCGAGCGCGCCGTC
>VBIZ01000155.1 GCA_005880575.1 Chloroflexota bacterium | reverse complement strand
GGCGAGCCGAAGGAACGCTTCACGCGCACCCAGAGGTCGACCCCAGTAGCCCACCGAGCGAAGGAGTGCGTCCGGAACGATCTGCGCGAGCTCGCGCTCGTCTGCGCCGGTCGCGCGGCGCGCCTCGAGATCGGTCAGGATCGCATCGAAGCCCATGCGCACGAAATGGCCGCGGTAGCCCTTGGTCTTGTCGGCTCCCGGGCGCGCGAGCGCATACGTCAACACCATATTCGCGAATGCGACGCGTGCGGCCTCTTCGTCGTCGTCGATGCATACGCGGATGTACTCGTGGATACGTACGTCGGATGGCTCGCGCCCGGCGGCTCGTGCACCTGCGGCAACGCGCTCGCGGCTCGAGCGCACCTGATCGGCGCTGCACCAGTTGAGCGCGGCGCCGTCGTAGCGCTCGCCCGCGAGGCGCAACATCTGCGGTCCGAGTGCGCCGAGGTAGACGGTGGCCGCCGGCTGCCTGATGCGCAGCTCGTCGATCGTTTGGCGCATCAGTCGGATCGGTGCGTCGGCGCTTTGTCCAGTGCCGACGCCGAGCGTGAACTTTCCATTCGTCCGCTCGAGAGTCTCCTTCCATACGGAAGCCAATGTGTCGATCGGCCACGCCGACATGGGCGCGACCGCGATCCCGGTCGGAAGTGCGCTGGACTCGTGCCACGCGACGCAGACATCGAACCGTTCTCGCGTATTGCCGCTGGGCGTCCAGAGGCTCGTGTAGCCGAATCGGACGGCGTCGCGAGCGATGCTGCGCTGATCGCCGTCGCTCAAGGCGAATCGGCTATCGATACCGAGCCCGATCTGCATCAGCGCGCCGGCGTCAACGAGATGTGTTGCCGCTCGGCTCCAGCGTCGGTGCGGTTTCGCCGTTCAGTAGCTCGCCGCGGTAGGCGACAGCCACAGCCTGCGCGCGTGTCTGAACACCAAGCTTCATATAGATGTGTTCGACATGCGCTCCGACCGTCTTGGGGCTGATCACCATCAAACGAGCAATGTCGTCCGGTCCGAGTCCGGTGCTGAGCAGCCGCAGCACCTGAAGCTCGCGCGCGGTGAGCCGTGATGCGAGCGCCCGCGACGCGACCGCATGTCGGCGAAGCAAGAGGCTCTGAACGCGCGCGAGCAGCTCGTCCTCTCGGAACGGCTTCGAGATGTAGTCATTCGCTCCGAGGAGAAGGCCGGCGACGCGATCGAACGATTCCGTACGCGCTCCGGAAACGAACACGATCGGAAACTGGTCCCCGAATTCGTCGCGCAGCAGCCTGCAGACCTCATATCCGCACATGCCGGGCAAATTCACGTCGAGGAGCACGAGCCCCGGAGCGTCCGAACGCGCGACGCGCAACGCCTCCGCTCCCGAGTCCGCCTCTCGCGTCGCATAACCGGCGTCCGCGAGGATCGTCGCGATCGCCGCACGGATGATCGAGTCGTCGTCAACGATCAGGATCGGGTTACCCATCGACGCGCCACCCTCACGCATCAGCGGCGCTAAACCCTACTGAAGCTTCCTGACCGTTTCAAGCACTTTTCCCTACGGCGAATACCCATTCCACAGTTCCGGCGCGTGCCCGTTGCCCGGGAAAGCGTCCAAGTCCATGAATGCTCGCGCGCCCGCAGGTGGGAAATGGCCTAAGCGCTTATCTGACAGGCAATTGAGCGTTTTCTCTTTCGGAGGTGGCACGGCCAAGAAGGGCAGCGACGGCGTGGTGCGGAAGACGTTGGGTGGGTGATTACATGTGGAGGCAATCCATGAAGGATTGGCATCTCATCCGTCAAGCGAAAGTGCACGTTCCTCTTACATCAGCGATTGGCGTCGCCGCGACGCTGGCCTTTGTCGTTGCGATTGCCGCGGGCGGCGCGGTTGCGCCGACCCGCTTGGCCGCGGCGACAGTGCCAACGCCGCCCTTCACGCAATGTCCACCGGTCGGACTCGACACGTCTTGTGCGGTTCTGATCGTCTTCAACGCCGATGGCAGCCGCACGACGCTTGTCGATCCCACTCAACCACCCTTCGATGGCATCGAGGACACCTTGGTCGGGGTGCAGAACAATTCCAGCTCGCCCATCTCCAGTCTTGCCCTCACCGGTCCGGGCATATTCGGGTTCGATGGCGATGGGATTTGCAGCGGGTTCAACTTCCCAAACGCGGACCCAGCCGGCTGTCCCTATGACATGACCACTTATGCGGGGCGGATCAGCACTACATCGGTCGCAAACACCAGTCCCGGCTCTGGAAACACATTCACGATCACCGACACGCTCACGTTCAGCAGCGGAACTGTTGATTGGAGCCCGCCGATTCCCGCAGGTGGCTCTGCGTACTTCTCGCTCGAGGGACCGACCGCGAGTGTCGTGCCCCCCACCCCGCCCGTCCCGACGACCGTCGTACTCACCCCCCCGGGGGCAATCAACCCGGTGGGCACCAAGCACACCGTGACGGCGACTGTCCTGGACCAATTCGCACAGCCCATGGCGGGTGTGACGGTGTTCTTCACGGTGACAAGGACACCGCCACCGTCACCAGCACCGGGTACGTGCACGACGGACACAAGTGGAATGTGTAGCTTCACGTACTCGGGTCCGATTCTCCCGGCGGTCGACGCGATAAAAGGCTGCGCTGGCTCGAGCAGCGGTCCGCCGTGTGGGGCCGCAACGAAGACTTGGGTGCTACCGGTTGGCACCGCATCCTGCAAGGTCGATGTCACGAACGGCGGTTGGATGATCGCCAACAACGGCGACAAGGTCTCGTTTGGTGGCACAGTTCATACGGATAAGGCGGGCGCGCCCAGCGGTCAAGAGCAGTACACCGATTCGCCGGCGAACCTAAATGTGCATTCCATCGATATCTTGGCCGTAACGTGCAGCACGAATCAGGAACTGGCCGACATCTACGGAACCGCGACGATCAACGGCTCGGGAAGTCATTTCTTTAGGATCGAACTCACGGATCCCGACAGCACCAACGGGAGCGATACGTACTGGATCATTCTCGACACTGGCTACGACTCTGGCAGCCATCCGATTCACGGCAACGTAGAAATGCACAAGACCTAATACAGCAAGCGAGAAGGGAGGCCCCTAGGCCGGGCCTCCCTCTCGGGCAGATTCTCTGCACCCGGCGGCGCGATCTCCATCCCGAACGCTAACCTCTATGTTCGTGGGGACCGATCCGCTCGCGAGCTTCAATCCGGCGACGCGGGCGTGGTTCGAAGCGACCTTCCAAACGCCGACGCGCGCGCAGGAGCTCGCCTGGCCGGCGATCGCGAGTGGCGAGAGCGTTCTCGTTCTCGCACCGACCGGCTCGGGGAAGACGCTCGCGGCGTTCCTCGCCGCCATCGATCGCCTCATGTTCTCTCCGGCACCGAAGAAGCCCGCGACGCGGATCGTGTACGTCTCGCCGCTCAAGGCGCTCGCGGTCGACGTCGAGCGCAACCTGCGCGAGCCGCTCGTGGGCATCACGCGGCAGGCCCAGCGCCTGGGCATCCCGTACCGCGAGCCCACCGTTGCGATCCGAACGGGCGACACGCCGTCGCGCGACCGGGCGCGATACCAGCGCGAGCCTGCGGACATCCTCATCACGACGCCCGAGTCGCTCTACCTGATCCTTACGAGCCTCGCGCGGGATGCCGTGCGCACCGCCGAGAGCGTGATCGTCGACGAGATCCACGCGGTCGTGCCGTCCAAGCGCGGATCGCACCTCGCACTGTCTCTCGAGAGGCTCGAGGAGCTCCGCGGACGTGACGCCCCGAGGCTCCAGCGGGTCGGCCTCTCCGCGACGCAGCGACCGCTCGACGAGATCGCGCGGTTCCTCGGCGGTCTCGACGACGGCGTGCCGCGTCCCGTTCGCGTGCTCGACGCCGGACGCAAGAAGACGCTCGAGCTTCGCGTCGAGGTCCCGGTCGAGGATATGGCGCGGCTCGGGGAGCCGGCCGAGATCCCGACCGGTCCGGTGACCGCGGTGCAGCGCTCGTCGATCTGGCCGGCGATCCACCCGCAGATCCTCGAGCTCATCCGCTCGCATCGCTCAACGCTCATCTTCGTGAACTCGCGCCGCCTCGCCGAACGTCTCGCAGGTGCCCTCAACGAGCTCGCCGGTGAGGAGCTCGTCCACGCGCATCACGGATCCATCGCGCGCGAGCAGCGGCTGCGCATCGAGGACGACCTCAAGTCCGGCCGCCTGCCGGCCCTCGTCGCCACGAGCTCACTCGAGCTCGGCATCGACATGGGCGCGATCGATCTGGTCATCCAG
>VBIZ01000156.1 GCA_005880575.1 Chloroflexota bacterium | reverse complement strand
CGCCAGGTACCCGTCTTCTCCTCGCGATCCCCCTCGCGTTGTTCGGGCCGGACCGCGACGGCCTCAGCGCAGCCGCCGTGCTCTGGACGGCGTTCTCCGCCCTGACGCCGTATTTCATGTGGCGCTATCTCCGGCTCATTCTTCCATCAGCGGCGGCGGCCATCGGCGCGGCCCTCTGCGCGCTCTTCCCACTTCACATCGCGTACGCCGGGTTCTTCACGTCGGAGACCCCGGGGCTCGCGTTCCTCGTGCTCTCGCTGTGGCTCGCCGAACGCGCTGTTCGCGTTCTCTCGACGCGCGACGGCCTGCTCGCCGGCCTCGCGGGAGGGATCGCCGCCGCGATCCGCCCGGCATTCGCGCTCAACTTGGTGCTCGCGGCGCTTCCGCTGGTGCGCCGGCTGCGCATCCGTGTCGCGCCGCTGGCCGCGCTCGTGGGCGGCTCGCTTTTCATCCTCGTGCTCGTTCTCGCCCACGAGGCTCTGGTGGTCGGGCGGGTCGTCGGCGTCAGCGAGAACAGCGGGATCACCTTCTATCTCGGTCACTGCGACATACGACGCATCACGACCGGCACTCCCGGGACGCTCACATATCAGTTTCAAACACCCGTCGCCACCCAGCTCGACCGTGGCAAGAACGTGAGCTTCCCGGACCATCAGGTATGGGACCAAGACTTCTTCTACGCGCAGGGGATGAGCTGCATCGCCGCGGATGGGCTCGCGCACGCTCGCATCATCCTGCGAAACGTTTACGACATGGGTCTCTCCACGATCCCATGGCCGCCTTCCAACGACGAAGGGCTGAAGCAGGTCGCGGCGTTCACGAACGTCGGCTACGTCGTTCTTCTGCCGTTCATCGTGTTCGGGACGGTCCGCAAGATCCGCAGGTCGTGGCCGCTCGGTGGTGGACGCGGCGAGCTCATGCTTCTCTTGCAGCTCGCGCTCGCGCTGGTGACCGCCATCGTCTACTTCGGTGATCCGCGCTTCCGCACGCCGTTCGACGTGTTCGGTTTGGCGCTCGCGGCCTCGCTCATCGCGGACCGCATCGCGCCGCTAGGGCGAACCGCTGCGGCGGATCCAGGCGTCCGGGCTGAACACACCGTCGAGCAGCACGACGAAGGCGTTGGCGGCAGGGTTGAAGCCGCGCGTGAGGTCGATTCGCACCACGCGCGACCCACCGAATCCGATGGCCAAGCGGCGATCCGCAGCGACAACCGCGTGACGGAGCAGGGTATCTGGAGCCAGGCTCGTGGACCGGGGGCCGATGAGGAACTGGGTTTGATCGGGCCCGATGTGCATGAGGTAACGCCCGTCCGGCCAGAGACCGTCGAGCCGGAGGCTCCCAGCGACCTCGAGCCGTCCTTCGGCATGCGCGTCCTGCCCGTCGGCTCGGACGCTCCACACGCTGGGATTCATGACGAATATCCCGCTGGCGCTGCCGGTCGACATCATCGAGCCCGAGAGGAAGAAGACCCGGCTCCCGTCGAAGAAGGGTGATGCCGCGGGCCTATCCACGAGCTTCCTGATCGCCTGACCGGCCTGGCGGAGCGCACCGAGCACACCGGTGTTCGACTCGACGAGAACTTCCTGGTCGCTGAGCCAATCCCCGGCGAAGGCGTACCCGAGGTCGCCCGCGGCAACGAGCTCGCGGCTGTCGAGCGATCCGAAGTAGACGTCGGATTTTCCGTCGGGGGATCGCTGAAGCGTCACGGCCACCCGCATTCCTGAGGGCGACCATCGCTGATCGATCATCCGAAATCCCGCGTCGCGCACCTCCGCAGGTACCGAGATGTCGAGACGCGTGCCATCGAGCTTGACGACCTCGATGCCGAGATCGGTGCCGTACGCGACCGCGGTTCCGTCTCCGGTCCAGCGCGTTCCGAACGGACGGGAGGTGTTCGGAGCGAGCGTCGCGATCGCTCGCCCGGCCGAGCCGTCGAGATTCGACGCCCAGAGCACGAAAGCGCCGGAAGGGGTCCGTCGCCAGTAGGCGAGTCGGCCGCTCGAGGAAAGCGCAACCTGCGGGCTGGCGGCGTTCGCCGGTCCCGAAGACGCGGCACTCGGGGCATCAACGGTCGTGAAAACGAGCGCGACAGAGCCTGCGGCGATCAAGACCGCCGCCGCGACGTACGGCAAGAGCGACCTGACGTGCCGCATGTCCTCAATAATCGCTCGGTGGCGGATCCGCTCTCAGCCGCGAAGACGTTCATGGCGGCGCTCGAGTCCAACGACGCCGAGAAGGCGGCAGCGGTCTGCGCCGAAGACGTCGCCATCGAGCTGCCCGGGGGTGACCGGCAGCTGGAAGGTCGCGAAGGCGCAAAGCAGCTCATCCGCATGGCTCCGCCCTTCGTGCGCGTGGTCCGCGAGGAATCTGTCGTCGGAACGACGGTGATACTTCGGGGCCTGACGCGTTCGCCCGGCCACTTCGCGAACTACACGACGTGGACTTTTGAAACCGACGGAGGTCTCATCACCCACGTCACCTTCTCCTGGCGACCGGCGAACTGACGTGGTCTCCGGCGGGTGCGTCGCGTGATCGCCGATATCGCGGTCGGAGACGCGGGAGTCAAAGGACTGGGACTGTTCGCGGTGCGCGGCTTTCGGAGGGGCGAGTTCATATTTCGCCGGCGACACGGTCGGATCCTTACGAACGGTCAGCTTGGCTCGCTCTCACGTGAGGATCGCCGGCACCTGTGCGAGCTCGACTACGACCGAAGTGCCGTCCTCCTACCGCCGGGGTGCTATCTGAACCACTCCTGCGAACCCAACGCGATGCGAAGTGGCGTGAAAGTGTTTGCCTGGCGGCGAATCGCGGCAGGCGAGGAGATCACGATCGACTACCGCCTGAACGCGTTCGGCGCGGAACGTTGGAGCTGCTCGTGCGGAGCCGCGTCGTGCACCGGCGAGATCACCGGCGACTTCTTCTCGCTTCCCGCCGAGCGGCAGCGTGAGTACATGAGGTTCGCGCCGGCCTTCATTCAAAGTGAATACCGCCGGCGTCTTGCGACCGGCGAACTGAATCTAAGCAAGCGAGTCACGGTGCGGCGAGCACGAGGTCGGCGTCCGCGGGTGGCGCGGGAGAGCGGCGCCGGAGTCTTCTGAGCGAGCGGCCCCCGGCCGGCGGTCCATCGCGATCCCACGAGGGGCCGAGCGAAGAGGACTCGGGCGCCGCTCTCCGCCGAAGTGGTGACGGGACCCGCGGGCGCCAGGGCAAATCAGACCTCGACGTACCTGAACGAGCGCGGGATCTTCGCCAGTCCGAAGTCAGCGATAGGGCGAGGTTTGCGGTAGCGCCGCGCCTTGGTCACCGGCAGCGCCCAACCTTTCGCCGTATGACGCTCGGCGGCGCCCAGCTCGCACTCGCCGACGACGGAGCCGGTGCCTACGACCGCGAGGTATCGGCCGTGGTCGCGAGGACGAGGGCAGAGGACATGGCTTCCTCCTCGAAGCGTGGTCCTCCTACTAGCGGACCTGCCTTGCGCGGTACCTCTTGTCGATCGCGGCCATGTCCCCGGGCCGGATGCCTTCGAAGAAGGCGAACGTCTCCTGAAGGTAGGTCGTCTCCGAGTTCGCACGTTTGCGATCGTCGTCGGTGTCCTCCGCGGCGACCGCCTGGACCTGCCACTCGAAGCCGAGCACGTGCCGGAACGTCACCAGGGCGCGTTCGAGGTGAAACGGCGAGGTCACGAGGTAGACCGGCCGAGCCTCGATCCGACCGAGGTAGCGCGCGGCCACCTCCACCGCATTGCCGATCGTGTCTCGGGAGCGCTCCTCGAGGAAGAGGCGATCGCGGGGCACACCCGCCGCGGCGATGAGGTCGGCCATGATCGCCGCCTCGGTCTTCGCGGGCGCGGGACCCTCGCCGTGACTCCCCGACGCGATGATCGCCAGGCTCGGCCGCTTTTGCGCGAGGTGCGCCGCGGTGCGGGCGCGCGCGACGGTGGAAGCCGAGGGCTGGCCATTCTCGGAGACGCCCCCACCTAACACGACGGCGACCTCGGGGAATCCCGCGAGGTCGCCGTCGTCAGTCGTCATGCGTGGATCAGATCTTACTGAGACTTCCGTCCATGATCCCGTAGACCGCGAAGTTGTCTACGCCGAACGCGTTCTTATAAATCGGGTCGCCGTCAGGCTTCCAGCCCTTCACGCGTTTCTTGTCGTTCACCGGGTTGTTTCCATAGCGCTCCCATATCGGGATGACTGGGAGGAGGTCGTTGAACGCCAGCGCTACCTTTGTGACGGGGTCCTTTTGCTTGTTCGTGTCGAATCCCTCGCCCATCTGGACGATCAAAGCCTCGAAATCCACATCGCCCTGCTTGAGCGGGTATTTCATGCCGCCGCCGGGCGGGATCGTGTTGAACGCCTGCAGGGTCTGCTCGTAGGACTGCTGGGGGTGCGGGTTGCCGATGCCCCAGCCCATGAATGCGATCTGGAAGTTTCCGTTGTTCACGTCCGGCAATTGCTGGCTGCGGATGGCGCCGCGCGGGACGATCTTGATGCCGAACGTATTGAGCGATTTCTGCGCGTGGTCGGCCGCGCTCGACCAGTCGGCAAAGTCGCTCGGGAAGTAAAGCTCGAATTCGAGCTTCTTCCCATCCTTCGCCCAGATGCCGTCAACCTTCGCGTAGCCTGCGTCCTGCATCAGCTTGGTGGCCGCCGCCAGATCGAAGGCGTATGACTTCAGCTTGGCCTGGTCGGCAGACGAGACCCAGAGCGGTACCAGGTTGTCCGATATCCCGGTCATGAACTTCTGCGGCTTCGCCGAATCGCCGTAGGTGACCTTCGCGCTCTCGTCCTTGTTGATGGCATACGCGACCGCTTGACGAAGGCGCTTGTCCTGGAAGGCGGCGGCCTTCTCCCAGTGGAAAACGATCGCGGGGCCGCTGTTCGCGGGCGGACGGACCACACGGATACCAGCGTCGACGAAGGCCTTGTCCGTCGCGAGGGGGAAACCGTGTGTGGCGTAGTCGATGTCGCCCGCGAGGACCAGCGGCGTCACCTGCGCGGTCTCGCCCTGGTAGAGCACGACCTTGTCGAAGTTCGCCTTGTCAGCGAAGAGTCCTCCCGGGTTGCGCACCAAGGTCATCTGCGCCTCGGTGATCGAAGCCTTGTCGATCTTGTACGGGCCGACCGAGTAGGGCTCGGGGCGCAGATTGTCTTTCTCGGCCCGCAGGGCCTTGATCTCGTCCGAGCCCGTCGTCTTGCCGGACGCATACAGGTCGGCCGCACGCTTGGCGATTGCACCGTAAACGGAGTCGGGTCTGATGTTGATTCGCAGGATGGTCCGCTCGCCGACGCTCGAAGGCTTGACGTAATTGAACCGAACGGTGGTGTCGCCCGCGGCTTCGACCTTGTCGATGTAGTTCCAGATCTTGAAGCTGTCCATCCGGCCGATCGTGAACGTCGTGACCACATCTTTGGCGGTGAATGCCGTCCCGTCGGACCACTTGATGTTTGGGCGGAGCTTGATTTCGAAGACGTTGCCGTTGAGCGAGCTCGATTCAGCGAGCCAGTAGTCCCACTTCGCATCGGCCCAGCGGTAGGCCGCGAGCGACGGGATGAAGAGGTCGAGGTAGACCGAGCCCTGCAGGATGATCCCGGCCGACGCGAAGTAGTTGAAATGTCCCTTCGGTGGAAGGTCGTACGGCCAGGCGCCGTTGAACTGGCCACCCGTGACTGATGCTCCGCCGCTTCCCGATGGGCTCGGCGAGGTGCTGCCAGGCGTGCATGCGGCGGCCACGATGCCGAGGCTGGTGAGCGTCGCG
>VBIZ01000039.1 GCA_005880575.1 Chloroflexota bacterium | reverse complement strand
TTGGCCCTCCGGCGCGCCGCGGAAATTCGCGAGCAGTGAGGCGGTCGTGTAGAGGTCGGTCATCGTCTTGCCGAATTCCGCCGCGATGAGCTCGGCGGCAGCCCACGGGAGATAGCCATACGCGGCGTTCGCCGCATACAGCACCCTGGTGAGCCGGTCGGCGGCCAGAGGCGTCTCTCGCAGGATCCGGCGCGTCGGCTCGAGATCGATGCGGTCCTCCTCGGCCGGGATCGTCGTCACCACGGTCGACATCGGCCGTCGCGGTCCGTAGGGAGCCGTCTGAACCATGCGAATGCGGTAGTACGACGCACGCGGCGCGAGCGGAGGCCGCTTTCGGAAGCCATTCTTGAATGTGTACGAGATCGAGATCGCGCGAGGCGGGCAGGCCTTCTCGCACATGAGGCACGACTCGCACTTGAAGATGCTCGTCTCAGGCTCGAGCAGAAGAGCGATGAGGCCCCGAGACCGTTCGGGCAAGTCGCGTTTCTCATACGGATATTTGCGAGTGACCGGCTGGGGATGCACAAAGTGCTGGAGAGTTCGGAGCATGCCGGCGACGATCCCAAACACTTAGAGAGAGTCCTCGAGATAGCGAGCGTTGTCGCCTCGACCGAGGGCCCCCGCGCGGCGGAGGGGTCCCCGGCCCATGGGGGCTGGGGATACCGCCGCGTAGAGAGGGTTTCGGTCGAGGCGACAATGATTCACAGCGCTCATCGATCCACATCCCCGAGGACAATGTCTATTGATCCGAGGATCGCGACGGCATCGGCGACGAGCCGGTCTTTGAGCAACCACGGCAGGATCTGCAGATTTACGAACGAGGGTCCGCGCATCTTCGCCCGGAACGGGTTCGGGCTGCGTCCATCGCTGATCATGTAGATGCCGACCTCGCCTTTGGCGCCCTCGACCGTGTAGTACGCCTCGCCCTTCGGGCACTTCCACACATGCCCGAGCCGCGCGCGCACCGGGCCGCCGGGCAGCTTGTCGAGACACTCGCGGATGAGGGCGATCGCAAGCCGCATCTCGCCGAGACGCACGCGGTAGCGCGCGTAGGCATCACCTTCCGTGTACACGACGGGCTTGAGCGAGCGGAGCTCGGGGTAGATCGAGTACGGCCGGTCCCGCCGCAGGTCCCAGTCCACGCCGGAGCCGCGGAGCATCGGCCCCGTGAGCCCGTAGGCCTTCGCCAGGTCCGATGGGATTGTTCCGACCCCGACCGTGCGGTCGAGGAAGATCTCGTTCTGGTCCAGGATCGTGACGTAGTCGTTCTCGATGTTTTTCTCGTAGCGATCGAGGAACCGCGAAAGCTTGGAGACCCAACCCGGCGGGAAGTCGTAGAGCACCCCGCCTGGGCGGTAGTAGTTGAAGTTCATGCGCGATCCGCAGAGCTCCTCGAGCATGTCGAGGATCTCCTCGCGGTCGCGGAAGCACCAGAGGACCGGAGTGGTCGCGCCGAGGTCGAGGCCATACGTGCCAAGCCACACGAGATGCGATGCGCACCGACTCATCTCGTCGACGATCACGCGGATGAACTCCGCGCGGCGCGGGACGTCGATGTCGCCGATCGCTTCCATCGCGCCGGCGTACGCGTGCTCGTTCAGCATGTTCGAGACGTAGTCCGCCTGATCGGCGTACCGGATTCCCTGGTGGTAGGTGCGCCACTCGAAGATCTTCTCGAGCCCGCGATGCAGGTAGCCCATCACCGGGATGCACCCGACGACCCGCTCGCCGGCGAGCTTCAGGACGAGGCGCAGCACGCCGTGCGTCGACGGGTGCTGAGGTCCCATGTTGAGGATGAGCTCCTCGACCTCGCCCTCTTCGATCTCGATCGTCGGGAGCGTGTAGTCGGTCGAGTCCTGGGTTCGCTTGCGCTCGATATCGGTGGTGGCTATGACCTATCCACCCTTGCTCAATCTCTCGGCTGCGCCTCGAGACACGCTCAGGGCTGATCGAGTTCGCTCCTCACGGCTAAGCCGCTCGTCGCTCACGCTAGCCACCCTTGATGATCTTTTCGCGAAGGCGGAGCAGCCCTTCGATGAGCGCCTCCGGCCGGGGCGGGCAGCCCGGGACATACACGTCGACGGGTACGACGGTGTCGACGCCCTGGAGCGTGGAGTAGCTGTCCCAAAACTCGCCGCCCGAGGACGCGCAGTTGCCCATGGCGATGACCCACTTCGGCTCGGGCATCTGCTCGTAGAGACGGCGCAGGCGCGGCGCCATTTTGTGGGTGACCGTCCCTGCCACGATCATCACGTCGGCCTGCCGCGGGCTCGAGCGGAAAACCTCCATGCCGAACCGCGCGGTGTCATGGTGTGCCATCGAGGCCGAAATCATTTCGATCGCGCAGCACGCGAGCCCATAACCGAGTGGCCAGGGGGACCGCGACCGGGCCCAGTTCACGAGGTTGTTCACGGTGGTGAAAACGATGTTGTCGTCGTTCGCGAGGACGCCAGGCGACGGTGACGTCGGGTCGGCAGCGCCGAGACCCGCCTGGGTCGTCACCGGGCGGCGCTGGATGACATCCTCTTCGAAGTCGATCGGCCGCGGCTTGGTCTTCTCGTCGATCGCCATCGAGTTCAGTCTATTGAGTTCTCAGCCTTATGCACGGCGTTCGCGAGCAAGCGCGTGAGGGCGTCGTGCACACCGGGTCCGCTCGCGATGATTCGGGGAAACGCGGGATCTACGGGAGCCAGCTCGGTAACGCGGCCGCCCGCTTCGCGTACGAGCATCGCACCGGCCATCCAGTCCCAGGGCTTTTCGACCGATTCAAAGTAAGCATCAAAACGTCCCGCGGCGACCCACGACAGGTCGAGGGCCGCGGAACCGAATCGGCGCACGTCCCGCACCTCGCCGACGACGTTCGCGATGATGCGCCCCTGCGTCACCCGCTGGGCGGCGCCGTAACCGAACCCGGTTGCGACGAGGCTGCTGGCGAGATCGTGCTTGTCGCTCACCCGAAGGCGCTGCTCGCCGAGCCAGGCGCCGTCGCCCCGGGCGGCACTGAAGAGCTCTTCGCGCAGTGGATCGAACACGACCGCGGCGAGCGCTCCGTCCCCGTCGGCGCAGCAGATCGAGACCGACCAGTGCGGGATCCCGTAGAGGTAGTTGATCGTGCCGTCGAGGGGGTCGACGTACCAGCTGACGCCGCTCGTGCCTCGCGCGCCGGATCCCTCCTCCGCCACGATCGCGTCGCCGGGCCGGTTCCGTCGGATCGCGGAAACGATCGCCGCCTCGGCCCTCTCGTCGGCCTCCGAGACGAGATCGGTCGCGCTGGACTTCGAACGGACCCCGGCCGCCGGTGACCGCCGGAGCTCGAGCAGCAATGCGCCGGCCTCGCGCGCCGCCAGCGTCGCGAGAGCGAGCGCCTCCGCGGCGCCGTACGCGGTCACGCGCGGTGCGCCCCGGGAATGCCGTCGTCGACGACGAACGTCGCGGTCGTGCTCACGGTCGCCGTTGGCTGCCTCACCGTGGACACTGCGCGGAAATCCGCTGTGAGCCGTGTCCGCTCGAGCGTGCACCGAACGTACCCGCGGTGGTTGTCGAAGAACCGAAGCTGCGGATTCTTCGCGGGAGGGGTGAACTGCGTTTGCTCCACGAACGGATCGCCCTCCGAGCTGATCGACGTCCCGAGGAGCTCCGTCGCGATCGTCGGCGAGTTCGGATCGCCGAAGTCCTTCTTCAGGTCGTAGACGAAGTTCACATGGCTATCGCCCGACAGGACGACGGGATTCTTCGTCGTCGCGAACCGGTCGAGGATCAGCTGACGGTCGACCGCGTAGCCCATCCAGTTGTCGACCCCGTCGAAGACGTGCTTTCCGAGCTCAGGACTCGAGTCCTGCTGCGCGAAGCGCACCGACTGCGTCACGAAGTTCCAGGGCGACGCGGAGTCGCCGAGGCCCTTGAGAAGCCAGCCGCGCTGCTCTGTGCCCAGCATCGTCCGCGTCGGGTCGAGGCTCGCGGGGCAATAGCCCGACGGCGCCTGCTCCGGCTCTCGGCAGAGCGCGACCTCGGGGGAGCGGTATTGACGCGTGTCGAGGACGAAGAACGTTGCGAGCGCGCCGTAGCTCACGCTTCGGTACAGCTTGAGGTCGGGCCCCTGCGGTCGCGGCGTCCGCACCGGCATGTGCTCGTAGAAAGCCTGATAGCCGGCGGCGCGTTCGAGGATCGCGAACTTGTTGTGTGGATCGTCCTTGTCGATGCCGCCCGCGTAGTTGTTCTCGACCTCGTGGTCGTCCCAGGTCACGATCCATGGGAACGCGGCGTGGGCGGCCTGGAGATCTCGATCGGTCTTGTATTGGGCGTAGCGGTCGCGGTAGTCGGCGAGGGTGAAGCTCCAACCGCGCTTGCTGTAGTCGCGAACGATGTTGCCCCGTGCGGTCCCTTCGTAGATGTAGTCGCCGAGGAAGAGGACCGCGTCGAGATCTTCGCGGGAGAGGTTGGCGTGGGCCGTGTAGTACCCCTGCGTGTAGTTCTGGCATGACGCGAACGCGAACCGCAGCGACCGCGGCAGAGTGCCGGCTTCGGGTGCGGTGCGTGTGCGGCCGACCGGACTCTCGGCGCCGCCCGCCCGGAAGCGGTACCAGTACAGGCGGTCGGGCTCGAGCCCGCCGACCTCGACGTGCACGGAATGCGCGAGGTCCGGCGTTGCGCGGTACGTGCCGGAGCGCACGACCTCTTTCATGCCCTCGTCGCGCGCCACGAGCCATTCGACATCGATCGCTCCGGCCCCCATCCCACCACCGGTGAGTGGCTCGGGCGCAAGGCGCGTCCAGAGCACCGCACCGTCCGGAAGCGGATCCCCCGAAGCGACGCCGAGTGTGAACGGGTCCTTGTCGAAGCGCGTTGGTTGGAACAGCGCACACGAGCCCAGCTGCGAGATCGCCGCCAGTGCGGCGACGCGACCGATAAATGTCCGTCTCGTTGACAACGCTCGTGACTGTACTCAATGGGCCGAGCCCGCCTTTCCCACCCGTTGACGGAATCACCCCCCGAACGGGTGGTCCCCACGCGTCCAAACCCGCGCGACGCTACGTGCGTGTCGAGGACCATGCGCGTGGCCGTCATCGTCGTCTGCATTGTGCTGACCCTCGCGGCTCTGTCGGTCTTCGCATCTCAGGCCGAGGCCCAGTCCGCATTGGTTCACACCCTTTCTGCGCGCGTGACCGTGGCGCAGGGAGAGTCGCAGCTCGAGATCGTCGGCGAGCGCGTTGTCCGTGAAGGCAACCGGATCAGGACTGACGCGAGCGGCCAGGCGCTCATCACCTACCGCGACGGCTCGACCGTCCTTCTTGATGTCGACAGCGAGATCGTTATCGAGGCCATCGAGGCCGACGAACGAGGGCTTTTCGTTCGGATGACGCAGACGCTCGGCCGCGCGTGGTACTCGCTTTCGCGCCTGGCGGCCGACAGTCGCTTTGAGGTGCACAGCGCGGCGATGGCCTCGGTCATCCGAGCCGGGTCGAACTCGTACGTCGTCGTGGGGCCGGACGGAGAGACGCAGGTCGTGGTAACGGAGGGGACCGTGGAGACCGCGGGCGCCGGAGTCACAGTCACCGTCGCCGCTGGCTCGTCGACGTCAATAACGGTCGGGTCGACGCCCTCCTCCCCGGCGCCCGTCCCGGCGCCGGCGCCTCAGCCAAGTCCGGCCCCGACGGCGACCCCGGTACCAAACGGCACCCCGACGGCGACACCGTCGCGACCTGCCGCGACGCCAGGGCCATTGCCATCGCCCACGCCGGCGCCCCGTCCGATTCCTTCGACCGCTATCTCGCCACCGCCAGCGCCGCTTACTTCCATCGCGCCGGTGGTCTCCCCTTCAGCGACGCCCCGTCCGCTCCCGGCTGTGTCGGCTGAGCCGACGGCGTTCATCGGACCCCTCCCGACGGCGCAACCCGGCTCGCCCACCCTGCCCTGAACGAAGCCGCCGCTTTTATCCGGAAGCGCTCGTCTCGTGTGCGCGGTACTGCAGCTCGTAGAGACGGTGATAGACGCCGCGTTGTGCGAGCAGGTCGCGGTGCGTTCCCATCTCCACGACGCGTCCTTTGTGCAGAACGATGATGCGATCGACGTTCTGGATCGTTGACAGGCGGTGGGCGATGATGATCGAGGTCCGCCCGACCATCAGCTTCGCGAGCGCATCCTGGATGAGGCGCTCGGTCTCCGTGTCGACCGAGCTCGTGGCTTCGTCGAGGACGAGCAGGATCTCGGGGTTGAACGCGATCGCGCGGGCGAACGCCAGGAGCTGCTTCTGGCCGACCGAGAGCGTCGAGCCGCGCTCGGTGACAACCGTGTCGTATCCCTGCGGCAGCGCGTCGATGAACTTGTCGGCGTTCACGAACGACGCCGCGCTGCGCACCTGCTCGTCGGTGATCGCCGCGTTGTTGAGGCGGACGTTCGAAGCGACGGTGCCGGCGAAGATGAACGGGTCCTGTAGCACTACGCCCACGTGGCGCCGCACCACCTGCTGACGAAGATCCCGGAGGTCGACGCCGTCGAGGAGAATGCGCCCCCTCTGCACGTCGTAAAAGCGCGAGATGAGGCTGATGATCGAGGTCTTCCCCGCGCCGGTCGCGCCCACGATGGCGACGCTCTCGCCGGCCGCGATCTTGAACGTCACGTCGCGAAGGACCCAGTCGCCCTCGTTGTACGCGAAGCTCACGTTCTCGAAGTCGATCTCCCCGCGGACGTGCGCCAGCTCGCGCGGGTGCGGCGGGTCGACGATCGTCGCCTTCGTGTCGAGCAGCCGGAAGACCCGCTCTGACGAAGCCATCGCCGCCTGCATGATGTTGTACTTCTCCGCGAGGTCGCCGATCGGCTGGAAGAACCGATCGACGAGCTGCCAGAACGCGAGCAATGTCCCGATCGTCATCTCGCCCCTCAGGATCCAGAACCCGCCCGCGACGAAGAGCGCCGCGCTCGTGGCGGCGCGCGTGAAGCCGACAGCCGGGAAGAACATGGACATCGCGCGAATCTGGCCGCGGTTCGCGTTCAGCAGATCGGTGTTCAGATCGTCGAACTGCCGGAAGGACGCGCGCTCGCGAGTAAATAGCTGGACGATCGCCATGCCCGAGAGGTTCTCGTTCAGGTAGGCGTTGATCCGCGCGAGGCGGATCCGGATGGAGCGGAACGAGTCGCGCATGATCCGGCGGAAGTACATCGTCAGCCAGATCAGGAGCGGCAGCGCGGCGAAGGTGACGAGTGCGAGGCGGAAGTCGAGCACCAGGAGGACGATCGCGATCGTTCCGATGACGACGATGTCGCCGAAGATCGCGACGACGCCCTGCGTGACCATGTCCGTGAGAGCGTCGATGTCGTTGGTGATGCGGGTCATGAGCCGGCCGACGGGATTCCGGTCGAAGAATGTCAGCGAGAGGCTCTGGAGATGCGCGAAGAGCTGGACGCGGAGGTCGTACATGGCCTTCTGTCCCACGTAGCTCGCGATCAGCGTCTGCGCATAGCGAAGGCCCGAGCCGAGCAGCAGGACCGCGATGTAGGCGATCCCGAGCGGAGCGAGGCGAGCGAGACCTTCGGCCGTGTCGATCTGCCCGTTGACGGCGGGCGCGATCGCGTTGTCGACGATGAACTTCGCAAGGACGGGCGGCGCCGCCTCTGTGATCGAGATGCCCAGGATGATCGCGAGAGCGACGATGACGAGGCCGCGGTACGGCCGCAGGTATCCGAGCAGGCGGCGCATGAGCCGCGCGTCGTAGGCCTTGCCGAGGATCTCGTCTTCGTCAAAGTTTCCGCGGCCTCCGCCGCCACCGTGCATCACGGCTCGCCGCCGATCCCGCCGAGCCTCGGGCGCATCCCGAGCCGCGGGTCTTCGTCGGACTGCGCCTTGACCCGCTTGGAGTGCTCCTCGCGCTCCTCGTCGACGTCGAGCTCCTCCTCGAGCAGCTGCCGGCGGTACATCTGCGCGTAGAGGCCGCCGTGCTCGAGCAGGTCGCGGTGCGAGCCGCGCTCGACGATGCGCCCGTCATCGAGGACGAGGATCTCGTCGGCGTCCTTCACGGTGGAGATGCGGTGCGCGACGACGATGCTCGTTCGCTCGCGCATCACGCCGCGCAGGCGGCGGAGGATCTCGGCTTCGGTGTACGTGTCAACCGCGGAGAGCGCGTCATCCAGGATGAGGATCCGCGGATCCTTCGCGACCGCACGCGCGATGGCCGCACGCTGCTTCTGGCCGCCCGAGAGCGTCACGCCACGCTCGCCGATCATCGTGTCGTAGCGCGCGGGGAAATCCTCCACGTCCTTGTTCAGCTGCGAGACGTCGCCGGCCCACTCGAGCTGCGGATCGGTGAGCTTTTCATCGAGGCCGAACCCGACGTTCTCGCGCAGCGGGACCGAGAACAGAAACGTCTCCTGCGGGACGTATCCCACCGCGCGACGGAGCTGCTCGAGCGGGCGACGCCTGACGCTGATGCCGTCGATCAGGACCTCACCCTGCTGGACGTCGAAGAGACGCGGAATGAGGTTGACCATCGTCGATTTCCCGGAACCGGTCGGACCCACGATCGCGAGCGACCCTCCCGCCGGGACCTTGAACGAGACGTCGTGAAGCTCGATCGTCTGCCCGTACGCGAAGCTGACCCCGCGGAATTCGACCTCTCCTTTGATCGGCGCGGTCACCGGGTCGATCGGTTCCGTGATCTTTGGCTCGGCGTTGAAGATCTCCTGGAGGCGTCCGAGCGAGGCCCATCCGGCCTGGAACATGTTCGAGATCCAGCCGATGTTGATCATCGGCATCTGCAGCAGATAGAGATACGCGACGAACTGGACGAGCGAGCCGATGGAGAGCTCACCGCGGATCGCGTCCTGGCCGCCCACATAGAGCACCGAGAGCACGGCGATCCCAAGGATGAAGCTGATCGAGGGCCAGATGAGCCCCTGCATCACGCTGAGCGACACCGCGCGACGGAAATACTCGTAGTTGACGGTGGCGAAGTCCTTCGTCTCGGCGTCCTCTTGCGAGAACGCCTTCACCACCCGTATCCCCGAGAAGTTCTCCTGCGCCTTCGTCGACAGGTCGCCGAATTGGGATTGGAGGCGCTCGAAACGCTCGTGAACGGTCCGCCCGATGTACCAGAAGGTGAGCGAGGCGAGGGGCATGAGGATGAGGGCGATGATCGTGAGCTTGAGGGAGACCGAGATCATCGAGAGCACTGCGAAGGTGAAGACCATCACGGTGAACGAGCTCTGCATGATCCCCGGGCCCATCATCTGGCGGACCCAGGTGAGGTCGTTGGTCATGCGGGCCATGAGGTCGCCGATCCGCTGATGCTGGAAATAGGCGAGGTGCATCTTCTGGAGATGCGCGAAGAGATCGTTGCGCATCCGGTACTCGGCCTTGCGCGACGCGTCGAGCATCACGTAGCGCGCGCCCGCGCGCAACGCGGCCTCGATCGCCGCGAAGAGGACGATGAGAAGCGCTAGGTGCAGGACGTCATCGAACTGCACGCCGGGTCTCTGCAGCGCGTCGATGATCTCGCCGATGAAACGCGGCGGAACCACCGCCGCAAGCGAGCTCCCCGCGGCCAGACAGACACCTACCAGGAGCTGGAGTCGGTGGCCGGCGAGGTAATGGAAAAAGGTCGCGCGGGCGGAGGTCACTCGCTAGCGAGTTTAGCTTTCCCTCGCCGCATCTCACGTGTCGATCTGCCACCGATCCAGACGATCGCCACGATCGTCGCGAAGCCCACGAAGACCGGCGCCACGCCCCAGAGATCGGCGATCGGGCCGACCACGATGAGGGGGATGAGGCTGAAGATGGACACGAGCATGTTCAGGAAGCCGAACACCCGGCCGCGGATCTGGTCCGGAAGCTCCTCTTGCAGGAGCGTCATCGACGGGACCGTGATCAGCGCGTAGGACACGCCAAAGACGAAGGCGGTGCCGGCGATCAGGGCGACGAACACCGGAAACGCGGCGCCGAGACCGGGCGATCCGACCCTCGAGAACAGATCGGTGAGCGGTCGCGCCGCGGCGAGGAACACGAGCGCCGAGCTCGCGACGATGAGCCCGGTGCCGATCGCGTTCGGCCGCGGCCAGCGCCGACCGATGGCGTTGAGCAGCCCGAGTCCGGCGATCACCCCGATGCCGGCCGGCGCGACGATGATGACCACGTTGCGCTCCCCCACCCGCAGGACCTCGCGCACGAAGCCAGGGGCGAGAGCGCCGGCGACCGCGACGAGCGTGTACGTGAGCGCGATGTAGATGAGGGACCACGTCACGATCGGCGCCTGCCGAAGGTAGTGGAAGGCCTCGGTGATCCCGGTGGCGGTCTGGGCGACCGCCATCTCCGCCACGCGGCGCGAGAGATGCTCGCTCGCCGGCGGTGCCTTCGGGAGCGTCACGCACAGGATCGAGGCCGCGGCGAACATGAACGCGATCAGGACCCACAGGATCTCGTAGCCGAAGAGGCTCACGACGATCGGCGCGAGGATGATGAACCCGACCAGGAACGCGCCGTTGAACGTGAACGTGAAGAGCGAATTGGCCACCATGAGGTAGCGGTTGCCGACGATCTTCGGCAGCAGCGCGGCCTCCGCTGGAACGAAGAAGATCGTGACTGTCGCGACGAGGAAGTTCACCAGATAGACCACGGTCAGGCTCGTGCCGAACAGCAGCAGCGGAACGATGGCCGCCGCGCGAAGAGCATTCGTGATGATGAGCACGAGCCGGCGATCGCTGCGGTCGACGATCACGCCGCCGGCGATACCGAAGAGGATCGCCGGGAGGACCGCGAGGAGGATGAGCACCGACGACGATGTGTTCGAGTGCGTGATCTCGGCGACGAGGATGATCAGCGCGCTCGTGACGGCGTTCGAGGCGACCTGCGAGAGGATCTGGGCGCCCCAGATCGCGAGGAAAGCGCGATTACCTAGGAGTCCGCGATCCTCCGCGGCCATGGCGGTGTCGGTCACGCGCTCCTAGTCGGCCGGGGCGAGCGGCCCGCGTCCGGCGAACCGCTTCATGTCCTTCTCGAGGTCGCGCCTTGCAACGAGGACACGCCGCCCGCACGTTCCACACCGAAGGCCGATATCCGCACCGAGGCGCACGACGCGCCAGGTGTCGCCGCCGCACGGATGCTGCTTGCGCAGGACGACGACGTCGTCCAGATAGAACGGCACCGGGCCCTTCGCCCGCGTCTGCGTCATGGCCGCGAAGTCTAGTGGGCGCTCGGGCTCATCTGGCCGCAACCACCTGTGCCGGAAGGTCCAAAGCGGTCTCTTTGGTGACGTCGAAGTGGGTGTTCCGGTAGATGAGCTGGAACTGACCGATGATCCCGCCGGTGCGGGTCATCGCGACGTACACGACATCGGCCGCGCCGATCGCCCGCACCGTCCATGGTCCGCGCAGCGGCCGATTGTCCACCGCGATCGCGTGATCGACGGTCCCCGTGAAGTAGCTCTTCGGCCCGACACGCATGTCGTTCACCGCGATCGCTTCCGCGCCGGCGTTTCGCAGCTCGTTCACGAGATCAGACAGCGCGCGCTCATCGAAGCCACCGTCGATCCGTACTGAGATGCCGGGACCCGAGACGGCGGACGCGGCGCTGAAGACGCGCAGCTGCGCGATCTGGCGCTGGGCTTCGGTGACGGTGCCCTTCCCGCTCGACACCGAATCCTGCGCGTCGGAGAGGTCTCGGCGAACGTCGAAGATCTCGTTGCGGAGCTCGTTGTTGGTCTCGGAAAGATTCGCGATCAGCGTGGTCAGCGACGATGGCGTCTCGAGATTGAGGCTCCGCGAGAAGACGTCCTGCGAACGTACCTGGGTCACGGCCGCGAAGCCGAGGAAGAGCGCGATGATCGCCCCCCAGATCGCGCCGCTGTTGGTTCGCATCAATGCGGCACCGCGTAGCGAACGTTGAGGGCACCGTTGTATCCAGGGACATGGACGGCGCTTGCGCGTGTGACCCGGAAGCCAAGACCCTGGACGTCGCGGCGCTGCTTGATGTCCTGGAGCTGATTCGGG
>VBIZ01000038.1 GCA_005880575.1 Chloroflexota bacterium | reverse complement strand
ATGTTCGAGGAGATGAAGGTCTAACGCTCGTGACCACCGTCTTGACCACGCCACAGGGCAACATCGATCTCTGGGCTCCGGTCGGACGGGACGCTCTTCCAAAAGACCTCGTCGACGCCATGAATCAACGCGACTGGCCGAACGTTCGTGCGCAACTGGGGAGCGTCATGGACGGCATCACGACCGACGGCGTCTACGGACGAGCCTTGTTGCAACTGGTCCTGGAGCTCCCTGTCGGAATCGATCCGGTATTCGACAGTTACCGAGCCGCCGCTTCGATCGACCACGGCGACTGGGACGGACTTCGCAGATGCCTGGCGAGTAGCCCCATCGAGCCAATCCAGCTTCTCGGGATGCGCGACGTCCTCTTGGCGCCGCTCAATCAGATCGCGCCGAAGGATCCGGCGTCGCCCTACGCGATGCTCTTTGCGCCATATGAGTACCAGCTCAGTCAGATGAACGGGGGCTATCGGCGCTGGGCGCGCTCGATGTTGAGCTTCCAGGCGATCGAGCTCGTATGGGCACGGCCCGACGTTCCGGCTGGCCGGCATATCCGCCAACGCAGGCTGCAGGACGCGATCAGCCTCGCGTTTGCGGAAGTCGAGGCGGGCCGATTGCCGATCGCACTGGCACTCACGCTCGAAGCACAACACCTGGAGACCGCCAACGAACCGCTGCGACTTTGCGCGCCCGACCTAGGGGAGCTCATCGCGGTGGCCCTAGGCGATGACCGCTCGCCGGACCTACGCCTTCTGCGGGATCTCGCCAAGCCGACCGGTGTTTCGCCACTGGGTGCGTGGCAGCTCCTTCTTCACTTCCTTCCGCTCCTCCCACTCGCTGGCGCAGACACGTTCATTAAGTCCGCCCGAATAGCTGAGCAAATAGCCGCCGGGCTCGGATCCGCTCGCGCGCAACTCGCGTCCCATGCCTGGCGAGTGGCTGCGGAATCTGTGAATGCTCCGGGAGTTCCGCACCCCGAGCTCCCAGGTCTCCGCGCGCAGGCAACTCGGGCAGGCGTTGGCCTACGCGTGTTACCGCAGCTCCTCGCCGGGATCGTGTCGAAGAGACCAGTGGACCTCGCAGCTGCGGAGGCGCTCGCGCGACGTTCGGGGAATCGGTGGGCTCAGGTCACCGCCCTCACTTGGATGGCGGCGCACAACCCAAATGCCCGAGTCGCGCGCTGGCTAGCGGTACTTCTCGAGGTGACTGGATGGAGGCGACCGATCCTCGTGCCGCCGGAGGTTGCGGCGGACGCGGCCCTGGGGGCGGCGTCCCTCGGGATTCGTAGTCAGGCGATCGTGGAGCTGGCCTCCGCGGCAGGCCGTCCGAACGTTCTCCTCGAGGTCGCCGTCCGCCATGTCGATGACACGGCGGCGCCGCTTCAGTCGCGGCTCGCCGCCGTCGAAGCGCTGGGGACACTCGGAACCACTCGAGCGGACGAGCTCCTCGCCCGCCTCGCGCGGCGGAATGACGAGCTGGGAAAGCGCGCGCGTCTCGTATCGCAGCGTCGCAGGCGAACCGGGCTGAGCGAACGCGAGGTCGAGGTCGTCCAGCTCGCCGCGAGCGGTGGCACGAACCGCGAGATCGCGGAGCGCCTCAACTTGAGTCAGCACACCATCGCACGCCACCTCGCGAATGCGCGCACCAAGCTCGGGGCGGCCAATCGCACGGAGGCAGCGATGAAGCTAGAAGAGCTCGAGGGCCTAGCCCGAGACTGAGCTAATCACTCCGGCGCACACCATGAGGGCGGCGAGACAAATCCAAAACCGCATGGCGCGGGACGATCGCTTCCGGCGACCCTCGGAACATCCCCGAAATTCGCCAAACCGAACATCTCATTCGCTGCGGGTCTTATCGACGCTCAGGGTGGCCCGTGCTAGATCCGCTCGTACCTCGCGACGTCCAAAACAAACACTGTCGCGCCACCGAACGTCACTTCGACCGGGTAGGGCATGTAGAACTCGCCCGGCTCCATGATCGGAGGCATCGGGTTGATGAACTGGCTTCTCGCGTGGCAGGTCTCGCGGATCGTGGCGATCACGTCGTCGACCTGCGCCTCCTCCACGCCGGCGAGGATGGTGGCGTGGGACTGCTTCAAGAAGCCGCCCTGCGAATGGAGCCGCGTGACTCGGAAATCCTTGTCGGTGAGGGCGTCCACGAGCGCTCCCGCGTCCTCTGGATGCACGATCGCGATCACCATCTTCATCGGGCGGCGACTATACCCCGCGGCTCTGCGGCCGCCATTTGATGGTCAGACGAGATTGGTCATTTCTGGCGATGCGGGCGCGGGCACTCTCGGGCGACCATCTGCTCACCCTTCGCCACCCGCGGCATCCGCCGTCTAGGCCGGGAGGCCAAGAAGCTGATCGACCTGGCGGCGGATGTCCGCGGCCACCGCTTCCTCGAGGCGGTCGCCGTCGACCACGACAAAGCGGCCGGGCTCGGCCGCGGCGAGGCGCAGATAGCCCTCCCGGACGCGCTCGTAGAACGCGCGGTCGTCCCCGTGGAAGCGGTCCCAGCGTGCCGTTCCCGATCGAGCGCCGAGCCGCGACAGCGTGACGGCGACCGGAACGTCGATGAGGAAGGTGCGCTGCGGGACGAGCGCCCCGACGGCGAAGCGCGTCATCGCGCGGAGTCCGTCGAGGTCGGCCCCGAGGCCATAACCCTGGTACGCAAGCGTCGAGTCGAAGTACCGGTCCGCGATGACGATCTTCCCTTCGGCGAGCGCCGGGCGGATCACGTCTCGCGTGTGCTGCGCCCGCGCGGCCGAAAAGAGCAGGGCCTGCGCCTCGGGCGCCAGGTCGACCTCGCGCGCATGCAGGAGAACGTCACGGATGCGCTCGGCGAACGGCGTGCCGCCGGGCTCGCGTGTCAGAACCACCTCGCGCCCACGTCCATCGAGGCTCTCCGCGAGCCGAGCGGCCTGCACCGACTTTCCAGCCGCCTCTCCGCCCTCGAACGAGAGGAAGGTGCCGCTCACCGATATATCTGGACGCGGCGGAAGGGCTCGTGGCCGGCGCTGCGGGAGCTCAGGTTCGCGCGCTCGACGAGCTCGTGCTGAAGCTTGCGTACGTAGGCGTTCTGCGGAGCAAGCTCGATCTCGTCGGACTGCCCGCCGACGACCTGCTCGATCCCGTCGCGCGCTTCCTCGAGGGCCTGATCCTCCGGGCCCCGACGCAGCTCGATCACCGACGCGAGGGCGCTCGCGATCTGCGTCGATGAGTTGGACCGCGCGATGTAGATCGGGATGCCCTGCGACTCGGCGTTGCGCAGGCGCGGCGTCTTCCGCCGGTAATAATTCTTGAGCGTGATGACGACGTCGGCGTCCTCGGGCTCGCGCACGATCGCCACCGGGAGACCGAGTCCACGCGACGCTTCCTCGACGCGACTCCACGACAGCCCGAATGGATAGACCTTCACCGTCTCGCGCCCGCCGTTCGGTGCGATGCGCGGGGTGCTTCGGCGCTCGAGCGCCTCGGCCGGCGTTCGCGAGGGTGCGGATGTCGTCACCGAGAGCTCGCCCGACGCGTCGCGAGAACGGATTTCCGGAGCGACGGGTGACCCAAGAAGGATCGCGTCGACCGTCTGCGCGACGTCCTGGTAGAGGGCGACGCGCTGGTAGGCCTGGATCTCGACGAGCGTCTGGAACGTCGGAGGCGCCTTGCGCTCGAGAACGCTCTTCTGCGTACCGCGGCGGCGCGCTTCTTCGTCTCCAAGCGTCACCGTCTGAACGCCTCCGACCAAGTCCGAGAGCGTTGGGTTCAGCATGAGGTTCTCGAGCGTGTTGCCGTGCGCGGTCGCGATCAGCTGAACGCCGCGCTCGGCGATCGTCCGCGCCGCGCCGGCCTCCTGCTCGGTGCCGATCTCGTCGATGACGACGACCTCGGGCATGTGGTTCTCGACAGCCTCGATCATCACCGCGTGCTGCAGCGACGGAGCCGCGACCTGCATGCGCCGCGCGCGACCGATGCCCGGGTGCGGGATGTCGCCATCACCCGCGATCTCGTTCGACGTGTCCACGATGACAACGCGCTTCCCCATTTCGTCCGCGAGCACGCGCGCGACCTCGCGCAGGAGGGTCGTCTTGCCGACGCCGGGGCGTCCGAGCAGCAGGATGCTTCGCCCCGCTTCCACGACGTCACGGATGATCTCCATCGTCCCGTAGACCGCGCGCCCGACGCGAAGCGTAAGCCCGACCACCTTGCCCGCGCGGTTCCGGAGCGCGCTGATGCGGTGGAGCGTGCGCTCGATCCCGGCGCGGTTGTCCCCGCCGAACTGACCGATGCGCGAGATCACGAAGGCGATGTCCTCCGCCGTCACCTCGCGCTGCGAGAGGATCTCCTCGCGACCGGTGAAACGCGCCTCGGGCAGGCGTCCGAGGTCCATCACGATCTCCAGCAGACTGTCCAGCCCGTCGAGGCCGCGAACCCGCTGGACGAGCTCCGGTGGCAGGGCGTGGAGGATGGCGTCGAGTTCGTCGGTGGCGAGCAATTGCTCTCTAGTCAGTAAAGACAGGATACCTTCGCCCCTCTGCCGACCGGTGGCGAACGAGTTACCGAGGGGTGCGAATACCTCGTGCGTACGCGTATGCGATGCCAACGCCGAGTAAGAGCGCGGATGAGCCGATCGCGATGCCGAACACCGAAGCCCGGATCGCGGGAGAAGCGGCGAGCACGAGAACCGACACCAGGATGAACAGACCTCCGATGATCGGGACCTCCAGCCGTCGCGGCGACAAGCCCATTCGGGTCAGGAGCCGTACCGCCACGCCGACCCCGAGGATCAACACGAACGCGGCCGCCGCAAGCGGACTCGCGGGCTCGCCGGCGATCGTTTGCTTCAAGGCGATCTCGACCGGGATGGCGAGAAGGGCCGCCGCTGCGATGAGCAGCGGCGGCACCCCAGGCGCGAGATCAGCGATGGCTCGGAGAAGGGGAATGTCCCGATCCCAGCCGCGCCATCGCGCGATCCCCGCGAGTCCGAAGACGATCGCGAAGCTCAGGGTAAAGACGATGCCCCCGTCGGATAGGGGCGACACATCGCCCATGGCGACGAGATGGTAGTCCTCGCCGTTCACAGCGCCGTTACCTGGAGGGTGTTGCACCAGTAGCTGCAAGAGAGCTGGCACACGTTGTCGCAGTTCCATTGGCAGGAGTAGATCACCGCGACGATGCACGCTCCGAAGCAGAGCGGCGCGAGGGGACCACAGAAGGCTCCGAGGATGCAGGTCTCGATCAGCACCGTCGTGCACACCCAGGTGCAGACGAACGAGCACTGCCACGCGCAGACCGGATAGCAGTACACATCCGTCGACAGCGCCGCGAGACCCGGACCTTTCGCGGAGCTCGAGGCGCGCCCTCCGACCGTCTCGGTGGTGCCGTTGGCCGCGCGGACCGTCACGGACCCGTCGTCCGCCCGCGTGATCGTGGCCATGAAGACCATCTGATCACCGACCGCGTCGTAGACCTCGCGACGCTCTGGATGCGCGCTATCGAACAACGCGAGACCAACGACCTCCCGTCCGGAGGCGGTCGTCTGCCGGACAAGGTGCGCGTATGCGTCACGTCGGGTGTCGTGGAATACGACAACGTCGATCGCGCCGATCGCCTCACCGTCGCTCCAGAGGACATCGGCGCTCTCCGATGACTCCGATCCACTGAAGCCGGCCTTTGAGAGGAACCGTCGAGCGACCGCGCCCTTCGGGGTCGCCTGCGCGCGAGCGGCCCGCGTCGAGCGAGTTGTCGCGCCAGTGCGCCGACGCAGCACCGGCGTGCGGCCCCGAGCGATGTCCGGCGCCCCGCTGGCGCCAGCCGCCTGAACCTCGGGGAAGAACCCCGCGAGCCATCCGCCAGCCACCGCCGCCGTCCCGCCGATCACCCGAAGCGCCGTCCGTCGCGAGATCGCCTTGTGGATGCCCATCACCGCACCTCCTTCTAGATTCCGAAACCGATCGCGAGCAACGCCAGCGCACCGATGAGCAGGGTGTTTCGCGCGAGGACCCGCGGCCCGATCCGTGTCTCGAGCGGGCCGCCGCAGCCACAGGAGTCGCGGCGCCCTCGCGCCAGGTTGAGGACGACCGCGATGGTGAAAACGGAGACGAGCCCCGCCGCGGCGAGTGCTGCCGGGCGCGCGAGGACATCGACGAGAAGCAGGAGGCCGAGCACGATCTCCGCCCAGGGGATCGCTCTTCCGGCCGCGCGCGCAGCCATCGGGGACAGCAGTTCGTACCGAAGAACGGCGAGCGTGAATCGATCAAGGCCGTGCCGCAATTTCAGGAAGCCGGTCGAGAGGAGAAGCGCCCCAGCGCCGACCCGAATCGCCGCGCCCACGAGCTCTTCCACGAGGGTGCAGGGTTATGCGGTGGCGCCATCCCGCGCATCCCTCGAAATGACCATTGGCCGCTGACCAACTCGCCGTGCGTGGGCACGCCGTTCTTGGCGCGCTAACCAGAAATGACCATCACCTCGCGGACGGTGCCAGGGTCATGACGACGAGCGCGGGCCAACCGAGTAGCTTCCGGGAGCGCTCATACCGGGACGCGAGCGTGTCGTCGACCGAGTGCTCCGAGAGACGAACGATCCGCAGACCGGCGTCGATCGCACCCATGACGTAGTCGGCGAGCGTCGCGACATAGGAGCGCGGACGGATCTCGCCTTCTTCGTCGTGGAAGTTCGCGGAGATTCCCTTCAAGAACATCGCCGGGTGCATCGCGGTGACAACGACGCGACCATCGGCCGTGGCGACCCGGCCGAGGTCACCGAAGAACCGTGGAAGGAGCGCGGGCGAGATGTGCTCGAGCACAAGCGCCGAGAGGACCCGGGGAAAGGACCGATCGGCGAAGGGCAGCGGCTCGGCGACGTCGTGTGTCATCCATCGCACTCGCTCGGCCCCCGGCTTCTTGCGCGCCTTCGCGAGCATCTCTTCAGAGAAATCGACGGCGGTGACGCGCGCCCCCTGCTCGGCGAGTCGGATCGCGTGCCGGCCCGTGCCCGCGCCGACATCCAAAAGATCGAGGCCAGCGACGTCGCCAAGCGCTCGATCGACCTCCGGTTCTTCGAGGGCCAGCAGCCAGTTGCCCATCGTGTCGTAGTTCGCGGCCCAGCGGTCGTACCCCTCGCGGGTCGGGAGGATCCGAGGCTCGCTCATCGCACCACCGCGGGGGCGAAGGCGCGCTCCTCCACCCGCTCGGCGAGCTCCTTCGTGAAGAGCATCGAGGTCGCGAGCTCGCGAAACCCCTCGGCCAGGAGAGCGCGCGCCACGTGCTCCTCGTATGAACGGACCGGAGAGGTCACCGGCTTCCCGGCGGGGAGCGAGCGCGCGGTCGCGCGGAGGAGGTCGCGGGCAAGATCGACGTCGCCGTCGGCCGTTCGCACCTTGCACACATGCGGATGGCGTTCCATCCCGCTGAACGCGAGCCCGAACGCTCGTGGGAGCGACTCTTCGCCAACCATGAGCGCGGACTGGCGGCGCATCGCGAGGGGATTTCCCCCGATGAGATGCGGCGGGTCGTACGCGCCCCCGCGGCGGCTGACGTCGAAGTCGGCGAACGAGAGCTGCTCCGCGCGTTGCACCGCGTGCGGCGTGGTCATCGTGTAGAACCGGAAGAGGTCATGCGCATCGCGTCCCTTTGCCTCGTGCGCCGGGATCTGCTGGGACGGCGGCATGACTGCGGTGCGCCCGGCGACGTACCAGGTCTCGCGCGTGTACGAGTAGAACCCCGCCTGAAAGAACGTCTCCCGCGCGAGCACTTCGTCCGGCACGGCCGCGAAGATCCGGTGCATGCCCGCTCGGGCGGCCGCGCCGCTGATCCCCGACAGGAGGCGGAACGCGCTGTCGGCTCCGCCGGGTTGCTGCAGCGCGGCGAGAATCAGCACGACCCATTCGGGTCGTGTCCCGTCATACACCAGCGCGCTCGAGCGGAGCTGTCCGCGGTACTCCTCGAGAAAGACGCGAAGGCGCCCGTTCAGACCGACCAGGCCAGGAAGGAGACGCGTCCAGCTCGACATCGCGCCCGCCGCGAGGGGTACCGGGAGCGCGGAGGCCATGATCCCGCTCGGGTCGCGAAGCGAGCTCGCCAGCAGTCCGGAGACGCGCCGCAGGTCGAGCGGTGTAGCCGCTCTCGCGGGCACTAGCTCGTTCCGAGCGAGAGAAAGTACCGATGGAAACGCTCGTCGCGGGTGAGCTCGGGATGGAAGCTCGTGGCGAGCAGCCGGCCCTGACGTGCCGCGACGACGGTGCCGTCGTCAAGGCGTGCGAGGACTTCGACGCCCGGCCCAACGCGGCTGATGCGCGGCGCGCGGATGAAGACCGCGTGGAATGGCGGCTCGCCGAGCTGCTCCACGTGGAGGTCCGCTTCGAACGAGTCGACCTGTCGCCCGAACGCGTTCCGTTCGACGGTCATGTCCATGAGCGCGGCGAGCGGGTGCGGATGGCCGGGGACCTCCTTCGCGATGAAGATCGCGCCCGCGCACGTGCCCCACACGGGCATGCCCTCGGCGACGCGGTCCTTGAGCTTGTCGACGATGCCGTACTGGCTCGCGAGCTTGCCGATCGTCGTGCTCTCGCCACCCGGGATGATGAGCGCATCGATTTCGTCGAGCTGCTCAGATCGGCGGACGTCGACGCCTTCGACGCCGATCCGATCGAGCGTGGCGAGATGCTCCGCGAAATCGCCCTGCAGACCGAGAACGCCGGCGCGCGCGGTCAGCGGGCGGCGATCACCAACCGCGGCCGGCAAGTCGTTCTGCCACCGGGATCGACTCGAGCGAGAGACCACGCATCGCTTCGCCGAGCCCGCGCGAGACTTCGGCGATCAGCTTGGCGTCGCGGAAGTGCGTGGTCGCTTCGACGATCGCCTTCGCGCGGCGCGCCGGATCCGCTGACTTGAAAATTCCCGATCCAACGAAGTTGCCCTCGGCGCCGAGCTGCATCATCAGCGCGGCGTCGGTCGGACCCGAGATCCCGCCGGCGCAGAACAAAACAACAGGAAGCTTGCCGTCCTTCGCGACCTGTCGCACGAGCTCGACCGGCACTCGGTACTCGTCCGCCCTCTTCTCGAGCGCATCCGGGCCGAGCTCCGTGAGCTGGCTGATCGCCTCTGTGATCGCGCGGATGTGCGTCACGGCCTCGACGATGTTCCCCGTGCCTGCCTCGCCTTTGCTGCGGATCATCGCCGCGCCCTCGTTGATGCGGCGGAGCGCTTCGCCGAGATCACGCGCCCCACAGACGAACGGCACTTTGAAAGCGTGCTTGTCGATGTGGAACTTCAGGTCCGCCGGGGTCAGGACTTCGCTCTCGTCGATGTAGTCGACGCCGATCGCTTCCAAGACTTGGGCTTCGACGAAGTGGCCGATGCGCGCCTTCGCCATGACCGGGATGGTGACCGCCTCCATGATCGAGTGGATCATCTCGGGGTCGCTCATACGGGCGACACCGCCGGCGGCGCGGATGTCCGCGGGAACGCGCTCGAGCGCCATGACCGCCACGGCCCCGGCTTCCTCGGCGATCTTGGCGTGCTCGGCGGTAACGACGTCCATGATCACGCCGCCCTTGAGCATCTGGGCGAGCCCTGTTTTCAGGGTCCAGGTGCTCTTGGAGCCGTTCTTGTCGGGAGTGGACTGAGAGGCCATCGGAACGCCAATCGTACCGCGCTGACCCTAGAATCGGAACATGGGCGTAGTAGACGCGAACGTCCTTGTGCTGAACCTCGACTTTCAGCCGCTCAACGTGTGCAACGTGCGCAGAGCGGTGGTCCTCCTCGCTAAGGAGAAGGCGAGCGTCGTGGAGCAGAACGGCCACCTCGTCACGAGCGAGCGGCTTTCGTTCCCGTCGCCCTCGGTGATCCGTCTCGCCTACCACGTGAAGCGCCCGCGCCCGGTCGTGAAGATGACGCGCAAGGAAGTCCTGGTCCGCGACGACCACACCTGCCAGTACTGCGGGCGGCGCGGCCACGACCTGACGCTCGATCACGTGATGCCTCGGCATCGCGGCGGGCAGCACATCTGGGAGAACGTGGTGGCGGCATGCAAGTCCTGCAATCACCGAAAGGGCGGGCGCACGCTCGCCGAGTCGCGAATGACGCTCCTGCGGTTGCCCGTGCGGCCGCCGGCCACGCCGCAGTACCTATACGCCTCCTATGTCCGCGCGGGGGAACGAACGTGGTCGAAGTTCATCGGTCTGGACGAAAGCGCCGTCGCGTCCTAGCACGGCTCTTGCCCACGACGGTTCTCGGATGAAGCTCCTTTTCACGAAGCGTGCGTACGCGCGCGTCGGCGGATCGGAGAGCCTCGCGTACCAGTTCGCGACCCGGCTCGCCGCGCGCGGACACGACGTGCGCGTGGTCTGCGCGCAGGCGTTCGACGATCGCCGGGTCTTCACCAAGGAAGAGGTTGAGATCGTGCAGGTCAAGCCACGCGGCGGATTTCTCGGGAGCGTCGCCGATGCATCCACGCTCGTCGACCTGATGCGCACCGACGTCCTCGAGTGGTACGCCGAGGACCGTGACCTCATCCACAACATCGGCCGCGAGTACCTGGACAGCTCCCTCGAGGTCGCCGAGACGCTCGGGACGCCGATCGTCCTGACCCCTCTTGCGCACCCCGGTCAGTTCCACGGTGGCGACACGCCGAGCGACTTCGCGCGCTATCGCCGGGCCGACGCGATCACGACGATGACCGACTGGGAAAAGGGTTGGTTTGCGGGTGAAGGGGTCGACGCGGCGCGCGTCGTCACGACCGGCATGGGACCGAACGCGATGCGCTCGCACGATGGGCTCGCTTTCCGCGCGGCGCACGGCATCCCCTCGAATGCTCCGCTCGTCCTCTATATCGGGCGGAAGGAGCGATACAAGGGATACATCCACGTCCTCGACGCCGCGGAGCTGGTGTGGCGACGGCATCCCGACACCCGCTTCGTGTTCATCGGTATCCCCGGCTTCTACTCGAGCTTCTTCGACGAGTTCGCTCGCTACGCGGACGAGCGAATCGTCGACATCGAGCGAGCCAGCGGTGCCGAGAAGTCCGCCGCGCTCGACGCATGCGATGTGTTCGCGATGCCGTCGCTGCACGAGACCTTCGGCATCGGCTATCTCGAGGCGTGGCTGCACGAGCGACCCGTCGTGGGCGGCGACATCCCGCCCCTCCGCGAGGTGATCGCCCACGGCGTCGACGGTTTGTGCGTCCGGCAGAGAACCAGCGACGTGGCGGCCGCGATCGAGCGACTGCTTGACGATCCGGCACTTCGGTCGTCGATGGGACTCGCTGGCTCCGCGAAGCTGCGGGAAAAGTGGGACTGGGACCTTGTGATCGACCGCGTCGAGGAGGCGTACGCCCGAGCGCTCGCTCACGCCCACGCTGACGTCGGCGAGGCACTCGCCTAGATTTCGCGACGCCATGCGCGTCGTTATCGCGAAGAAGCTCCTCTCGACGGTCGGCGGCTCCGAGGCACAGGCGCGCGCACTGGCCCGTGCGCTCGCGAAGCGCCATCACGAGGTGACGCTTGTGGGCCTTCGCCCGGCGTGGCGGCGGCCCGGGATACCGCTCGACGTTTACGCCGCTCCACCGGGACCTGTCGAGCTGCGGCATGACGGCGTGCGGTTTTTGTTCCTTCCGGTTCGCGGTGGACGTTTCGGCGCCGCGGTCGACGGGATTCTGCCAACCTCGCTCGTCAATAGAGTCGATCTCGAGCAGGCGGTGACGGGTGCGGATGTTGTGCATTCGATCGCGCGCGAGTGGTCCGGACCGCTCGAGCGTGCGGCGCGCGCCGCCGGGGCAGCGTTCGTCGAGACGCCGCTCGTGCATCCCGGGCAGCGCTTCTCCGGCACGTCCACCGCCGACATCGCGCGCTATCGCCGCGACGACGCGGTCATCGCGCTCACGAAATGGGAATCGGAGTGGTACGCCTCACGCCGTGTGCGTCATGTCCATGTCACAGGGGTCGGTCCGATCATCGAGTGGCTCCCAGAGGTGCCGATGGATCCCGCAACGGTGCTGTTCGTGGGCCGCAAGGAACGGTACAAGGGATATCACGCGCTCCGCGACGCTGCGAAGATCGTGTGGCGGTCCCGGCCCGAGGCGCGATTCGTTGCCATTGGGCAGGACGCCTGGACCGCGCGCTTCGAGCCACGCTTCAAAGACGATCGCTGGGTCGACCGCGGGATCGTCAGCGAGGCCGAGAAGGCCGAGGCGTACGCGCGCGCGACGATCTTCGCGATGCCGTCGGTGCACGAGACGTTCGGCCACACCTACCTCGAGGCTTGGTACGCCTGGCGGCCGGTCATCGCCGGCGACATCCCGCCGGTCCGCGAGGTGGTGCGCGATGGCATCGACGGCCTGGTCGTCGCTCAGGACCCGGACGCGATCGCACGCGCGATCCTGACCCTGCTCGGGGACACGACGCGCGCGCGCCGCATGGGCGAGTCGGGCCGTTTCCGGCTACAGGAGAAATGGACGTGGGACCTCGTCGCCGAGCGCACCGAGCGCGCGTACG
>VBIZ01000037.1 GCA_005880575.1 Chloroflexota bacterium | reverse complement strand
CGCGACCGGGAGGAGTACGAGCCTCGCACCGATAGAGAAGGCGCGCCACAGGTGAAAGCACGCCGCGCGAGAGGTTCGGAAGGTCGCCCGCGAGCCGGATCGGGTCCGCCCGTTACAGCGGTCATGAGGCACGGAGAGCGTCTCCGTGCGAAGCCAGGGTGGTACCACGACGCCGCTCGTCCTTGGACGAAGCGGCGTTTTTGTTTTGGCGAAAGGAGTGGCAGCGATGGCGAAGACGGTGTCCGCACCCCCCGCATCGGCGCTCGAGCTCGCGGAAAAGAACTTCCGCGCGTCCGCCGTCGAAGCCGACCTCTATCGCTGGTGGGAAGAAAGCGGCTTCTTCACGCCCGACGAAAAAAATCCGAAGAAGCCCTTCGTGATGATGCTCCCCCTGCCGAACGTCACGGGCGACCTGCATCTCGGACACGCGCTGGGATTCGGTGGGTATGAGGACCTCATGGCCCGCTACCACCGCATGCGCGGCGAGCCGACGCTCTGGATGCCCGGCACCGACCACGCCGGGATCATCGCGCAGGTGGTGGTCGAGAACGAGCTCGCCAAGGAGGGCATCACCCGCCAGCAGCTGGGCCGAGAGAAGTTCCTCGAGGAGATGTGGAAGTGGATGGACCACTACCGCCCTCGGATCGAGAAGCAGCTGCGCATGCTCGGAGCCTCACTCGACTGGTCGCGGCCGAACTTCACGATGGAGCCGTCGAAGCAGCGCGCGGTCAGGACGCATTTCATCCGCCTGCACAAGAAGGGTCACCTCTACCGCGCCGACCGGATCGTGCACTGGTGCCTCAAGGACCAGACGACCTACTCCGACCTCGAGGTGAATCACATCGAGCGCACCGACACGCTCTATTACGTGCAATACCCGTGGGCCGATCCGGTGCCGGCGGGAACGCGCCCGGTGATCGTCGCGACGACGCGCCCCGAGACGATCGTGGCCGACGTCGCCGTCGCTGTGCATCCCGAGGACGAGCGCTGGAAGGCGCTCGTGGGCAAGGAGGTGCTGGTCCCTGGCGTCGAGCGACGAGTCCGGATCATCGCCGACGAGGCGGTCGACCCAAGCTTCGGGACCGGCGCGCTCAAGATCACGCCCGGTCACGACCAGACCGACTTCGAGATCGGCCAGCGTCACGGCCTGCCGGTCCTCTCGGTGATCGACAAGCGCGGCATGATGACGCCCGCCGCCGGCCCGCTCGCCGGCCCGGACCGCGAGGCCGGGCGGAAGATGATGGTCGAGAAGCTCCGCGCGGCCGGGCTCCTCGTACGAGAGGAGCCGATCACTCACGCGGTCGCGGTCCACGACCGATGCGGGACTACCGACGAGCCGCTCGTGATGAAGCAGTGGTGGGTGCGCATGGACCGGCTCGCTCCGCCCGCGATCGAGGCCGTCCGCGACGGCCGCATCGCGATCCATCCGAAGTACCAGGAGAAGGTCTACTTCAACTGGATGGAGAACATCCGCGATTGGCCCGTATCGCGGCAAATCTGGTGGGGCCATTCCATCCCGGTGTGGTACTGCCGCGACTGCGATAACGTGATCGTGCCCGACGAGGAAGCCCCGGATCCGAGCCGCTGCACACGCTGCCGCTCGGACGACATCTACCAGGACCAGGACGTGCTCGACACGTGGTTCTCTTCGGGGCTCTGGCCGTTCAGCACTCTCGGGTGGCCCGACAAGACGGCGGACCTCGCGCGCTACTACCCGGGAAGCGTCCTCGAGACCGGCTACGACATCCTGTTCTTCTGGGTCGCCCGCATGATCATGCTCGGCCTCGAGCACATGGGGGAGATCCCATTCGACACCGTGTACCTCCACGGGCTCGTGCGCGTGGGCAGCGTGAAGATGAGCAAGTCGCTCCACAACGTGGTCAGCCCCGTGGAGTTCATCGAGGAGTACGGCGCCGACGCACTCCGCTACGCGCTCGTGCACGGGATCGCGATGGGCGCCGACTCCCAGCTCTCTCAGGACAAGCTCGAACACGCGCGGAACTTCGCGAACAAGCTTTGGAACATCAGCCGCTTCGTGCTGAAGCAGGTGGACGAGCATCCGGAGGCGTTCACGAGCCACACCGCCGATCGCCGGCCCGAGGCGAAGGGCGAGGCCGCTCGCTGGATCCTCTCGCGCAGCGACGCGGCCGTGGCCGAGGCCACGCGTCTGATCGACGGCTATCTCTTCGGCGAGTACCTCGTGGCGCTCGAGAGCTTCATCTGGGGGGACCTCGCCGATTTCTACGTCGAGCTCGCCAAGTCTTCGCTTCGCGGCGCGGACGCGACCGAGGCGGTGCGCACGCTCGCGTACGTGCTCGACCGCGCGCTCCGGCTCCTGCACCCGTCGATGCCCTTTCTCACGGAGACGATCGCGCTGCAGCTCTGGAAGCGCACCGGCAAGTCCGACGACGCTCCGTCGCTCGTCGTGTCGTCGTGGCCGGTGGCGGGCGAGCGCGATCTCGCGCTCGAGGAGCGCTTCGGCGCGTTCAGCGACGTCGTGCGCGCGATCCGCAACCTCCGACAGGAGGCCGGGCTCGATCCGTCCGCGCGCGCGAAGGTTTCGGTCGCCGGCGAAACGGCGGCGGTGCGCGACCTTCTGAAGCCGATAGGCGAGCTGACGCGCAGCGAGGTGTCGCTCGGGTCCGGTGGCGAAGGCGCGGCGACCGTGGTGCGCGCGATCGAGATCCGCGTCGTCGCGGAGCGCGATCAAGCCGCGGACGGAGCTCGACTCGCAAAGGACCTCGACGAGGGGAGGCAGCTGCTTCAGCATTCGCGTGATCTGCTCGCGAAGCCCGGCTTCGCCGACAAAGCGCCCAAAGAAGTCGTCGCCAAAGAAAGAGCCAAACTCGTGGAACGAGAGGAGCGCCTGAAGCTCCTCGAAGCCGAGCTGAAGAAGCGCGGGGGAAAGCGCGGTACATAGCCGAGCGACGCGGGGTGGCACGGGGGAGCGGGTTGCGCGCGAGCCGTAAGGCCGGCCGCGTCAGCCGCGTGCGGTCGAAAGTGGTGGGGAGCGGACCGGTAGGCGAGCGCGCGACCCCGACCCCGGGACAGGACCCCGCGTCGCTCAGAAAGCCTCCGAAGACTTGACCTCGCGCTTCTTTAGCTAGGCGATCTGTGAGCTACTGCGCGTCCTTGAGGATTTGGTTCGCTTTCGTCGCGGCCGCTTTGAGGGCGACCTCCGGCGTCGATTTGCCGCCGATGACGTCGGTGACCATGTTGAAGATCACAACGTCGCGGATCTCCTGCTGACCGCGGACATTTGACTCCGGCGAGCTGAGCCGAACGAGATCGAAGCTCTGCTTTCCTTGCGGGACCCTCGCCCAGTAATCCTTCAGGACCTGCGTGTTCGCGGAGCTTGCTCGCACCGGCATGAAGTACGAGGTCGCGGCGAGCTGGGCGGACTGATCGGTATCGCTGAGCCACCTGATGAAGAGCCAGGAGGCGAGCTCCCTGTTCGGGGTGCTCTTGAAGATCGCGACGTTCGCGCCGAACTGCACCGTCTTCGCCTTTGCTGCGTCGGCCTGCGGCAGGTTCGCGATGCTCCAGTGGGAACCGCTCCTATCCGCAATGTCTTTCACGAATGGGAGCCACGAGGTCGAGGAGATGTAGAGGGCGAGCCTGCCCGCGGCCAGGTCCGTCTGCCAGTCGATCCCCTTCGGGGTGTAGGCGGTGCCTTCCTTGCTCATGCGGTCGTGCATCTGGAGCACCGCGAGGCCCTCCTTACCGTCCCAGGCCACCGTCGTGTTGTCGGCCGCCATCAGGCTTCCGCCGCGCGCCAGGACCTGTGCGTCGAAATAGGCGGCGTCGGGGCTGAAGCCGAAACCGTAGCGGACCGTTTTCCCCGACGAGTCCTTCTTCGTTGCGGCCCTCGCCGTCGCCTCGAACTCGTCCCACGTTTTCGGCACCGCTCTCCCGATGTCCTTCAGCACGTCCTCGTTCACGTACATGACGGCAAGGGACTTCGTGAACGGCCACGAAAGCAGCTTGTTGCCGAATTGCGGGAACGTGTTCGCTTCGTAGTAGCCCCTGAAGATGTCGTCCTGGCTGTCCTTGGTCAGGCCGTTTCGGGGGCTGTCCTTGTACGGACCAAGGTCGACGACGATGCCGGTCTTGGCGTAGTCCGCGACGTGGCTCTCATAGGCATGCCCGAGGTCGGGCGGCGCCCCTGCCTGGATCGACGCGAGTGTCTTCGTGTAGAGCTGCGTGTAATTGCCCTGGTACTGCGCGGTCACGGTGATGCCCTTGCCGTTTGTCTCGTTGAACTTCTTGACCATCGTGTCGAGAGCGACCTGCTGAGGCCCGCTGAGCGCGTGCCACAGCGTGATGCTGACCGGCCCGGTGAGCGCGATGTCCGCCTCCGTGGATTGCCGAGGCGGTCCTGGCGCTGCATCCGTGCAAGCCGCGGTGAGGAGCACGACGACCGCGAGCATCGCTGCCCTCATCAGGTGCCCAGATCGTAACCTCGCGCCGGGCCCCGACTGACGCTACTTGTTGTCTTTCAGGGCCGTGTTCGCTCTGGTCGCCGCCGCCGCGAGGGCTTCTTCGGCCTTCGCCTTCTTGGTCGTGATCTTCGACTCCATCTCGGCGATCGAGTCCCGGATCTCCTGGTACCCGCGGATGCTCGGACCGGCGACGCTTCCCGGGATGAGGTCGAAGGCCTGCTTGCTCTGAGGCCGCTTGGCCCAGTAGTCCTTCAGCGCTTGGTCATTGGCCGCCGAGGCACGGAGCGGCATGTAACCCGAGGCCGCTGCCCACCGCGCGGTCTGCTTGCTATCGGCAAACCACTTCAGGAACTCCCACGAAGCGAGCTGCTTCTCGGGAGTCGTCTTCGTGATCGCAACCACACCACCGAACTGGATCTGCTTCGCCGCACCGCCCGCGTCCGGCCAGGGCACCACGCTCCAGTTGAGGGCCTTGCCCTTGAGGGTGTCGAGGATGAAACCGATCGACGTGCTCGTCGCTCCGACGTACAGGAGGTTGCCTTCGGCGAAGCGGTCCTGCCAGTCAAATCCTTTCGGGATGTAGCACCACCCCTCATTGACGCAACGCTCGAGGACCTGAAGGCTCGCGAGGCCTTCCTTACCGTCGAACCCGACTCCGCTGAGGTCGCTCTTGACGATGCTGCCGCCTCGATTCATCACCTGACCGAGGAAGGTGTCGATGCTGAAGGTCGAGACGCCCCAGCGGGTCACCTTGCCGCTGGCGTCGGTCTTGAGCGCGGCCTTGGCCTGCTTTTCGAACTCATCCCAGGTCTTCGCCGGCGCCGTGAACCCGAGCTCTTTCGCGAGGTCGTCGTTGCGGTAGAGCACCTCGAGGCTCTTCACGAACGGGAACGAGAGGCTCTTGTTGCCGTACTGGGGGTACTTGCCTGACTCGAGGTACGGCTTGTAGATATCGCCGAGGCTCTCCTTGCTGAGGCCGTTCTTCGGCGAGTTGATGTAGGGGTCGAGCTCGACGATGACGCCGGCCTTCGCATAGTCGGCGACCTGGTTCTCGACCGCCACCACCATCTCCGGCGTGGCTCCGGCCTGGATCGCACCGAGCATCTTCTGATAGATGCCCGTGTACGAGTTCCCGCTGGACTGGTCCTCCGCCCTCACCGTGATGCCTTTTCCGTTCGTGGAGTTGAACTCGGCGACCATGTCGTTGAAGGCTTTCGCGAGGACGCCCGTCTGGTTGTGCCAGAGCGTCACCTCGACCGGGGCGGTCAGCGAGATGTCCGCGTCGGTGCTGGCGGCCGGCGCGGCCTGCTGCCCGGGCCCGCAGGCACCCACGAGGATCGCGGCGATCGCGGTGACGAGCAGAACCCTACGCATGGTCCCCATCCTCCCTGTTCTCCTTCGCGGCCTAGCCGCGGATCCCCGTTCGGGCAACACCTTCGATGAAATAGCGCTGCGCGATGAGATAAACGACGAGCGTGGGCAGGATCACGAACGCCGCGCCCGCCATGAGCAGATGGTATCGCGAGCCTCCCTCGCTCGTGAACTGCACCAGCATGACCTGAATCGGTCGAATCTCGGGACGCGATGTGATGATCAGCGGCCACAGGAACGCGTTCCACGCGTTGAGGAATGTGAGCAGCGAAACAGTGACGAGCGCCGGTCGCACGAGAGGCAGGCCGACGGACCAGAGAAAACGAAGGTGGCCCGCGCCGTCGATCCGCGCGGCGTCGTGGAGCTCCCCCGGTATGGCGAGAAAGAACTGACGCAACAGGAAGATCGAAAAGACGCTCACGAGGAACGGGACGATCTGCGCGGTATACGTGTCGTACCACCCGAGGTAGCGGCGGCTCATGAGGACGAAGTTCGGAATGATCGTTGCCTCGGATGGGATGAAAAGGGTCGCCAGCAGTAGCGCGAAGATGATCCCTCGTCCGCGGAAGCGCATTCGCGCGAAGGCGTACCCGGCGAGGACGGAAGTGGTGAGCTCGCCCACGGTCGTCAGCGTCGCGACGAAGATCGTGTTCGCGAACGCGTTCGCCCACAGGGTATGCGGGTACTGCCAGGCCTCGACCCAGTTTTCGGGGTGCCACGAGGTGGGCCACAGCAGCGGCGGGCTCTTGGCCGCGTCGCCGAACTCCTTGAACGAGGTCGTGATCATCCAGTAGAAGGGGAATGCCGCCACCGCGGCGCCGACGATCAACAGGGTGTGCTTCGCGAGGCTCGGAAGTGCGAAGGCTCTAGTCATAGAACACTCGCCGGCCCAGCACGCGGAATTGGAACAGCGTGATCGCGATGATGATCAGGACGAAGATGAAGGACATCGCCGCACCCAGCCCGATCCCATTCACGGCGGTGCGCTCGAAGAACGTATGGAAGATGAGGAGCGGCACCGTTCGCGTCGTATCCAAGGGTCCGCCGTTGGTGAGCACGTAGATCTGGGAGAAGGAGCGCATGGCGCCGACCGTGGCGATGATCCCGACGAAGAAGAGGGTGGGTGAGAGAAGCGGGAGCGTGATGCGTCGGAGGATCTGCCGCTCCCCGGCCCCGTCGATGCGCGCGGCCTCATAGAGCTCGCGCGAGATGTTCGTGAGGCCGGCGAGAAAGATCACCGTCTGAAAGCCGATGAAGTGCCAGATGGTGAAGATGGAGACCGCGACCAGGGAAAGGCTCGGACCGGCGAGCGAGTCGGGAACTCCGGCGCCGAACGCCGAGCCGATCATCTGAATGACGCCGCGGGGCTCGCGCAGCCACGCCTGCGAGCCGATCCCCACAAGGCCGAGGAGGTAGTTCAGAAAGCCGAAATTGGCGTCGAACATCCACTCGAAGATCGTCGCCGCCGCCACCACCGACGTGATGTACGGCATGAAATAGACGACCCGATAGGCGCTGCGCCAGCGGGTCCCCTGGTAGAGGACGAACGCCACGATGAGCGCGATCGTCATCTCGATCGGCACCGTCAGGAGCACGTACCAGACGGTGACTCCGAGGGCGTTCACAAACTCGCCGAAGCGAGCGCCCGACGGGTCGAGGATCGCCGCGTAGTTTTCGAACCACGCCCAGCGCTCGTAGATGACGCCCCACCTCGTAAGGCTCATCGCGAACGCGGAGATGCCCGGTACCACTTGGAAGAGACCGATGAGGAGCAACGCCGGCGCGAGAAAGAGGTAAGCCTCGACATTCTCGAGAAAGATCCGGCGCCGTCGGGAGGCGACCCGGATGTTCGCGGGAATCACCTCGGCCGCCACCGGCTGCGATGATAGGCGAGGGATGCCGATCTACGACTACCACTGCGATCACTGCGGACACTCCTTCTCACAGGTGCAGTCGTACCGCGACGAACCGGTGGCGAAGTGCCCGAACTGCGGAAAGAAACCGCGCCGCTTGATCGCTCCCGCTGCCGTGGTCTTCAAGGGTTCCGGCTGGTACAAAACGGACAGCCGTGCGCCGGACAAGAGCGAGGCCAAGCCCGAAACCAAGTCAGAGAGCAAGGCCGAGACGAAAACGGACGCGAAGTCCGAGACGAAGGCAAAGTCCGCGGACAAGAGCTCTCCGAAGAGCGAGGGGTCATCCTAGCCCGCGCCGTCGCGCGCGCCCGGGCCACGATCGTGAGCTTCGCCGCCGACGATTGCCCCTTTCTCGCCGGCGCGGTCGCGTACCAGATCTTCTTTGCCCTGATCCCGCTCCTCGCGCTGCTGGTCGGCGTCCTCGCCTTCGCGTACGGTCCGGACCGGGCCGAGAACGATCTCGTCCAGATCCTTCGCGACATCTACCCCTCGGCCACCTCGCAGGAGGCGCGCATCGCCCACCAGCTCGTACAGGGACGCGCCCTCTCCCTCTCCATCGGCGTGATCGGGACCATCTTTTCGACGATGGCGATCCACGGCGCGCTCGATCGCGCGCTGGCGATGGTTCTAGGGAGGGAAGGCCGAAGGAGCTTCGTCCGTGGCCACCTCGAGGCCGCGGGTTTCGTTGCCGCGCTCGCGGTGCTTGCGCTCGTCTCGTTCGGCCTCTCGTTCGGAACGGCGGCGCTATCAGACGCCCTGGTCGGTGCGGGTTTCGGTGGGATCGTTTGGGTCGCGGTGCGGTTTCTCTCGCCGCTCGCCGGCCTCGCGGTCGGGTTGGTCTTCTTCTACGTCGTCTACCGCGTCGTCCCTCGGCGGCGCCCGTCGCGGCGGGCGGCGGTCGAAGGCGCGCTGGTATCAGCCGTGCTGTGGGAGATCGCCAAGCTAGCGTTCGGCTATTTCACGCGAGCGCTCGCGCTCTTCGCGGCGTACGGGCCGCTCGCGTTCGCGGCAGGGCTTCTTACCTGGATTTATGTCACGGCGCTCATCATCTTGTTCGGCGCGGAGGTCATGAAGACGCGTGGAACGGCTTGAAGCGTTCGCGAGCCGATTGATCGAGGGCTGGAGCGCCCGGCTTTTCGGGGCGAAGCTCCAGCCGGTTCAGATCGCCAAACGCGTGATCCGCGCGATGGAGGCGCACCAAACCATCTCGCTGAGCAAGACCTTCGTACCCAACTCCTATGTCGTCTCGCTCTCGCCGTCCGACTTTGCCGAATTCGACCAGTACCGGCGGAGCCTCGAGCAGGACCTCTCCGAGGCCGTCCTCGGGGCGGCCCGAGACAGGAACTACACCCTGCTCGCGTATCCGACGGTGGAGATCGAACGCGACGAGGACCTGCCGCCGGGCGACATGCGGGTGTCGTGCGCGCTCGTCGATGCGTCGGGCGACGAGGTTGCGCCCGACGCCAAGACTCTCGGTGCGGTCGAGTCGGGCCACACGATGGTCCTCGACCGCGAGAAGCTCCTCCGCGAGAAGCCGCGCGCACCGAAGGCTGCGATCACCGTGCGCGAAGGCGATGATCGCCGCGACATCGTCCTCGGATCCGAGCCGCTTGCGATTGGCCGCGACCCCCAGAACGACATCACCCTCGACGACCGCCGCGTCTCTCGCAAACACGCCGAGATTCGGCTCCGTTTAGGGCGGTACACGCTCTATGACCTCCAGAGCACCAACGGCACCTACGTGAACGGCCGGCGTGTCGCTGAGGTCGTGCTCTCCGACGGAGACCGTCTTTCGATCGGCGGTGTCGAGCTCCAGTTCCGCGCGACCGAATAGATGGAGATCACGTTCGCCGTCCTGCTCTGGGGGGTCCGGATCCTGTTCCTCGTCCTGGTGTACCTCTTCCTCATCCGCGTCTTCAGCTCGCTCCAGCGCGCGCTCGCCACGGAGAACGCCATCGCGGCGCGCCCGACCGGCCTCGCACATCTCGTCGTCCAGCGCACCGTGCGCGGCGCCTTCCGCGTGGGTGACAGGCTGCCGCTTCGTGCGGTGAACGGGCTGGGCCGGGACGCGGGGAACGACATCGTCATCAACGACGAGGCGGCATCCGCCCGGCATGCGCTCGTGGAGTTCGCGGACGGCGAGTGGTGGGTCGAGGACGCTGGAAGCACGAATGGGACCGTGGTCAACGGCGAGGTCGTCAGGTCGCGCGAGCGCCTGCACTTCGGCGACGAGCTCGCGATCGGGCGAGTCGCGCTGCGGCTCGAGCAGTGATGCGTGCCCAGACGGCCGTCCCGCTCGGGCGCGGCCGCTTCACCGAGCTTGGGCTGCTGGTCTGGGTGGCGGCCATCGCGATCACCGGATTCGTCGCGGTGCTTGCGACGGAGACGTCGTCGTTCAGGCCGACGGCGGTGGTCGTGCCGCTCGTCTTCCTCGCGCTCATGCTCTCCCTGCACGTCTTCCTCGTCGGCATCCGCTTCCGCGGCGATCAGGTGCTTCTGCCGATCGCCGCGGGGCTCACCGCGATCGGACTCGTGCTTGTGCAGCGGCTCGCGTCGGACCTGCTGCTTCAGCAGCTCTCGTGGTCGATCATCGCGGCCGGCGCTTTCGCGGCCACGATCGTGGTGCCGCGAGACCTGACCGCCCTCGCTCGGTACAAGTGGACCTGGGCGCTGCTCGGAGTGCTGCTCCTCATCGCACCGCTCCTCCCGGTGATCGGCCGTGAGATCAACGGCGCGCGCATCTGGATCAAGGTCGGCCCAGGGAGCATCGAGCCGTGGGAGGCCGTGAAGATCCTGCTCGTGATCTTCTTCGCCGCGTACCTCGAGGAGTACCGCGAGGTCCTCTCGCACGCGCAGCGCCGCATCGGGCCATTCCCGGTGCCACCGATCCCGTACCTCGTGCCGATCGTCGCGATGTGGGGCATCGCGATGCTCGTGATGATCTTCGAGAAAGATATTGGCGCCACGACCCTCTTTTTCGGGATCTTTCTCGCGATGCTTTTTCTGGCGACGGGCGAGGCCTTCTACGCGATCATCGGACTCGGCCTCCTCATCGTCGGCGGGTTCGTCGCGTACCAGCTGTTCGGTCACGTGCAGGCGCGGGTCGACACGTGGCTGCGGCCGTTCGACGAAGACCTGCGTTTCTCGACGGGATATCAGCTCGTGCAGGGGCTGTACGCGCTCGCGAATGGTGGCCTCATCGGCGTGGGTCTCGGCAACGGGATGCCCGACCGCATTCCGATCGTGTGGAGCGACTTCGTCTTCGACGCGTTCGCCGAAGAGGCTGGGCTCGCGGGCGCGATCGCCCTGCTCGCCCTGTACCTCGTGTTCCTCTACCGCGGAATGCTCATCGCGCTCCGCGCGCCGACGATGTTCCTGCAGCTGCTCGCGGCCGGCTTGTCGTTCATCGTCGCGCTGCAGACGCTCGTCATCGTCGGCGGGAATCTCCGGCTCATACCGCTGACCGGGATCACCCTGCCCTTCGTCGCGTACGGCGGCTCGTCCCTCGTCACGAACTGGATGCTCGTGGGGATCCTGATGCGCGTGTCGCAGGTGTCGGAGCGCATGCGTGGAGGTGGGGGACCCTCATGACCTCGCCGATCGCCGCGAACATCAGATCCCTCACTCTGACCCTCGCGCTCGCGTTCCTGGTGACGTCGATCGGAGCCGCCTACTGGACGGTCCTGGCCTCCGATCAGCTCGCGAATGACCCGTTCAACCCGCGTCTCATCGCCGCGACGAACGACCGGCCTCGGGGAGCGATCGTCGATCGGAGCGGCGCGCCGCTCGCGACGAGCGACAAGGTCGAAAGCGGCTTCACGCGCTCCTACAAGGACCGGACGCTCGCGCAGGTCGTCGGTTACGCGTCCTCGAAGTTCGGCCTCTCGGGCATCGAGGCCGCATATGCCGAGTCGCTGATCGGCCAGGATCCCGCGGACCCGGTCTCGATCTGGAAAGCCCGATACCTCGGCGATCGCGCTCCCGCTGGGCAGGTCGTGCTCGGCATCGACCTGAAGATCCAAAAGGCGGCGGCCGACGCGCTCGGCGGCCGCAAGGGCGCGATCGTGGCACTCGATCCCAAGACCGGCGCGATCCTCGCATCGGTGAGCGTCCCGAGCTACGACCCCAACCAGGTCGTCGACCAGTCCAAGCAGGACGCCGCGTTCGACAAGCTGAGTCACGACCCGGACCACGCGCTTCTGAACCGCGCCGCGCAGGGGCTCTATCCGCCGGGCTCGATCTTCAAGGTCGTCACTGGGGCGGCCGCGCTCGAGAGCGGGTTCGATCCAACCAAGAAGCTGCGCGTGGACGATCCGTACCAGGCCGACAAGTCGTGGGGCGACTACTTCGTCCGCTCGGCGTCGCATGCGCACGGTCTCTTCGACATGTCCGACGGCTTCCGGCTCTCGGAGAACATCTACTTCGCCCAGGTCGGCCTGCAGATCGGGGCTCCGAAGCTCACCGACTACGCGAGGCGCTTCGGGGTCGGCTCGACGCCGAACCTCGATCTGCCCGCCGCCAAGGGCCAGCTTTCGAATTCGGGGTCGATCGACCGGCCGACCCTCCTCGCGGACACGTCCTACGGGCAGGGCGAGCTCCTCGTTTCGCCTCTCCAGATGGCGCTCATCTACGCCACGATCGCGAACGGCGGCGTCATGCCGACGGCGCACTACGCGACCGAGGTGCGCGACGCCGCAGGCCACGTCGTCCGTCAGATCGCACCCGGTGCGCAGGCCCAGGTGATCTCCCCGAATACCGCGAAGACCCTG
>VBIZ01000167.1 GCA_005880575.1 Chloroflexota bacterium | reverse complement strand
GAGATCTATCACCTGAAGCAGGCGGGGAAAGCGAACTGGCCGAAGCTCGGCGCGGTCATCGAGCGCGTTGAGAAGGCGCGAGCCGACGGACTCGACGTCAGCGCGGACATGTACCCCTACACGGCAGGCGCGACCGGCCTCAACGCGAGCATGCCGCCGTGGGTCCAGGAGGGCGGATTTCGCGCGTGGCTCGAGCGGCTGCGCGATCCCTCAATGCGGGAGCGCGTGGCGCGTGAGATGCGCGCCCCCGGGACGGATTGGGAGAACCTCTACCTCGCGGCCGGCGGACCCGACGGGGTTCTGCTCGTGTCCTTCAAGAACGCGGCGCTTAAGCTGCTCACCGGCAAGACGCTGGCGGAGGTCGCGAGGATGCGCGGCCGATCGCCCGAGGAGACCGCGATGGATCTCGTCGTCGAGGACGAGAGCCGCGTCGGCGCGTGCTACTTCATCGCCTCGGAGGAGAACGTGAGGCGCCAGGTCGCGATCGAGTGGATGAGCTTCGGGTCCGACGAGGCGGCGCCCGCACCGGAGGGCGTGTTCCTCAAATCAAATCCGCACCCGCGCGCATACGGCACGTTCGCCCGGCTTCTTGGGCGGTACGTGCGCGACGAAGGTTTGGCGCCGCTCGAGGAAGCCATCCGGCGGCTCACGAGCTTTCCTGCGACGAACCTCGGGCTCGATCGCCGCGGCCGCCTCGCGCACGGCTATTTCGCCGACGTCGTCACTTTCGACCCGAGCAGGATCGCGGACCACGCCACGTACGCGGATCCACACCGGTTCGCGACCGGTGTCGCCGACGTGTTCGTGAACGGCGAGGAGGTGCTGCGCCGGGGCGAGCACACCGGGGCTCGGCCCGGGCGCGTCCTAGCGCGCGGCGCCTAGCTGCTCCGCCATCCAGTCCGCCATCGCGGGCCGGTACTTGTAGGGGATGTTGTTGCAGACGTGGTTGCCTTCGGGATAGAGGAGCAGCGTCGCGTTCGGCGCCTCGCGGACGATCCGCTCGGCCTGCTCCGGCGGAAAGAGCCGATCTTGGCCGCCGTGGATCACGAGCAGGGGACACGTCACGTCCTTCAACACGCCGCGTAAGGTCAGCGATCTCGATCGCTCGAAGGCCTCAGCCTCGTCGCGCGACTTCGTGTAGAAGACGTACCCGCCCTTGGTGAGCGGATTGAGCGCCGGCCAGCACTCCGAGAGGTCATATGGACCAGCGAGCGCGACGATCGCGCGCAGGCGCTTCTCCTTGGCGGCGGCGCGCGGCCCGTAGATGCCGCCCATGCTGATGCCCATCAGCCCGATGCTCCCGAGGTCGAGGCCACGCTCGCTCGCCGCCAGGTGGTCCAGCAGGGGAGTGATCACGGTCGACCAGTCGGCACGGATCGGGAAGCGCGGCGCGTTCTCGCCCTGCCCCGGTCCGTCGATGGTCAGCGTGGCGAGACCGCGGCGAAGGAAGTCGTTCTCCATCGCGTAGAGCTCTTCCTTCACCGAGTCGAGGCCTGGAACGAGGATCGCGAGCGGTGGACGCGAGACGCCACGCGGCGCGCGCAGGATGCCCGGGATGACCGCGCCTTCGAACGGCGCTTCGATGCGTCGGCCCGGTGGATCGAGACGCGGCAGCGCTCTCGTGTAGGTCGCGACGGTCCGCTCGCGCAGCTCGTCGTGCAGCGCGCGCTCCTCGAACCACAGGAACTTCCCGAGGTGGTAGCACCACGCCGCGCGCTGATAGGCGTCAGTCGCCGTCACGGTGTGCCCCGACTGTTCGGCGTCGTCGGCGATCGCGCGATGCTCGTCGCCAACGCGCTTCCAGTTCGGAGCCCAGTCGCGCCACGCGGTGGTCGCGGCGAGCACTCGGTCGAAGTCGTTCGCGTCGATCCCGTTCGCGACGAAGCGGGGTTTCCAATGGCCGGCGGCGAGCTGGACGCGGTCGCCGGTCTCGGTGGTCACAGGTCGCCGCGCTCCAGGCGCTCCGCGACCGCGGAGAGGTAGCGCGCGGCGGTCGCACCGTCGGCCACGCGATGATCGACGGAGAGCGTCAGCGTTGCCATCGGCCGCACCGCGGGCTCGCCGTCCTTCACGACAACGCGGTCGGCGACCCGTCCGACGGCGAGGATCGCGGCCTCCGGGGGATTCACGATCGCGGTGAAGCGATCGACGCCCATGGTCCCGAGGTTGGAGACAGTGAGGACGGATCCCGTCAGCTCGTGCTCGGCGAGCTTGCCCGCGCGGGCGTGCTCCTCCAGGCGCTGGCGCTCCACGGCGAGATCCGTGAGGCTCTTCCGGTCGGCGTCGCGGAGAACGGCGACGAGCAGTCCGTCCTCGAGCGCGATCGCGAGACCGACGTTAGCCGCATCGCTCGTCACGAGGTGTCCGTCCTCGATCCGCGCCCGGAGCCGCGGATGGTCGCGGAGAGTCTTCGCCGCGGCCGCGACGATGGCGTCGGTGTACGAGGCGCGGGCCACCTTGCGCTTTTCGTTCGCCGCGGTCATGTCGACGTCGCGCGAGATGGAGAACTGGGGCTGCTCGCGGACGCTCTTGGTCATGCGCTCGCCGATGGCCTTGCGCATGCGCGATAGCGGTTCTCTCCTCTCGCCGGAAGGAGCCGCGACCGGGGACGACTTTGAGGTGGCCGCAGCATCGACATCTTCGAGAGTCACCCGACCGCCGGGCCCCGTGCCGCTGACTCTCGAGATGTCGACGCCAAGCTCCTGTGCCCGCCTACGCGCAGCCGGAGATGAGCGGACTCGATCACCGTCAGACGACCCGATTGGCGGCTCAGCCTCCGAGGGCCCCCGCCCGCCGCGGGAGCCCGGCCCGGTCACGGGCTGGGCTGCGGCGGGTAGAGAGGGTTTCGGAGGCTGAGCCGCAACCGGATCAGCCGGGATCGGCTCGTCCGCTGTCTCCGTGATGAGCGCGATGACCGTGGCCACAGGAGCTGTGGCGTCGGCGGGATAGAGGATGCGGCGGAGGGTCCCGGCGGTCGGGGACTCGACCTCCATGGTGGCCTTGTCGGTCTCGACCTCGAAGAGGACATCGCCGGCGGCGACCGCGTCGCCCTCGCGCTTGTGCCAGGCGACGATGCGGCCCTCGTCCATCGTCAGCCCGAGCTTGGGAAGGATCACGCGCGTGACACTCATGCGCGCGGACCCGTGACGCTATCGAAGAAATCGAACACGTCAGTCGCCCAGACCTCGGGAGAGCTGTAGAGAATCCGATGACCGTCCATCGGTGTTTTACCGACAGCGGGATAGACAATCCGTCGGCCAGCCTTCCCTGCTCGAGCGAGGGCCTCGGCAAGCGCGGCACTCGGCGTCAGATCGAAGTCGTTCTCCGCCTGGATAAACAAGAGCGGCACCCGCGCGTTGGATACAGATTGAAGCAGCGAAGCTGACGGACCCGCGAATGGATGCACTCTCGGCTATCAGCGTCGATTGGATTCCACCGAACGACGATCCGATCGCGACGATCCGCTGAGGATCCACGAGAGCGAGGCTCGAGAGGTACGCAATCGCCGAGAGTTGATCCTCGACCTGGGCTCCCATTTGATCGACGAGCGCCCTGCTCCAGTCCGCATCGCTCCGAGTCCTCGCTCGGTCGAGAATGTCGCCGACGTAGGGGCCTTCGGAGCGGCCATGGCCGCGCCTGAAAGGGAAGAAGAACGCGTACCCACGCGATGTGAACAGCGGCGCGAGGTCAACGTGCTCGTCGTACTCACGGCTGCTCCCGTGATTGAAGATCACCGCAGGGAGCGGACCTGGGCGTTGTGGTCGATAGAGATAGCCCGACAGCGTGAACGATCCGCTCCGAAACGCGACTTGTTGGACGTGGACCGTCGGGTTCAGGCGACCAGATCCTTCGCGGCACGGACGATGTCGTCGACCTGCGGCACGACGCTCAGCTCGAGATGCTTCGCGTACGGGATCGGGGTCTCGAGCCCGGCGAGTCGCTTCGGTGGTGCGTCGAGGTCGTCGAAGGCGTCCTCGGCGACCATCGCCGCGATCTCGGCGCCGTAGCCGCCGCGCTTGATCGCCTCGTGCACCACGAGAAGCCGATGCGTCCTGCGCACAGAGCCGAGGATCGTCTCCTTGTCGAGCGGCACGAGCGTGCGGACATCGACGACCTCGGCGGAGATGCCTTCGTCCGCGAGCTTCGCCGCCGCATCGAGCGAGAACACGACCTCGCGCGACCACGTCACGATCGTGAGATCCGTCCCCGCGCGTTTGACGTCGGCCTTCCCAAGCGGGACGACGTGCTCCCCCTCCGGCACCTGCCCCTTCGTTCGATAGAGCAGCTTGTGCTCGAGAAAGATGATCGGGTTGTCGTCGCGGATCGCGGCGGTGAGAAGACCCTTCGCGTCGGCCGGAGTCGACGGCATCACGAGCTTCAGCCCCGCGATGTGCGCGAACCACGCCTCGAGAG
>VBIZ01000100.1 GCA_005880575.1 Chloroflexota bacterium | reverse complement strand
ACCGGGCTTGATCTTCAGCTTCACGCGCTGGTAGCCGCCTTCGAGCTCTCGTCGGATCGTCTCCATCAATGCGTCGATCGATGGCTGTATCCCGATGGCGACGCCGCACAGGATCCGTTCGCGCGTTCCGCCGAGCAGCGCCGACAGCGGCTTGTTCGCGCGTTTCGCGAAGAGATCCCACACCGCCATTTCGACGGTCGCTTTCGCCATGCGGTGCTCTCGGATCCAGCGGAGCTTGCGATCGACGTCGTCGGCCGACGCGAGGTCAGCCTTGAGAAGCTCGGGCAGGAGGAACTCCTGGAGCGCATAGAGAACCGTCCCCCACGTCTCGCCGGAGTACCACGGGAGCTCGCCCGCGACGCTCTCGCCCCAGCCGACCGCGCCCTCCGACTCGACACGGCAGAGCACCCGCGTCATGTGGGTCTCGCGCGCGCCGCTCGTTTCGTACGCGTTCTTCAGCGGAAGACGTACGACGAACAGCTCGACTCGTTCCAGTCTCATTCGTCGTCCGTGTCGAGCGTGAAGTCTCGGCGCGGCTGCGGGACGAGCAGGTACGCGCCTCGGCCGTCGGTCGCGCGGAGGAACTCCACTGCCGCATAAGCCTCGCCGACGGCGCGCTCGAAGGCCGCACGAGTCGCGAGCCGCCACTCGAGAGCACGCTTCGCGTCGCGCGCCTTCAGCTCCTGGAAGGCGCGCGGGATCTCCATGAGCAAGTGAGACGCGCTCTTGGTCTCGGCGAGCGGGCCTGGACGGTCGCCGTCCGCGCGCAGCAGGTACCCGATGCCTTCGCCCTCCGCATCCTCGAGCGACGGAGCGCGGTCTTCGCCGCGGAGCCGTTTGTAGGTGCGGTCGTGTCCGATCGGCCACTCGACGTAGATGCGATCGGACGGGAGGCCCTGATTCAGCTTGTCCGGCATCGCGCCATAGAAGTCACGGTAATAGGTGCGCGTGTACGCGCCGAGCTTCCCGAAGTTGAAACGCGCGTTGCGCGCTTCGAGCGGGTCCATCGTCCACGCGACGATCTCGATGCCCTGATCGAGGCAGTGGTCGCGCTGCGCTTCCTTCAGCTGCTGCGCGAGACCGCTGCCGCGATAGGGGTCCCGGACGGCGAGCATGTGCGAGTGGTGCCTGAAGTGATAGTCGTGGATCCCCAGGAAGCCGAACACGAAACCTGCGGGAATCGGGTCTTCGGCGGCGTAGCCGCAAGCGACGAACCCGCCGTTGTGGACAACGGCGAGCATGAGCTGTGGCGGGACGATGACATCCCCGCTCCATGTCTTCTCCTGAAGGGCGACGGTCGCCGCGCAGCCCGTGATGTCGTGGGCCACCTCGATGCGGAATTCGGGCATGTATAGGGAGTATCGGCTAGCATCGCGCCCGTGCCGACGACGAGCATCGACTTCCTGAAGCGCGTCTCCATGTTCGAGGATCTCGACCAGCGGTCACTCGAAGCGATCGCCAACGCCGCCGTTGAGCAGCGGTACGAAATCGGGCAGGAGATCGTCCGACAGGGCGACACCGGCGTTGGCGCGTTCATCATCCGGTCCGGCAAGGTCGACATCGTTCAGGATCGCGATGGCAAGGAGCAGAAGATCGCCACGCTCGGGCCAGGCGACGTCTTCGGTGAGATGGCCCTCCTGGACGAGTTCCCGCGCTCCGCCACCGCCCGCGCCGTCGAGCCGACAACGGCGCTCGGGATCCAGCGCTGGCATTTCCGCGGGATTCTCGAAAGCCACCCCCAGATCGCTCTTGCGCTGCTACCGATGCTCACGCGTCGGATCCGCAATGCCGAGGGCAGATCGCCCGAGGCCGCCCGGCACTAGCGTTCCTGCTAACTCGTACGAGTTAGCACGCGCCTTCATCGCGAACTCAGTCGCCCAAAGCGCGTCGGTCCGCGACGCTCGTTGCCGTGCTGCGTGCCGGTCTTCTCGCGTTCGTACTTCTCGTTGCGGCGTGCGGCGACACCGGCGCGGCGCTCTCCGGTGCAACGCGCGGACCGCTCGTCACGCCCACGCCCCCCCATCGCCGACCCCGTACGACTGCGGGCAGCTCCCGGCGCCGAAGTGTGAGGTCATGCGGCGCGTTGAGCAGGATCATCGAGATGCGATCGACCGGTGGCAGGCCCTGGCGCAGCGTTCGTACGTGCCCATCCCCGGCGTGACGTTCGTCGATTCATCACCGCGGCCGACGCTGCCCCCGTCTACTCCGTCGCCGTCGCCCGAGCCTTCGGTTCGGGCGTGCGCCGCCGCGGATCTCGTCGGCGCGCTTGGCGGAACGAACGGCGCCGGCGGCACCAGCATGCAGGCCGTCGTGGTCGCGAATCGCGGGGAGTCGCCGTGCGGGCTGAAGGGTCGACCGGCAATCCGGATTCTCGTCGGAACGAATCTTGCCCCCGCCAGCTACGGCGATCCAGATCCCGCGGCCGGCCATCTCGTGGTTCTCGCGCCCAGCACCGGTGCACCCGACGCGTCGCGTGCCGTCCCGGGCCAGGCCTGGACCTGGGTCACCTGGGGCCGAGGGTGCACGGTGGTGTGGGCCGGCGCGTCGACGTTGATCCTCGACCTCCCCGGAGGACGCGGCGCGCTTACCATCGCGCTACCGGCGAGCGCTGCGCCAGCAACGCCGGCGCCTTCTGCGGAATGCCCGAAGGATGCGCCGTACCTGTCATGGGTGGGGGCCTGGGAATTCCAACCGCGGGTGATGCCATCGCCCGACCCCGTGGCAACGCCGCTCATCACTGCCGTCGCCAACGCGCCGGGCATTGCCGTCGCCGGCGAGATGTTCGAGTTCCAGGTGACGCTCACCAACCCGACCGCCGCGGATGTTCACTTCGCCGAGTGTCCGAACTTCACAATGTGGATCACAGCGGGGATCGACGGAGAAGCCTTGACCGAGCGTCATCAGCTCAACTGTGCGCACGTTCCGGACCTCCCGGCGCATGTCTCGCGCACGTTTGAGATGCACATCAGAGTCCCCTCGGATTGGTCGGTGGCCAGAACCGGCGCGTTCGGCTGGGGCCTCGAGCGCTACGCAGGTGCCGCTATCAAGCTGCCGCTCATCATCGCGCGACGTGCTTAGCGCGTCGTAACGACGATCGAATAGGTGCCGGTCGCGTCCGTGCGGTCGGAAGCCACGCGGATGTAGTAGCCGCCCGCGTCCTTGGCGTTGTAGCTGGCGCGGGCGAGCCGCGGCGCTGCGTCGCTTGCCTCGTCGAGCGCCTGCCCCGTGCCGCTCAAGATGGCGACGGACCCGCGCGGGAGCGTGCCGAAATGCAGCTCGACCGCGATATTCGTGTTCGCGGGGACGTTCACGCGGAACATGTCGATGTCTCCCGCAGGCGCGAGTGTTCCGGTCCGCGTTCCCACGGTGATGACGGTCGCGGTCGCGATGGTGTTGCCGTAGTCGTCCGCCACGGCTCCGCCTCCGGCTCGGTTCTGATTATTCAGAGCCGAGAGAACCAGCAAGATGATGACGATGCCCGCGCCGAGGCCGATGGTGCGCCGCCTTCTCCACCATGAAGCACGTGTCGGCGATGCCGTACTGAAAGACAGGGATGGCCGCGCCGGCGGCAATCGGGGAGTGCTGGCCGGCTGAGGCAGAGAGGGATTCGGGGCCTGAGCCGCCGCATCTGCAGTGGGCGGTGGCGCTGTCTGCGGGGCGCTGCCCGACAGCGCCCGTACGAAGTCGCCGACCCGCGCGAATCGCTCCGTCGGTTTCTTCGCGAGTCCCCGGAGCAGTGCCGACTCGACGTTCGGCCCGAGCGGGATCCCGATCGCGCTCGGGACGGGGACCGGCTTGTGGACGTGCGCCATGAGCGCGGAGAGCGGATTCTCGGATGGGAACGGGTGCCGCCCGACGAGCATCTGGTAGGCGACGATCGCCATCGCGTATTGGTCCGCGGCCGGACCGGCGGACTCGGCGCCGCTGGCGCACTCCGGGGCGATGTACTCCGCGGTTCCCATGAGCGCACCCGCCTGAGTCACGCCGGAGCCCGGCCCAATGATCTTCGCGAGGCCGAAATCGGTGAGCACCGGTGTGCCCTCATGAGTGAGAAGGATGTTCTGCGGTTTGATGTCGCGGTGCACGACCCCGCGCGCGTGCGCGTAGTCGAGGGCGGAAGCCATCGGCGTCAGGATCGCGAGTGCGTAGTCGAGAGGGAGGGGCGCGCCGAGCTGATCGGCGAGCGTTCCACCGTCGATGAAGTCCGAGACGAGGTAGGCCAGGTCGCCGCTCGACGAAAAGTCGTACGCCGTGACGATGTTCGGATGCCGCAGCTTCCCGATGGCGCGCGCCTCGAGCGCGAATCGCTCGGCGAAGCTCGGATCACCGGCTGTTTGCGGCGGTAGGACTTTGATCGCGACGTACCGCCCGAGTGCGGGCTGGTAGGCCTTGTACACCGATCCCATTCCGCCGGCGCCGACCTTCTCGATGATCTGGTAGTTGCCGAGCGTCGAGCCGGGGACGAGCGTCACGAATGGGCGTCCACGCGATACGCCTCGATGGGCGCGCGGCGTCCCTTGAGCTCGAGCGGCCCGAGCGCGGTGGCGCGAACGCCTTCGCCGGCCGCGGCGAGCGCGGCCGCCGAGCAGATGACCTCGCCGGCTTTGGCGTGACCCTGCAGACGCGCCGCGACATTCACGGTGTCACCGATCGCCGTGAAGTTCTGGTACTCGCTCGACCCGAGGTTCCCGACCATCGCCTCGCCGGTGTGCACGCCGACGCCGTAGCCGAGCTCGGTCCCCGCCTGACGCGCCGCGTGTTGCAGCGCGAGGGCACCTTCGAGCGCCATGCGCGCGTGATCGGTCTGCGGTTCCGGCGCGTTCCAGAGCGCGAGAATGGCGTCGCCTGCGAACCGGTCGATGACCGCGCCTGACTCGCGCAGCGCCTTCGACGCCACGCCGTGATAGCGCAGCAGCAGCGCGGCGACCTTCTCGGGCGCGAGATCCTCGGCGAGCTGGGTGTACCCGCGCACGTCGGCGTGGAGCACGCTCACTATCTGCGTCTGACCACCGACATCGACGAAGGATGGTCGCGCATCGACCATGTCAGCCACGGTGTCACCGAGGTAGCGTTTCAACGCGTCGCGAAGCCTCGCCTCACGCTCCGCGAGCTGCTCGAGACGCGGTGACGAGGTGTCTTCGTCGGCGACGAACACGATCCCGCTCACATTCCCGTCGTCGGCGCGAACCGGTCCTGCCGTCGCTCGGAGCTTCGCGCGCCGGCCGCCGGGCAGCGTGGCCTCGATCGCCTTCACCGCGCCGGTCTGGCCGGCCTTGAGCACGAGCGAGAAGACGCGCTGTGAAAGCGAAGGCCCAAACACGTCCGTGTACGACTTGCCGATCGCGTTCGCCTCGGTCGTGGAAAGCAGCCGCTCGGCGTTCGCGTTGAGCGACCGGATGCGCCCCTCGATGTCCATCACGACGACCGATGAGGGATTGAACTGGAGGAGCGCGAAGCTGAGGCTCACCGGCCTACGCTAGCCTCTCGCGCGGTGGCGAAGCTTGTCGAATGCGTCCCGAATGTGAGCGAAGGTCGGCGCGGCGACGTGATCGACCGCATGGCCGACGCGATCCGCGGAACCGACGGCGTGCGCCTTCTCGATCGCACCAGCGACGTCGACCACAACCGCTCGGTCTTCACCTACGCCGGTGAGCCCGACGCGGTCGTGCGGGCAACGCACACCCTCATCGATCACGCGTATCGCGAGGTCGACATGAACACTCACAAGGGCGAGCACCCGCGGCTCGGCGCGGTCGACGTCGTGCCGTTCGTCCCGCTCGCGGGGATGACGATGGAGGAGTGCGTCGACCTCGCGCATCGGTTCGGCCGCGAGGTCGCGACGCGCCACGACGTGCCCGTGTACTTCTACGCGAAGGCGGCGATGCGGCCGGAACGCGTTCGGCTCCCGGACATCCGCAAGCCCGAGTACGAAGGTCTCGGCGCGCTCCTCGACACGACCCACGTACCGGACGCGGGGCCGAAGCGCCTCCATCCGACCGCCGGCGCGATCGTCGTCGGCGCGCGCCCGTTCCTCATCGCGTTCAACATCGAGCTCGATTCGACGGATCTAAAGCTCGCGCAACGGATCGCCAAAGAGATCCGCGAATCGTCGGGTGGCCTGCCGGCGGTGCAGGCGAAGGGATTCACCCTGACCGACCCGCCGCGGGTCCAGGTGTCGATGAATCTTCTCGACCACACCGTGACCTCGCTCGCGACGGTGTGGCAAGCGGTCGAGATGCGCGCGACCGCCGCCGGCGTCAAGGTGCTGCGCGGTGAGCTCATCGGCCTGATCCCGCTCGATGCGGTCCTGCAGGTCGCTGCCGAGTCGCTCGAGCTCGATGCGTTCACCCGCGACCGCGTCATCGAGAGCCACTTCCTCGAATGACCGCGGCGGACCTCGTCCTTCACGGAGCGCGTCTCCTCACGCTGGCGCCGCTCAGGGACGAGCGTCCGCGCGTGGGTCCGGCTGCGGGCGACGTCGGCGCGGTCATGGATGGGTTCGTCGCCGCGCGCGACGGCGCCATCGTCGCGACCGGTCACGGCGCGGCGCTCCAGACGGTCGAGCGCGTGGAGGACGCAGTCGACGTGGATGTCCAGGGCCGCGTGGTCATGCCCGGCTTCGTCGACCCCCACACGCATCTCTGCTACGCGGGCGAGCGGTGGGAAGAGTTCGCGACCCGGCGGAGCGGCGCGGACTACCTCGCGGTGCTTGCGGCGGGCGGCGGGATTCACGCGACGGTGCGTGCGACGCGCGAGGCGACCGATGACCAGCTGCTCACGCTCGTGATGCGGCGCATCGGCGACGCGGTCGAGCTGGGAACGACCACGATCGAGGTGAAGAGCGGCTATGGCCTCGAGCCCGACGAGGAGCTGCGGCAGCTGCGCGTGCTTGCGCGCGCGAAGGCCGCTGCGCCGATCGACGTGGCCGTGACGTACCTCGCCGCCCACGCGCTGCCGGCGCCGTACACCGACGATCGCAAGCGCTTCATCCGTGAGGCGACGAGCGCGATCGCTGTCGTCGTCGAAGAGAGCCTCGCTGAGGCGGTCGATGCGTTCGTCGAGAAGGGCGTCTTCGATGTGGACGACGTGCGTCCGCTCTTCAGTGCCGCGAAGAAAGCCGGGCTCGCCGTGACGATGCACGCCGATCAGCTGAACGACGTGGGTGCGGCGGCGTTTGCGGCGCGGATGCACGCCCGCTCGGCCGATCACGTCGCGAATGCGTCGGCGGAGGGGATCCGTGCCCTCGCGAGCGGGGAGCTGCCCGCCGTGCTCCTGCCCGGGAGCGCGTTCTTCGTCGGCTACGCGCCGCCCGACGTGCGGCGGTTCATCGCGGCCAGAGTCCCGGTCGCGCTCGCATCGGACCACAATCCCGGCACCTCGCCACTCGAGGGAATGCCGATCGCGATCGCGCTCGGCGTCACCCTCTGCGGGCTCACTCCGCATGAGGCGATCGTCGCCGCCACGATCAACGCCGCCCACGCGCTCGGCCGCGGCGGCCGAGTCGGCGCGCTCGTGGCCGGACGCCGCGCGGACATCGTCGTGCTCGACACCGACGACGAACGGGAGCTGGCCTATCGGATGGGCGCGCCGCTCATCGCCGAGGTGTACGCGGCGGGGCGGCGGGTCGCCTAGCGAGGGCTAAACTGCGCGCCGTGGCCGATGCCCGCGTCGCTCGACTCCGCTCGGTGCCGCTCTTCGCCGGCTGCAGCGACAAGGAGCTGGCCTTCATCGCGTCGCGCGTCGACGACGTCGACCTGCCCGCCGGAAAGGTCCTGACGGAAAAGGGAAAGAGTGGCGGGGACTTTTTCATCATCCTCGAGGGCCAGGCCGAGGTGGACGCGGATCAGGGCAAGCGAACCCTCGGTCCGGGCGATTTCTTCGGCGAGATCGCCCTCATCGACGACGGACCCCGAACCGCCACAGTGAAAGCAACTACGCCGATGCGTTGCCTGGTCCTCGGCCACGAGCAGTTCCGCGACGTGCTTCACCAGAATGGCGAGATCGCGGTCAAGATCCTGCGCGCGGTGACCGAGCGACTCCGCGCCGCCACCCGCCTCCCCACCGGCTAGCGTTACCCTGCGCGTGCGGCGTGCACGCCAAGGAGGTATCGCGACCGCATGAGTGATCGCGTGGCCATCTATCCGGGTTCGTTCGATCCGCCGACGAACGGGCATGTCGACATCGTCGAGCGCTCGTCGCGCCTGTTCGATCGCGTGGTTGTCGGCGTCGGGCGCAATCTCGCGAAGAAGACCGTCTTTACGGCGGACGAGCGCATCGAGCTGATGCGCGAGGCGTGCGCGAGCTATCGGAACGTCGAGGTTCGCGCGTTCGATGGCCTGCAGGTGGAGTTCGCGCGCGCCTGCGGCGCGAGCTTCATCGTCCGCGGGATCCGTGCGCTCTCGGACTTCGAGTTCGAATTCGAGATGGCGAACATGAACCGTTCGCTCGCGGCCGAGATCGAGATGGTGTACCTCATGACCGCTCCGGAGTACCTGTTCATCTCCGCGTCCCGCGTGAAGGAGCTCGCCGCGTTCGGCGCTCCGATCGACAAGTACGTGCCGGCGAATGTCGCGAAGCGTCTAAAGGCGATGGGGAAGCGTGGCATGCGCACGGGTGCCACGGAAGCGAAGGACTAGTGACCACCCTCCTCGCGGCGGATGTCGGGAACACGAACGTCGTGCTCGGGGCATACGACGGAGCGAAGCTCCTCTCGACCTGGCGCACCGCGACGCGGCAGGACCAGACCGAGGACGAGCTCGCGGTGATGGTCGACGCGCTTCTCGCCCGGGAGGACCTTTCGCTCGACGACGTCGACGCGCTCGTGCTCGGCTCGGTGGTGCCTCCGCTCACGGCCTCATTCACGCGCCTCGCGGAGCGATATCTCGACCGGCCCGCGCTTGTCATCGGCCCCGGCGTGAAGACCGGCGTGCGCCTGCGGGTCGACAACCCGTCCGAGGTTGGCGCGGATCGCATCGCGAACACGCTCGCGGCGCACCGCCGGTATGGCGGGCCGGCGATCGTCGTCGACTTCGGGACCACGACGAACTTCGACGTCGTCAGCGCCGAAGGCGACTTTCTCGGCGGCGCATTCGCGCCGGGTCTCGAGGTATCGGCCGAATCGCTGTTCGGACGCGCCGCCCGACTCTTCCGCGTCCCTCTCACGCCCCCCGCGAACGCGATCGGCAAGAACACCGCGGATTGCCTGCGCTCGGGGATCGTCTTTGGCTACGTCGGGCTCGTCGAGGGCCTGCTCGTGCGGCTCATCGCGGAGCTTGGCACCACACCGCCGCACGTCCTCGCGACCGGCGGTCTCGCCGCGACGATCGCGCCGCTCGCGAAGGGCATCTCGCGCGTCGACGAGGACCTCACGCTCGAGGGGCTCCGCCTCCTGTGGGAGCTCAACGCATGACGGGTGTCGCCGGCCGATTCGTCGTTCTGGCGGTGACCGGATCGATCGCCGTCTACAAGATGGTCGAGCTCGCCCGTCATCTCGTGCAATCGGGTGCGACGGTGCAGGTGGTCATGACGAAGAGCGCTGCCGAATTCGTGACCCCGCTGACGTTCCAGGCGCTGACGCATCGGCCGGTCGAGATCGAGATGTTCTCGATGCAGGACGAGCGCGCCGCGGGCCACGTCGCGATGGGCCGGCAGGCGGACGTCGTGGTCGTCGCGCCCGCGACCGCGCACGTGCTCGCACGCCTCGCCCACGGATTCTCCGACGACCTTGTTGCGACGACCGTCCTCGCGACATCCGCGCCGGTCATCGTCGCGCCAGCGATGGAAACGCACATGTGGCAGAACGCCGCGACGCAGGCGAATGTGGCCGCGCTTCGCGCGAGAGGTGTCCGCGTGGTCGATCCGGAGACCGGGCCCCTCGCGTCCGGCGACATCGGGCCCGGTCGGCTGGCTTCCCTCGAACGCATCGAAGCCGCGATCGACGAGGCCATCGGAGTGCCCCAGGGCCTCGCGGGGCGGTCGGTCGTCGTCACCGCCGGTCCCACGGTCGAGGCGATCGACCCGGTGCGTTTCATTTCGAACCGCTCGAGCGGCAAGATGGGCTACGCGATCGCGGCCGCGGCGCGCGATGCCGGAGCCGAGGTGACGCTGATCAGCGGCCCGACGGCGCTCGTGCCGCCGGCCGGAGTGCGGACCTTTCCTGTGGAGAGCGCGGACGATATGAAGGACGCGATCCTCGCGCACCTACCGCGCGCCGACGTGGTGATCATGGCGGCGGCGGTCGCCGACTACCGTCCGGTCGAGCGTGTGACCACGAAGCTCAAGAAGAAGGACCTCGGCAACGAGATGATCGTTCGGATGACCGAGAACCCGGATCTCCTGAAGGCCATCGTGGCCGCGCGCCGGGCCAGCACGGTCGTCGTCGGCTTCAAGGCAGAGACGGGCGACGCCACCGCCGAGGCCGGCCGGATGCTTCGCGAGAAAAAACTCGACCTTGTCGTGGCGAACGATGTCGCCGGCGACCGCGAGGTATTCGGCTCCGATGAGGACGAGGTCGCATTCGTGAGCGCCGACGGCGTCGAGCGGCTGCCGCGCCTCAAGAAGACCGAGGTCGCACGACGGCTCATCGAGAAGCTCTCCGAACGACTCGCGCGATGAAGGACGACCCTTCGCTCGCGCTGCTGCAGGCGAAGCTCGAACGCCTGGATGCACCGATCCGCAGCTGGCGCCAAGCCCGCGAGCGGTCATTCGACGCCGCCTTCGGGCCAAAGCAGGGAAGGCTTTCGAATCTCATGGCGCGGCTGCCCCAGGCCGCGGGCGCGGCGGCGTCGATCGGGCTCGGGCCGCGCGACGAGACCTTCGCCGCCCTCGATGAGATCTGCGATCTCTACGCTCGTTCGGATCTACCGCGGTGCGCCATCATGCGAGGGATCGTCCACGAACACGAAGCGCGCACTCTGCTCGAGGACTACATCGGGTACGCGTCAGGCATCCTGAAGCGGGGCGGCCGGCCCGAGTGGCTCGAGCGAGGGATCGCGGCGGCCTCGATCGACGATCAGCGCCGCGACTACCGCGACTGGCTCATGGCGTTGGGCGATCTGTACCTGAGCGCGCGCGTCGCGCACCTCGACCCTACCCCGGTCCTCAAGCGGATCGCCGACCGATCGAACCCCGAGCGCCATCCGGCGGCCCCGACGCCGACCCGCGACGCCCTGGCTCACTTCGAGGACAGCGCGTACTTCATGACGTCGATCCTGCCGCACCTCCATTAGCCTCAGCGCCCATGCCGGTGGACTGGGTGACGTTCGATTGCTACGGGACGCTCATCGACTGGGAGCGCGGGATCACCGATGCGCTCCTGCCGATGCTGCCACCCGGAACCGACCGCGGTGCTCTCGCCGAGTGGTACATCGCCATGGAGGCGCAGTTCGAGCGCGAGGGCTATCGCCTGTACAAGGACGTGCTGGATCGCGTCGGCCGCCGCGTCCTGCGCTCGCTCGATGCACCGATACCCGATGAGATGACGTCGCCGCTGCCATCGTCGCTCGCCGACTGGCAGCCGTTCCCTGAAGTCCGCAGTTCGCTCCGTGCGCTCATCGACCAGGGGCGATACCTCGCGATCCTTTCGAACGTCGACAGAGATTTGCTCGAGCTCTCGATCGGTCGACTTGGGATCCGTCCCGACGTCATGATCACCGCGGAGGATTCCCGCAGCTACAAGCCGGCGCCCGGGCACTGGCAGCGGTTCCTCGAACGGACGGGCACCTTACCCGAGCGCGCGGTGCACGTCGGCGCAAGCCAGTACCACGACATGCGACCCGCGGCAGCGCTTGGATTCCGGACGGTTTTCATCGACCGCCACGGCGAGACCCTCGAAACCTCGCCGACCCGCGTCTTGCCCGATCTCCGAACGCTCCCGGGTGTGATCGCCGAGCTCGCGGAGAGCTGACGGTGGACGACGCGCGCCGCCGCGATGTGCTGCTCGTCGCGCTCACCTTCGCGGCCGGCGCGGTCGATGCCGTTGTCTTCCTGCGCCTTGACGTGTTCACCGCGGTGATGACCGGCAACATCGTATTGCTCGGGCTCGCCGTAGGGCAGGGCGCGTTCCGAAACGCGTTTCGTTCGCTCGTCGCGCTCACCGCCTACGCGGCCGGCGTCCTCGCGGCGGCCCGTCTGGTCGGCACGACGCCGCACGACTCGATCTGGCCGGCCCACGTCACGCGCGCGCTCGCCATCGAGTGGGTCTTGCACGCGGTCTTCCTCGGCGGATGGATCCTCACCGACGCGCGGCCCGACGGCGTTGCCGCGGCCTCGCTCATCGCGGTCTCGGGCGTGGCGATGGGCATTCAGGCGGCGACCGCGCGGACGCTCGCACCAAACATGTCGACCACATACGTGACCGGAACGCTCACCGCGCTCCTCAGCGAGCTGAGCGCGCTCGGCGCGCTCGGACCCGACGCTCGTCGTCGCGTCACGATCGTGGTCGCGCTCGGCGTCGGCGCGGTGTGCGGCGCGCTCGTGCTCGTGTCGGCCGCGGCGCTCGCACCGGCGCTGCCGGTGCTCGTGATCGGGGCGGTCGTGCTCGTTGCCGCAACGCGCTTTCGATAGTGCGTCTCCCACGCGTCGTCGAGCCGCTTCGCCATCGCGACTTCCGGCTGCTGTGGAGCGGGCAGACGCTGACGCTGCTCGGGACCTTCGTCTCGAACGTCGCCTACCCCTTCCAGGTACTGCAGCTCGGCGGTTCCGCCCTCGAGCTCGGCGTTGTCGTTTCCCTGTACACCGGAGCCAGCCTCGTATTTCTTCTGATCGGCGGTGCCGTCGCCGACCGCGTCGCGAGGCGGACCCTCATCGTCGTCACGGAGCTCAGCAGCGGTGTGATCGTCGGGATCATCGCGATCCTCGGGTTCGCAGGTGCTCTCCAGATCTGGCATCTCTACGTGTCGTACGCGCTGTTCGGCGCGGCGAGCGCGTTCAGCGTCCCGGCGCTCGGCGCGATCATCCCCGAGCTCGTGCCGGAAGAGATCCTGCTCGCAGGTAACGCGGTCCAGGGTCTGTCGCGGCAAGGCGCGCGGGTCGGCGGCCCGGTGATCGGCGGTCTCCTCGTCGCCACGGTAGGCCCGCCCGCCGCCTTCGCGTTCGACGCGCTCACGTTCTTCGTTTCGGCCGGTGCGGTCGCGCTGACGCACGCGCGCCCGCTTGCGAGCGAAGCGCGGCGTTCGATCCTGCGAGAGATACAGGAAGGGTTCGCGTTCGTGTTTTCGGTGCAGTGGCTCTGGGTCACGATCTTCGGGTGGTCGCTCATCGTCGCCGCATTCGTCGGCGCGCTGGCGGTGGCGCTCCCACTCCTTGTGACGACGGTGCTCGGCGGAGGCGCGGTGACATACGGGATCATCAGCGCGGCGATCGGAGTGGGCGAGGCGATCGGCGCCACGGGGATAGCGCAGGTCCGCATCCGCCGAAGCGGCGCCGCGATGTACCTCTTCGGCGCGCTCAACGGCGTCGCGTTCTTCATCTACGGCCTTGTCCCCACGGTTCCTGGCGCGCTCGTCGCCAGCGCGATCAGCGGGCTCAGCTTTGCGTGCTTCGGCGTCCTCTGGGTCACCGCTCTTCAAAAAAATGTCCCGCGGCGGCTCCTCGGTCGTGTGACGAGCGTCGATTATTTCGGCGGAACGCTTCTCCTTCCGGTCGCTCCGATCGCCGCGGCGCTTCTCGCCAATACCCAGGGGCCGGCCTTCGTCTTCGTGGTCGCCGGCGCGATCACGGTCACGTTGACGCTGGCGGGGCTGTTGTTGCCGTCGATACGTGACCTCGAATGACGCTGCGGCGCGTCCTCGAACCGCTTCGGCATCGCGACTTCCGGCTGCTGTGGACCGGACAGACCATCTCAGCGTTCGGCAACTTCATCCACGGCGTCGCGCTCCCGTTCCAGATCCTCGCGCTCGGCGGCGGGGCGCTCGAGCTCGGGATCTGGGGCGCGGCGTTCAGCGTGAGCACGCTCGTGTTCGTCCTCCTCGGCGGAGCCATCGCGGACCGGCTTCCGCGGCGGGGGGTGATCCTCGCGAGCGACTTCGCCAGCGGTCTTGCTATCGCGGCGATCGCTGGTCTGTCGGGAAGTGGCCTGCT
>VBIZ01000099.1 GCA_005880575.1 Chloroflexota bacterium | reverse complement strand
CCAGACCTTGTCCGGGTTGCTGATGAGGACACCGGCGATCTTGACGGCCTCAGCGCTCACGGTCCCTCCAGGTGCATTCGGACGGGTCCTTGTCGGTGCGAAGACCGAGGAATGCCGGCTGACGGAGCTTCCCGTCCGCGGTCCACTCGGCGTACGCGAGCTGAGCGACGAGCTTGGGTCTCACCCACGTCGCATCGCGCATCCGCGGCGCGGGATCGAACGGCGACTCATCCGTCCGCAGCTTCTCGAGCTTCGACGCAAGCATCGCCAGCGTGTCCTGGGTGAAGCCGGTGCCCACCTTGCCGACGTAGCGGAGCTTCGGACCGTCGTAGAGGCCAACGAGAAGGGCGCCGAGGTGCTGGCGGCCCCCCTTCGGAGATGTGTACCCACCGATCACGAACTCCGACTCCTTGCGCACCTTGACCTTGCGCCAGAAGGGCGAACGCACGCCGGGCTGGTAGGGGGAGCGCTCGTCCTTGGCGATGATCCCCTCCCAGCCGAGGCGTTTCGCTTCGCGATACGCGGCCTTGCCATCGCGGACGAGACGCCGCGAGATAAAAAGGGGAGAGGTCCGGCGCCCGACGAGCATCTCGAGGGCGACGCGCCGCTCGATCAGGGGCCGCGCCATCAGCGATCGGCCGTCCTGCTCGAGAACATCGAAGACCGCGTACCGCGTTGGTGACGCGCCGGCCGTTCCACGGCGCTGCAGCAGCTGAAACCGGGAGACGCCTTTCTCATCGAGCGCCACGAGCTCACCGTCGACGATGAGATCGCCGTCACCGAGCGCCTCGACGGCCGCGACGACGTGCGGAAAGCCGCCGGTCAGGTCCTGCAGCATCCGCGACCAGATCTTGACGTGGCCACGCTCGCGACCAGCGACCGCGCGTATGCCGTCGTACTTCTCCTCGAAGACCCACTCCGGGCCTTCGACGATGCTGGGCGACAGCGTCGCGAGCATGGGACGGATGAGCTTCAACCCCTGGGATCCCCCGTCGCGGCCTTGGCGACGTCACCGCCCTCGTCGCGAGCGATGCCCGCGAGGAGCCGCCGCGTGAGCACCGAGCGCGGCTTCGCGGTCGTGATGTCGACGGTGCTCGAGGCGTAGCGATCCTTGCGCTTCATGAGGAGCCACTTCCGCCCACTCGTGCGAACAAGGGCCCACCCTCCCTTGAGCTTCTTCCCATTGAGCGTGAGGACGATCCGTCCCTTGCGCAGCGCCTCGTCGAAGCTCTCGTCTCCGTCGAGCCGGTACGTCCCGATGTCCCAGACCATCACCGTCCCGCCTCCGTACTCGCCCTCGGGGATCACGCCCTCGAAGCGCGCGTACCCGAGAGGATGATCTTCGACGGCCATCGCGAGGCGCTTGTCCGCCGGATTGAGCGAGGGCCCTTTGGGGACGGCCCACGACACGAGGACTCCGCCGGCCTCGAGGCGGAAGTCGTAGTGCAGCGCGGTCGCGCGATGCTTCTGCACCACGAAGAGCCGCTCCGGTCCCTTTGGCGTGCCCCCCTGCGGTTCCGGGGTCTTCGCGAAATCGCGCTTGCGCTTGTATTCGCGGAGCGAGCGCGTTCGCTCCTTAGTCGCTGCGATCTGTTCTGCTCCCTCTGATCGCGTCGTGCTTCTTGGTTGCACGAACGAGACCGACTCGCTCGGCAAGGTCCCGCGCTGACAGAAGATTGAGAACGCGGGTGCGCTGGACGCCGGCAAGTATTGCGGCCGCGATCCCGATATCGAGAAAGACGAGCTCGGCCGGGGTATGCGCATCCGTACCGATCGAGATCCACGCCCCTTCGGCGGCGACGATACGCAGCCGCTCGACATCGAGGTCCTGCCGATCTGGGTACGCGTCGATCTCGAGCGCCGTGCCGGTCTCGGCCGCCCGCCGTGCCACACGTTGCCAGTCGCAGGACAGACCCGATCGGAAGTTGTAGATGCGACCGCGCGGGTGCGCGAGCACCTGGATGTCCGGGTTGTCGAGGCCGCGGAAGTAACGCTCGGTCTGATCGTCGCGTAGCCGGAGCTTCGAGTGGAACGCGCCCAGCACGAGGTCGAGGCCGGCGAGCGCCCGGGGATCCATGTCGCCGGCGCCTTCCGGCGTGAGATCCATTTCGATGCTGCGAAGGATGAGCGGGCCGGAGCCCCGCGCGTTGACAGCGGCGATGTGCTCGCCCTGTGCCTGCAAGCGTGCCTCGTCCATGCCGTTCGTGATGCGGAGGCTCTTGGAGTGATCGGTGACGGCGATCCGCTCGCGGCCGACCTCGGTCGCCGCCGCGGCCATCTCCTCGATCGTGGAGCTGCCGTCGGTCTCGTCGGTGTGCATCTGATGGTCCGCGCGCGCGGCCTCCCGCCATTCCGGATGCGCGTCGAGGACCGTGCGCGCGTATGCGTAGGTCAGGAAGCCATCGCGGAGGGGTGGCGGCACCGGAGGGTCGGGCCGATTGCGGAGCCACTCCGCGATGAAGTGCGCGGTGAAGGGACCGACGGAGCGAAGCTCGGTCAACGCTCGACCGGATTGCTGGATCGCCGCGGCCTCCTCGGGCCACATGAGTGCGGAGCGCGATGCCCGGCGCAACGCGCGTTGTTTGCGTCCCTCGCTCCGCTCCGCCTCGAGCGCGAGGAGCTCCGCGATGTCGCGGTTGGTGAGGGAGGTGTGGCTAGTCGGCGTGGAGAAGCGTCATGTGCGCAGAGGAGCCATCGGGCCAGTCGGGATCGTCCGAGAGCTTCACAGCGACACGCAGGTCGCCACGTTTGCCACTCGGGTCATCGACCTCGATGAGCGCCTTGCCGGTCAACGATGGCCGTACGTGAATCAGGGCACCATCGGCGGTGCGATACGTCCCCGGGTCCATGATCGGTGGACTCTCCACCAGGAATTCGATCGGTACGCCGCCTGTCGCGACCCAGCGATGCGCGCTGTCGACGTGGAGGCCATCGCAGTAGCCGACTGAACCGTGATGAATCACCAGCCCACCGTTGCCATGGCGCGAGCCGGCGCGAAGGTAATCAGGGTTTCGACATTCGTAATGGACGATCGTCGACATACGAGCCTCCCCAGAGTCGCGGGGGAAATTTTTGTCACGCGGCAGTAACGAAGTCAATACGCGGATGTAATGCCGCCAAGCTCGGCGGCACGCTCGGCTGTCGAAAGAGCGAGCAGCCCGACTCGCCGTTGCGCGGGACTGGTCAGCGGACTGCTTAGCGCGGTCGTTGTGAGTAACGAGATCGCGAGCGATGGCGTAGCCGCCGCGCAACTCGCCGGCCTTCGCTACACGAGCGATGACCGGCCCGGCATCCGCCGCAAGCGGAAGGGCCGCGGCTTTGTCTACGTCGATTCCGACGGCGTCCCGATCGACGACGACGCGGAGCTCCAGCGCATCCGGCGACTTGCGATCCCGCCTGCCTGGACCGAGGTGTGGATCTCGTCGAGCCCGACCGGACACATCCAAGCAACCGGGCGCGACGCGCGTGGTCGAAAGCAGTACCGCTACCACGAGCGGTGGCGCGAAGTGCGCGATGAGGCCAAGTACTCGCGGCTCAGCGACTTCGCGCGAGCGCTACCGCGCGTTCGGGCGCGCGTCGATGCGGATCTCGCCCGGCCGGGGATACCCCGCGAGCGCGTCCTGGCGACCGCGGTCCGCATCCTCGAGGAAACGTTCATGCGAGTCGGCAACGTCGAGTACGCGCGTGCGAACGGTTCGTTCGGCCTCACGACGCTTCGCTCGAGGCATGTCGACGTTGATGGCTCGCGGATCGTGTTCCACTTCCGCGGCAAGAGCGGGAAGGATCATGAGGTCGACGTGCGGGATAGGCGGCTCGCTCGCGTCGTCGCGCGGCTCGAGCAGCTGCCGGGGCAGGAGCTCTTCAAGTATCGCGACGACGATGGCGAGCTTCGGCCCATCGGCTCGGAGGACGTGAACGCGTATCTGCGTGAGATCTCGGGCGAGGACATGACCGCAAAGGATTTCCGCACCTGGGCAGGTACGGTCCTCGCGGCGCGCGCGCTGGCCGAGAGGGGACCCGCGCGGAACGAGCGAGTCACCCGAAAGCGAATCGTTCAGGCCATCGACGTTGTCGCCGCGCGCCTCGGCAACACGCGAGCCATATGCCGCAAGTGTTACGTCCATCCGCTCGTCCTCGAGGCGCACACGAGGGGCAGCCTTCCGGCCGCGCTTCGTCGCCCGGATAAGGCGCGGAAAGGCCAAGCGCTCTCGACACACGAAGCCGCTGTTGCCGCGCTTCTCGCCCGGGCCGAGAAACGCGCCGCGAAACGCGCCGCGTGAATTCGTCTAGGCCGCGAGAGCGGGGAAGAGCTCGGACGGCGGGCGCGCGGCGCGCGCAAGCAGATCGTGACAGTCGAGCACGTCATCGGCGGTGATCGGATCGACCCCTATCGGGTTCGTACCGAAGTCGAGGATCGCGATCCCGTCCTGTCCGCAGGCTCGACAGCGCAGCCGGACGATGAGGCGCGACGGTTCGGTCACCACCGCCGCGATGTCCCCTCCGTGGTAGTACTCACCGCACCCGCTGCAGGTCACCTGCTCGAGATGACGGATCAGCTGATCGATCCAACTCATCGCGAAGCCGCCGCCGCGGCCTTTCGTATGTTCCGTCGCGCCGCGGTGATCCGGGTAGCCATGTCGTCCGAACACGCACTTCTCGTGCCGCTTGCGCCGTTCGCGCTGCGGAGCCAAGACCGTAACGGAGGTGTGACGACTGAGGTGTCCGCATGCGGTCGATCACCTGTTCGGCGTCGACACACTACATAGCGAGCTGCAGCTGAACCGTCTCGGACTCGCGCATTCTCGGCGCGCGCGGCGCACGCTCGCGGAATTCGTAGCGGGCGCGCACACGCCGGACGCGCTCCTCGAGCTGGCGCTCGTAGTCCTTCCGCGGATGCGCGCCGCCCCCATAGAGGGCCGCGTATCGGGGAACCAGGACCGGGAACTCGGCAGCGAGAAAGTCGGTGTAGTACTGCTGGATCTCGGTGTCGATCTTGAGCGGTCGATGACGGAACGCGGTCGCACCAGCCTCACTCGCGGCGCGGGCCGCCGCGTCGAGCGATTCCTCACCGTCGCTGATCCCCGGTAGCACGGGCATACAGAGGACCGCCGCGTCGAGGCCCGCGTCGCGAAGCATGCGCAGCGCGCGGAGTCGCTGGCGCGGCGGAGCGGTCCCGGGGTCGGTCTTCCGCACGATCTCCTCGTCGACGCACGGGACGCTGAAATACACGGTGAGGTCGGTCTTCTCGTCGAGCCGCTTGAGGACGTCGATGTCGCGCACGACCAGCGGACCCTTCGTCACGATGCCCGTCGGCATCGGGTGATCGACGAGCGCTTCAAGGCATCGCCGCGTGAGCCTGTATTTGCCCTCGATCGGTTGATATGGATCCGTCGCGGTGCCGATCGCGAGAGAACCCTCGCGATGCCGGCGCAGCTCCTTGCGCAGGACGTCCGCGATGTTCACGCGGACCTCGACGTTGCTGTCGAAGTCGGTGCCCACGTTTTTCTCGCGATAGCGCGCGTGATAGGCGCGAGCAAAGCAGTACACGCACTTATGCGCGCACCCCGACCATGGATTCAGGCTCCAGTCGAATGGCATGCCCTTCACCGCGTTCAGAGCGCTCTTTATGTGGACTTCGCGATAGACGACCGATGACATTCGAGCTCCGCTTTGCACTATAGAACATTTGTTCTTTGAGCAATCAGACGTCCTTCTTACTCAACCCATACCCGTCGCCAAAACTCGCGTGCCTACACTCGAACGGACTCGTGCCCACCAGAGCGGACCGGCCTTACGGCTCGTTCCCGCGCGGCCATCACGAGGTGGCGCCCGACCCGGGCGTCCAGGCAGCGCCGGAACGCACGCGGATCCGCACCACCCTTCGGCGCGCCCTGCCCTGGACCGCGGCGCTCGCGGGACCGGCGCTTCTTGTCGCGATCTCCATGGCGCCCGCGCCGCGGGCGGAGGACATTCAACCATCGCCGACCCCGAGGCCGTCGGTCAGCGAGGTCTACGCGAAGGTGGCGCCCTCAGTGGTCCAGGTCAAAGCCCTTCGCTCCGACGGCACGGTCCTGAGCTCGGGATCGGGCGTGGTCATCGATGAGGCCGGCGACATTCTCACTTCGCTCCACGTCGTCCAGGACGCGGGTCGGCTGTCCGTCGTCTTCGCCGACGGGACCGAGTCGGCAGCCGTGATCATCTCGGAACTCGCAGCCAGCGACATCGCGGCACTGCGGCCGGCGAACACGCCGGCCCAGCTGACGCCCGCCACCCTTGGGAACCCATCGAGCGTGCGGATCGGGGACGACGCCCTCGTCGTTGGCAACCCGTTCAACCTGACGCGCTCGCTCTCGACCGGCGTCGTCAGCGGACTCGACCGCTCGGTTCAGGTGCCGAATCAGGACCGTTCGCTCAGCGGTCTCATTCAGTTCGACGCGGCCGTAAATCCGGGCTCTTCCGGCGGCCCCCTCGTGAACAGAGACGGCGAGGTCGTCGGCATCGTCACCGGGCTCGTGAACCCGACAGGACAACCGGCTTTCAGCGGCGTGGGCTTCGCGGTGACCATCGCTACAGCGGCAGGCGCGCTCGGCGTGCCGCCCGACTAGAGGAGTGAAGGACTGATGGCAGAGGTACAACAGGCGGTCCCGCCGGACACCGGCCGGCTTCTCTTCGAGATCAAGAAAGTGATCGTGGGGCAGGACCACCTCATCGAGCGCCTGATGGTCGGTCTTCTCGCGCGCGGTCACCTGCTCGTGGAAGGAGTTCCCGGTCTCGCCAAGACGCTGTCGGTGAAGACGGTCGCCCAGGCGATCACCGGCGACTTCAAGCGCATTCAGTTCACACCCGATCTCGTGCCTGCCGACCTCGTCGGCACACGGATCTATAACCAGCGCGCCGGAGACTTCCAGACGTCGCTCGGTCCGGTCTTCACGAACCTCCTTCTGGCCGACGAGATCAACCGCGCGCCGGCGAAAGTGCAGAGCGCGCTGCTCGAAGTCATGCAGGAGCGCCAGGTCACGATCGGCCGCGAGACGCACAAGGTCCCAGACCCTTTCCTCGTCATGGCCACGCAAAACCCGATAGAGACCGAGGGCACCTACGCGCTTCCCGAGGCACAGGTGGACCGCTTCATGCTCAAGGTGCTCGTGGGTTACCCGAGCGAGATGGACGAATTCGTGGTCGTCGAACGAGTGACCGGCCACATGTCTCCGGTCGTGCCGGTCATGACGACGGACCGCCTGCTGCAGCTGCAGCGCGAGGTCGACGACGTCTTCGTCGATCCGACGCTCATGGAGTACGTAGTCCGGCTCGCGTCCGCGACACGGCAGCCGGCCGAGTACGGCATCGGCGACGTCAGCAAGTACATCAGCTACGGCGCGAGTCCGCGCGCCTCGATCAACCTGGTCCTCGCCGGTCGCGCGCTCGCCTACCTCCGTGGCCGCCGCTACGTCACCGGACAGGACGTGCAGGATCTCGCGCTCGACGTCCTGCGCCACCGCATCGTTCTCTCGTTCGAGGCACTCTCGGAGGACGTCACCGCCGACGACATCGTGAAACGGGTGCTCGCGCGCATCCCGGTGCCGACCGAGCCGTTGCAGGGACATGTCGCCCTCCGGGCCTGAGCGTCGCCTCCAGCGTCTGGAGTGGACCGTCGTGCGCCGGCTCGACGGGCTCCTTCAGGGCGACTACCGCACGATCTTCAAGGGCCAGGGTCTGGACCTCGCGGACATCCGCGAGTACGCGTTCGGCGACGACGTCCGGCACATCGACTGGAACGTGACGGCGCGGCTCGATGCGCCATACGTGCGGGAGTACCTCGAGGATCGCGAGATCAACGCGCACTTTCTTCTCGATCTCTCGCCGTCTGTCGATTTCGGGACCGTCGACCGCCGCAAGCGGGACCTGCTCGTCGACTTCACGACCGTCCTCGCACGGCTGCTCACTCGTCACGGAAATCGCGTCGGCGCGACGCTCTACGCCTCCCGCGTCGAGCGCTCCATACCAGCGCGGGGCGGTCGCGTCCAGGTCCTTCGCATCCTGAACGAGCTCGAGAAGCGCCCGCGCCTGCAGAGCGCTCCGCTCACGTCGCTCCGCGACCTCCTCGACTCGGCGATGCGAGGACTGAAACGTCGGTCGCTCGTCTTCGTGATCTCGGATTTCTTCAGCGCGGCAGGCTGGGAGGACCGCCTCGAGCGCATCGCGCGCCGCCACGAGACGCTCGCCGTTCGTCTGGCCGACCCGCGTGAGGATGAGCTGCCGGATATCGGGACGGTGATCCTCACCGACAGCGAGACCGGCGAGCAGCTTCGCGTGAACACCGGCGATCCGCGTTTCCGCGAGCGGTTCGCGGCGGCTGCACACCGGCGCGAGGAAAAGCTCAACGCGACGTTTGCGCGCGCCGGGGTTGATGTCCTCCTGCTACGCACGGACGAGGATCTGGTCCGCGCTATTGTCAAATTCGCGTACTCGCGCAAGAGGCGCGCCGGTCGGCGCGCGGCGATGGGGGCATCGGCATGAGCTTCATCTGGCCTTCGGCTCTGTTGCTTCTCTTCGTCGTCGCCGGGCTCGCCGTGGTCTACGTGCTGGCGCAGCGAAGGCGTAACCGTTACGCGCTCAGGTACGCGAACCTCTCGCTCGTTCGCGAAGCCATCGGTAATGGGCCCGGCTGGCGGCGCCACGTTCCGCCCGTGCTCTTCATCCTTGCGCTTGCGGTCATGACCATCGCCGTCGCACGGCCCCAGGCCGTGGTCGCGGTGCCGAGCCAGGAAGGTACGGTCATCCTGGCCATCGACGTCTCCGGCTCGATGCTCGCCGAGGACATGAAGCCGAACCGAATGGAGGCCGCGAAGGCAGCGGCGCGCGCGTTCGTCGACAAGCAGAGTGAGAGCGTGAAGATCGGGGTCGTCTCGTTCTCGGGCGACGCGTCGATCGTGCAATCGCCGACTTCCGACAAGACGCTCGTCATCGCCGCGATCAATCGCCTGCGTCCGCAGCGCGCGACCGCGATCGGCAGGGCGATCCTCGTCTCGCTCGACGCGATCGCGGAATCTCAGGGAAGCGAGGCGGACCTGCCGAGCTCGATCTTGCAAAACCAGGGGCAGCCGGACGCCTCAGCACGCCCGCGACCCAGCGCGACGATTCCACCCTACCTTGTGGGTCAGCACGCGTCCGCCTCGATCGTGCTCATGTCCGACGGTCAGAACAACCAGTTTCCAGCGCCTCTCGATATCGTCGATCAAGCCACGAGTCGTGGGGTGCGCATTTATACGATCGGACTGGGGAGCGCGGCGGGCGCGATCGTTCGGCTCCAGGGTCGTGCGGTACGGACCGCGCTCGACGAGGGAACTCTCAAGAAGATCGCCGAAGTGACCGACGGGCGGTACTTCAATGCCAACACCGAAGCCGATCTCCGCGCCGTCTACGAGAACCTCACCACCGAGCTCGTCGTCCGCAACGAGAAGACAGAGCTCACCGCCTACGCGACGCTCGCCGCCGCCATCCTCGCCGTGTTCGCCGGTGCCTTCTCGCTCTTCTGGTTCAACCGCCTCCCGTAGCGTGTAGCAAGGCAACGCGCCGCGGGTCCTGTCCCGGCGCACAGGGTGCTCTCGGCTCGCGCACCCTCCCCGCCTTGCACCTCGCTTCGCTCGCTGCGGCGGGTCCCCGGGGAACCCGCGCATCGCGAGAGCACCCTGCTGCGCCGTGCCACCCGCGGCGCGCGCCGTCGCTAGCGCAACGTCAGCGTTTTCGGAGGCGGTTGACCAGGAGCGTCTTTACGCGGACCGAATTTGTCTTTGAGTGGCGTCGCAGCGGGTGTCGGCGCGGCGGTCGGCTTGGGAGTTGAGATGGGCAATGTCGGGGTCGGCGTCCTTGGTTTGGTAGGCGCGGAGGTCGGTAACGGCGGCAGCGTCGAGACGGGCGGCACGAACGCGTTCGTCGGCGACGGAGCCGGAGTTCGCGTCGGCTTTGCGGTCGGCGCTGGGGTCGCGGGCGCAGGTGTATTCGGGCCCGGCGTGGAGGTCGTCGTGCGCGCAAGGACCGGCTCCACGCGGACCGGGGCGGGCGTCGCTCCGGGACCGCTCACCGTCGTCGAGGACCCGGCGGTTACGGAGACCTCTGCGCCGCCCGCGGTCGTGTCCACCGTGCCGGAGATCGTCGAGATGCTCGTCTCCCCGTTCGGGGACACGGTGACGTATGAGTCCGATCCGGCGCGGATCACCGATGCCATTCCCGAGCTGCGCACCTCGTAGCGGCTCCCCAGAGCGACGGCCCTGGTCACGGCGTACCAGACGCGACCGAGCGTCTGCTGCATGCGAACCACGTAATCGCCCGCAGTCGTCTGCACGAACTCGATCGTCAGAGCGCTGTTTTCTTCCAGCAGTGCCGTCGAACCGTCCGGGTAGGTGACCAGGGCGCGTCCCGTGCCGTCCGTGGCGACCGTGTCGCCGCTCCGGATCACTCGTTCGACCGGGATCTCGTCGGGGGCGCCACCCGGATGGGCCAGGGTCACTCGCGATGAGAGGGCATCGAGCAGCGCGGATTGTGCTGACGCAGGCGAGCTCACCGCAAAGTAGGAGAGCACCAGCGCCCCGCCCAACCCAACGCACACGCACACGCGTCCCACCACGCCCATGGCGCCAAATAGCGTGCGGGCAAGCGGACGATCGCCCGTCCCCCGATCGGGGGAGCGCCGTCTATCGGTACCCTGCGGTTACTGCTTCAGGATGCCGAGGACAGTCGCGCTAACCGCCGATGTCGTGATGACGATCTCGCGTCGCATAACGCCGACATCGGCCTGTTGCCATAGGTCGCGAACTCCGACATCTGTACGCGACGCAAGCCCGAGCTCCTCGACGGAGATCCGGACCTCCTGAGGCTCGGACCCGCGGTTGAACACGGCCACCGCGCGACGACCGTCCGCGAGATCGCGGATCCACACATCGATGTCGCCGTCGCGGCGGAGTCGCCGGCCCTGCCTGCCGAGCCTGTCCTGGTCGACGGACACGATCTCCGGCGCGGTGAGGATCTTGCGCACGTCGTCGGTCATCGTGCGCAGATCGTTGCCCGCCATGAGTGGCGCCGCGAGCATGGACCACATTGCGAAGTGCGCGCGGCTCTGGTCGTCGGTCAGGTCACCGTTGCCGACTTCGAGCATGTCCGGATCGTTCCAGTGATCGGGTCCGGCGAACGGGTGGAGCTCCGCCTGACGGTCGAGGATGGTGACGATGCTCGACCACTCCGGCTGAATGTCCCAGCTCGTGCGCCAGAGGTGACCGAGCCCTCCGGCCCATTCCCACGGGCGTGCACGGCCCCATTCGCAGATCGAAAGCACGATTGGGCGCCGAGCCGCACGAAGCGCCAGCGCCCACTTCGCGTAGAGCGCCCGCGGCCCCAGGCCTTCGGTGTGGCACCAATCGACCTTGACGTAGTCCACGCCCCACTCGGCGAACCGCCGCGCGTCGCGGAACTCGTAACCGAGGCTCGCCGGTAGGCCCTGACACGTCTTCGTGCCCGCGTCGGTATAGATGCCGAAGCGCAGCCCGAGCTCGTGTATGCGATCCGACAACGCCTTCATCCCCTTCGGGAACTTGCCGGGGTCGGCGAGGAAGTCGCCATTGCGATCGCGCTCGGGCGCCATCCAGCCATCGTCGATCACGACGTATCGGTAGCCGGCGTCGCGCATCCCTGATGAGACCATGGCCTCGGCGGTCTCGACCACGAGATTCTCGTCGATCTTTGCGCCGAACCGGTTCCAGCTGTTCCATCCCATCGGCGGCGTCGGCGCGAGTCCATCGGACAGCCGTCCGATTCCCACTACGGCACGACCGCGACGAGGTTTCCGTCACCGCGATATCCCTCGAGTACCCGGGTCGCGAGCTTGCGGCCTTCGCCTCGCCGTGTCAGCGCGATGATGCTCCCGCCGAACCCTCCGCCGACCATGCGGGCGCCGAACGCGCCCGCCCCGGTCGCCAGCTGCACGAGCTGGTCGAGCTCGGGCGTCGAGACCTGGTAGTCGTCGCGCAGCGAACGATGCGATGCATCCAAGATCTCGCCAAGGCCCGCGTCGTCATGCGCACGAACCGCGTCTACCGCACGACGGACGCGAGCGTTCTCGGTGACGACGTGGCGTACGCGCCGATCGAGCGGCGAAGGGAGCCGCTCGAGAATTTCGTCGAGTGGGCGCGCCTCGACATCGCGGAGGGAGACAACACCCAGGTGGACACACGCTTGCTCGCACTCCGCCCGCCTTCGGTTGTACTCGCCGGTCGCGTGCTCGTGGCGCGTGCCTGAATCGATGACGGCGACCTCGATGGTCCGCGGAAGCGCGATCACCTCGGTGTCGTGGTCGCGCATGTCGATGAGCAAAGCGTCGCTCGGCCGCCCGTAGACCGACGCGAGCTGATCCAGCATGCCCGACCGGGCTCCCCCGAACTCGCTCTCCGCCGCGTGGGCGATGCGCGCGGCCGCCGCGTCGTCCACCGCGAGATCGAACAGCTTCGAAACCGCGCGCAGGAGCGCTATCGCGAACGCCGCGCTCGATCCCAGGCCGGCGCCGACCGGGAGATCGGACCTCACGTCGGCACCGAAGCCCCCGATGCGGGCGCCTTCGCGCGCGAGGATCGCCGTGACTCCTTTCGCTCGGTCCAGCCAGGTGCCATCGCTCCGCTCGGTGCCGAGGATGTATGAACCATGCTGCGGAGTGACGGGCGCGTCGGTCGTCAGGCGAATGGTGGCGTCGTCGCGCGATGTCGCAGCGACGGTGACGCCCAAGCGGAGCGCGATCGGCATCACAAGGCCGTCGTTGTAATCGGTGTGCTCGCCTATCAGATTGATCCTCCCCGGCGCGAATCCCGTCGCTCTTCGCATCGCCGGGCACGATAAACGTCGTGGTGCTCGCCGCCGCGTGACGGCGCAGCGGGTCCTGTCCCAGGGGTAGGGGCCCCTGACCGCGTAGCGGGTCGGGGCCGCGCGCTCGCCTACCGGTCCGCTCCCCACCACTTGGGACCAATCGCGGCTGACGCGGCCGGTGAGCGGCTCGCGCGCAACCCGCTCCCCCGTGCCACCCGCTGCCCGCCTTGCCCGCTGCGCCATTCCCGCACACTAGAGAGAGATGCGCTTCGACAAGACGCTTGACGTGCAGCGAGCGATGGCGATCTACGCGCACCCCGATGACGCGGAGTTCGGCATGGCGGGGACGGTCGCGAAGTGGACAAAGGCGGGAGTCGAGTTCACCTACTGCATGGTCACGAACGGCGCGTCGGGATCGCAGGATCCGGACATGACGCGCGAGCGCCTGCGCGACATCCGCGCGACTGAACAGAGCGAGGCCGCCAAGATCCTCGGCGTCAAGAACGTCGTGTTCTTGGAGTTCGAGGACGGCTATCTGGAGCCGACGATCGAGGTTCGCCGCGCGGTCGCTCGGCAGATCCGCATTCATCGCCCGGATGTGATCTTCACGATGGACCCGACCATGCGCTACGGCGGCGGGTACGTGAACCACCCGGACCATATCGCCGCCGGAGAGGTCGTGCTGCGTTCGATCAACCCGGACGCGTCCACGCGCCAGATGCTCCCGGAGCTCTGGCAGAAGGAGCGGCTCGAGCCGCACAAGCCGAAGGCGCTCTTTCTCATGGCGTTCGGTGAGCCGGACACGATCGTCGACGTCAGCGACGTCGTCGAGGTGAAGATGAAGGCCCTTCTCGCGCACAGGTCGCAGATCGACGAAGACAGCGTCGACTTCATCAAGAGCTGGATGAAAGAGGCCGGCAAGAAGAAGCGGTACGCGTATGCCGAAGGGTTCAAGGTGCTGCGCTTCGAGGAAGACGGCGCGCCGCGCCGGAACGCTAGGCGCGAAGGGCGGAAAGCACCTCAAGCGCGTGGCCGTCGGGTTTCACGAAGTACCACGCCTTCTCCACGCGGCCGTCGGAGCCGATAAGGAAGGTCGACCGAATCACGCCCTCGCCGCGTCCCGGCCGCTCTCCCCACGCCCCGTACGCGCGGTGGGCGTTCCGGTCCGCATCGCTGAGCAGGCGAACTCGAAGGCCGTACTTCTTCCGGAACGCCTGATGCGCTTTGGCGTCGTCCTGCGAGACGCCGAGCACGGGGACGCCGAGCATCTCGAACTGGGGGAAGTTGTCGGTGAACTGGCAGGCCTCGGTCGTGCAGCCCGGCGTGTCGTCCTTCGGGTAGAAGTACACGACGTACCGCTTCCCCTTGAGGTCCTTGGTGGAGACGGCCTTTCCCTCCTCGTCCGGCAGTGAGAAATCCGGGGCGGGATCGCCGGGCTTGAGCTCCATCACGAAAAGGGTACGGCGTAGCGCGCGTACGCGACGAACGCTGCGAGAGCGCCAAGCACCAGATTGAAGACGACGTTCGGCCACTCGCGCCGAGTGGCGTGAAAGATCGCGGCGAGGACCACGAGGGCGACGAGCCCGAGAGCAGCGAGCGGGGTCAGCCACGGGAGGATCCTCGTCGCTGCCGGGACGATCATGCCGACTGCCCCAAGAAGCTCGGCCGTCCCGATGAAACGCTTCAGCGTCTCCGGGACATCCACAGCCCACGGGTACTGCTTCCGCGCTTGGTCGGGACGGAAGAGGAGCGTGTACCCGTGTGCGCCGAACACGAGCGCCGCAAGCACCTGCGCGACCCAGGCCGCGATATCCATCGCCGTGAGCAACACCGGTGGAGGTGGAGTCCTTCCCGGCGGCCGCGCGGAAGATCGTTACCGCACGTACTGGGCTCGGAATGCCTCGAAGCGCGAGTAGAACGCATCCGTCGTCTCGCCGAACGCCGCCGCGAACGCCGCGTGCCACTCCTGGCCGGTGCCCACCCGCCCGCACCAGTCCCGAAGAGCAGAAAGACCCTTCGGCGCGAGAAGCCGATCGACGGCGAGGTAGCTCACCGCGAAGGGGTTCGCGTTACCGGGAAAGCTCGCTTCGAGCGACTGCAGAGTCACGTGGTTCGTCGCCGTCGTGAGCTGGCGTTTGGTGAAGGTGTCGAGATTCGCTGCTGGGATCACGCCATCCGCGATGAGCGAGCGATAGGCGAAAGATTCAGCCATGCCCTCCGCGATCCAGCGCACGCCGACCATGCACGAATTGCCCCCAATCGCGTATTGCCAAAGATGGATGAACTCGTGAGCGGCGAGCTCGGTGCGTTCGGTGTCGGCGCTCCAGGTATCCGGCGCGGCCGCGGGTGGCGTGGCCCACGCCGCGTTTGACGTCACGATCTTGAAGCTGTCGCCGACGGTCAGGCAGCAGTACGGCTGAGAATCATCCACGACCAACACCTGCACGATCGCGGGCTTACGGCGGGTCCCTCCAGCGAAGGAGTCGAGAAACGCGCTCGCGTGCTGCACGCCGTGGTGCACGAGCGCGATGTCCTTGGCGTTCACCCCGGAATCGATGCTGAACGCGATGCCGACGGGATCGGGCGGGGTCGGCGTCGGCATCGTGCCATCCGGGTTGAGCACGAGGACTTGCCAGAAGACGCCGATGTCCTCGAGCCATGCGGCGCCCTCGATGAGCGGCCGCACGTAGAGGCGATAGGTCCCGGGAAGCGAAGGCGCCTGCACGTTAAACTGGAACCAGGCGACCTGCCCGGGGGCGACATAGGGGGCCGGTTGCAGCGCGATGCGATTGAAGCGAGGCCATCCCGTCGCCGGCGATCCGAGCTGACCATCGCCGCCGAGGATGCTCGGCTGATCCTGACCTGGCTCGCTGCCCCACGTGCCGAGATATGCGACCTCGCCCATCCGTCCAGCGACCCAACCGAGCGAGCCCGCGTTGTAGTAGGCGAGCGTTGCCTGCGCTCTGCCTCCCGGACAGAGACGCATGTATCCCGTCTGTCCATACCAGGCTGCGTGAAAGCCTGGCAGCTTCGTCGGTGTGGCGACCGGCGGGGCGATGCCGGGGCCGATGCTCGGTGTGCACGACGCGGCCGCGACCTTTGTCGCGTTCGGCGGCAACGTTGCCGCCGCGATCAGGACCAGCGACAGAAGGAGGCGCACAAGTCAATGAACCCACGCCACGGGGACTCGTTACGGCATACGCAGAAGTCGTTGGTCCTTGTTAGGGTTCAGCCTCTTCGTCGTCGGGCCACTCAAACTTCGCGAGCGCCGCGCGCGTGATGCCGCCGGTCTTGAACCATCGGTGGCCGTCGGGCTCCCCGCCAGGGCAGTAAGCCCATCCACCTTCCTCCGCGATGTTGAAGGGGCTCGAGGGATCCACGGGCGGCTTGCGGCGATGCGTCTTGCGGATGCAGATGAATTGGATGAGGGCGCGGTCCATTCTTAGACGATCACGGTCCGCGGCGTAGAAAGTACGGTCATCTAGGTATTTACTGAGCGGGTGACGGGAATCGGACCCGTACTGCAACCTTGGGAAGGTTGTTTGCTACCACTACAACACACCCGCGTGCACAGCAGTCTAACGTCTCACTCCGCGAGTATTTTGCTCCATCCGAATTGCTTCGCGGTCCGACGACTATGGCAGTTCGAGCAACGGACCTCGCACTTTTCGATCTCTATCAACAAACCTTCACGATCGCCCCTCGCGCGCAGATAGGCGACCGTCTCGAGCTTCTGGACCCCATCGCGATGATCAAAGTCCAATACAAGCGGGTCGGTCTCCCTGCAATCGACGCAGGGATGCGTGCGCAGGTATTCATCGATCTCGAGGCTCAAGTCCCTGCGGCTGCATCGCCGCTTGCGGCCGGCGGTGGCATCACCCGCCTTGTTCTTTCTGTAGTACTCGCGCGCATATTCCCGCATGCAGAATTTGCAACGCGTGCGGCGACGCCCACGCGCGCGGTCGCGGAACGCGAAATCCTCGATTGGTCTTGTCAACCCGCAACCCGTGCATCTGCGGCCGCGAGGACTGTCGTCCAAGAACACATCGGCGCCACCAGCCGGAGCGATTGAGTCGGCGCGGTGCCATCCAAGCTGAGAGGCGGTTCGTCGACGGTGACAGTTCGCGCAACGCACATCGCACTTCGCAATTTCTGCCACAACGATCGACCACGGTTGTCGAAGCACCAGAAGCGCGACTTCCAGACGTTTGGTTGAACGATCACGATGGTCGAATTGCAATGTGACGATGTCCGTCTCGCCGCAATCGATGCACGAGTGCGACCGCAAGTAATCCCGCAGAAGGCGCCGATTCTCGTTTCGACGTCTCCGAATGCGGTCGACCTCACGGGTGATGTAGGCGGAGCGATTGCGAACGTAGTGCGCACGCCGATAGGCGGCGTGGCACGATCGACAATGGGATTGCCGCGTGCCGAGTGTCTCGTTCCTGAAGGCAAACTCCCCGACCGGCTTTTCGACGCCACACCAATGCAGCGCCGGGGAGCCTCGTTCGAAAGTTCGAGGGAGGCGAGCGCCACGAAGGACCTCTGAGGTCGGGGTCGGCCCTTCGCTCCGCGTGACGAGCCTCTAGAACACATGTTCTGTCAGATCCGAAGCAAACAATCAAGCTCCGGGGCGCGAATAATCGAGTCATGGCTTGGAAGAAATCGCCCCCCGAGCTCATCGCGGCGTTCGAGAAAGCGAAACCGACCGACCCTGCTGTGCAGCAGCGACCGATGTTCGGCTACCCCGCCTTCTTTTTGAACGGAAGGATGTTCGCCGGCACCTTCCAGGACAAGATCGTCGTGAAGTTCGGCGACGACCGCAGCATTGCTGGCGCGAAGACCGCGAAAGGATTCGAGCCGATGCCCGGGCGCCCGATGACCGGCTTCTTCGTCGTCCCCGATGCGATCGTGAAGAGTCCAGCGAAGCTCCGCAGCTGGATCGATCACGCGCACGAGTACGCAACGACGCTGCCCGCCAAGAAGCCGACCGCGAAGAAACCGCGTAGCTAGCGGACCGGCAATCTCCGCGCTGAGAGCGAGATCGACTCCTGCGCCTCGGGCTCGGGTTTCTGTGTCGCGCCGATGATGATGCCGAGCGCGAGCGAAAGGATCGCTCCGGTGATCGCCGAAAGCAGCAGCACGCCGTTGGTCGGACGGTCGGGAGCGTTGTCCAGCATCGAGAGGCTCACCGACAGCATGTACAGGATGCCCGCGCCGGCAACGACACCTGCGCCGGCGGCAAGGACGTAAAGCGCGAACCAGCGCTTGGGCCGCCGCAGCAGAGTGTCGAAGAACGTCCGGAGGAGGCGCGTGACAGTCCACACCGTCAGCCCCGCGATCGTCCAGGCGAGCACCGTCGCGATCCACGTCTCGAGCGTCGCCGTCGCAAGCCGCGAGACGAGACCGGCCATCTGTGACCAGAGCACCGAGGGATCGAGCTGCGTCGCAAGCTGGCCGAACCGGTCGCCCGGGTTCTGCAGCATCGTGAGCAGCGCGGACTTCACTTCCGCCGCGCGCACCGGATTGAAGAGCGATTCCTGTCGCAGCGAGAGGCCCGTCTGCGCGAACGCGCCGAGCGACTGCACGCCCATCGCGACCGCCACGATCATCGTCAGGGCGGCGCTCCCGGCGACGGTCAACACACCGGTCAAACCGAAGCACGTCGCCATCGTCAGGATCATCGCGGGCGCGAGGCCGAGCGGCGTGAGTACGGGGGTCGCCATGGCCACCGCGATCTGCTCGGCTGGAGCGCTCCGCGCCCAGAGGAATACGCCGAGGATCGCGAACAGAAGCGCGAGGCCTGGGACGAAGATGAACACGAACGCGGTGACCATTACCCAGGCGATCGCGATTGCGATCCCGAGCTGGCCCGCGAACGCGACCACCGCGACGAGCCCCGCCGCGAGGAGCGCGCCGATCAGCTCGAACCCCGTGAGCAGCGCCATCGCGAACACCGGAAGCGCGGCGCAGAGCGAGAAGAAAGCTCCGCGGAGCGGCTGCCCGTAGCTCGAGAGCAGTGCGACGACCGGACTCTGCTCGGTCTTCGGAACAAAGTCGTCGAGCGGGTCGGCCATCACGATCCGCGTAGTCGCGAGCTCCTTGTCGACGTTCTCGATCTGCTGGAGTGCCGTCGCGAAGTCGCTCGCCTTCTGGTACCGGAGGTTCGGCTGTTTCGCGAGCGCCTTGAGAACGAGCGAATCGAGCTCACGAGGAAGCGAGGGCCGCAGGTGGCTGGGCGGCACCGGCTGACGGACCACGTGATCCCGCAGCAGCACGGAGGCGTTGGTGCTTGTGAAGGGCGGCTTTCCGACGAGACCCTCGTACAGGACGAGCCCCAGGCCGTACACGTCCGACTGGACGGTCGCGCTCTTTCCCTCGACGCGCTCCGGCGCCACGTACATCGCGGTCGCGTACAGCTGCGGCGTGTCCGCGTCCTCCTGCGGCGCACGTGCGATGCCGAAGTCGCAGATCTTCGCGGTGTCGTTCGCGTCGAAGAGGATGTTGGCCGGCTTGAGATCTGCGTGGATGATCCCTTTGGAATGGGCGAACGCGAGGCCGTTGGCGACCTCGATCGCGATGCGCACCGCGTCGCCGGTCTTCAGCGGGCCCGCCTGCTCGATGCGCTGTTTCATCGACCCGCCCGGCAAGTACTCCATGACGATGAACGGCGAATCATCGACCTCGCCGACGTCGTAGACGGCGACGATGTTCGGGTGCGAAAGCTGCCCGAGCGCGCGCGCTTCCTTAACGAACATTCTGCGGAGGTTCCCGTCGGCTGCGGCCGCCGGATCCAGGACCTTGAGAGCGACATCGCGATTCAGGGCCTGATCCCGGGCGAGATAAACCTGCGAAGATCCACCCACACCGAGCGGCTCCTCGATCTTGTACCGACCCTGTAGAACCCGCTCCATTCCCAACTCCGTTGCTCTCGCTGGCGCGCCGACTATAACGCCGACACTTCGCGTTGCGACATGTGTGAGCGGGTTCGACATGATTCCGCCTCCGCCCCCGACTCCCCAGCCCGTTACGTCAACGGCTTCCGCGAAGACGCGTTTTGAGCCGCGACCGAACGGATACCGGAAATGACGACGCCGGGCCTCGCGCCCGGCGTCATCGCGATACGAAGTTCTTCCGTTACGGAGTCTTCGTCGTCGTGCCGCTGCCGCTCGTAGTCTTCGCCGGCGCCTTGCGGTCGACGAACTTCGCGATCTCCCCAGCGACCTTCGTCTTGAGCGCCGTCGCCTGATCCGCGGTCAGCTTGTTGTCGGCGACCGCTTTGTCGATCCGCGTGTTCGCGGCAGTCACGAGTGCCTGCACCAGGCCGTCGCGGCTCTTGCCCTTGTCGTTCGCAATGTCGCCGAGGCTCTTGCCGCTCCGCATCGCTGTCGTGACGTCCTGGAGCGTGATCCCGCCGAGGTAGTCACGCGCCGTCTGGAGCATGTCGCCAAGGAATGCCTTCACGTTCGGCGTGCCTTCACGGTGCACGCTCGCGGGCTTTGTCGGCCAGGTGCGATCGACGAGCTTGGTGATCTCCGCCGGGAGACCGTCCCGCAGCTTCTTCGCCTGCTCGTCGGTGATCCTCTTGTCAGCGAGCGCCTTGTTGATGTCGTCGTTCGCCGCCACGGTGAGTGCCGTCACGAGGCCGGTCTTGCTCTTGTTCGCCGTCGCGTCGGCGATCTTCCCGAGGCTCGTGCCCGGGAGCTTCGCCACAAGATCCTTCTGTGTGAACCCGAGATACTTCGCCGACTCGCCGAGAAGGTCGCGCACGACCTTTGCCGTGCGGACCCTTGCCGCGGTTGCGTCCTTCGCCGCCGTCAGGATCGCGTCTTCCTGCTGCTGGGTGATGACGCCCTTCTGGACGAGACCGTCGAGGAGCTGCTTGAGGTGGTCGCCCGCCTTGTCCTCGCCGGCGATCTCGGCCGAGGCCGCCGGGGCGATCGTCGAGACGACGTTCGCGGAAGCGTCCGGACCGAAGGCGCCGACGGCAGCCGCGCCGAACAGGCCGACGCTTCCAACGCCCACCGCCACCGCCAACATGAGCTTCTGACGCATCGTCTTCACTTTCGTTCGCCTCCTTGTTGGGCTCTGTCCTGGGTACCACCTGTCTAACGCATCCGTTTCCAAAAGCGTGGCACCCGGGTGACCAGAGCGTCGGGTCCTTACACGCCGCTAACATCCGTACCACTCAGTGCGAATTTCGTTCGCGGCCGCCGAGGTCGCCCCCTACGCCAAGGTCGGCGGCCTTGCCGATGTTGCCGGCTCCCTGCCCCAAGCCCTTGCCTCGCTCGGACACGACGTCACCGTGTACATGCCGTATCACCGCTCGATAGACGCACAAAAGTTCGGCATCCCGACAACCGGTGCGCGAACGCATTCGATCCCTTACGGCGCGGCGCGCGCTCGCATCGAGTATCCGGAGATCTCCCGCGACGGGGTCCGAACAGTGTTCGTGCGAAGCGTGCGCATCGGCCGCGACAAGGTCTACGGCTACGACGACGATGCCAAGCGCTACGCCCTTTTCTGTCGTGCCGTCGTCGAAGACCTCATCGAGGCTCCGCCCGACGTGGTGCACGCTCACGACTGGCATGCGGCGCTTCTCGTCCCGCTCACCGCGCGCGCACGCCAGCTGCGCAAGGCGGCGACGGTATTCACGATCCACAACCTCGCCTACCAAGGGCGCACGAGCGCCGACGTTCTGAAGCTGGTGGGGCTTCCGCGAGCACGCCTTCCGATCGAGGACAAAGGCGAGGCCAATCTGATGGCGCGCGCGATCGCGACCGCGGACATCGTGTCGACCGTGAGCGAGCGCTACGCCGAAGAGATCCTCACACCGGAATTTGGAGAGCGCCTCGAAAGTCTCCTGCGGACGCGACGTGCCGATCTGTGGGGCATCACCAACGGTATTGACACGAAGCTCTTTGACCCCGCACACGACGTGCACATCGCGGCGCGGTATGACGCCGACGATCAGACCGGCAAGGCGATCGACAAGGCGGCGCTCCAGAAAGAGGTCGGCCTGGGTGTCGACGCGGCGGCCCCGGTTTTTGGCGTCATCGGGCGCCTCGTGGAGCAGAAGGGCGTGGACCTTCTCACGGCGGTCGCGCCGTGGCTGCTCGAACAGGGTGGGCAGCTCGCGGTTCTCGGAACGGGCGACCCGGGCTACGAACAGAAATGGCGCGAGCTCGCCGCGAAGAACCAGGGCCGTCTTGCCCTGACGCTCGGGTTCGACGCGGCGCTCGCGCAGCGGATCTACGCGGGGGCCGACCTCTTCCTCATGCCGTCGCGTTTCGAGCCGTGCGGCCTCGGGCAGCTCATCTCACTGCGCTACGGGACCATCCCGGTGGTGCGCGCGGTCGGCGGTCTTGCGACGACGGTGCGAGACGTCGACGCGGACCCCAAGGGCAACGGCTTCTCGTTCACCAAGTACGAGGCCGCCGCTTTCTCGGACGCGATCGCGCGTGCGCTCCACCGCTACAGGGCTGACGGAGAACCGTGGCGGCAGCTGCGGACGCGGGCGATGCGCGAGGACCATTCATGGCCGTCGGCAGCGAAGCGCTATGTCGACATGTACACGGCGGCCGCGAAAGCCCGCCGCGCGGCGTGAAGACAGACACGGGGCCGTCCATCGCTGACCTCGAGGACCGCATCGCGGCACTGCCGCCGGAGGCGCGCGCCGCGGCGGAGCGGATCTTCGCCGTGTCGTCGACCGTCGGACGGCTCGATCCACCGGCCGAGATGCGCGATTGGATCACGAAGCAGTTCGGTTCCGTGGACGCCGTGCTGGCTCAGAAGATCGTCCGAGTCACCAATCTGGTGACCCTCGAAGGAGCGCTCTTCAACGACCTTCGCGCGCACCGACCGGTCGAAGTCAAGGGCGCCGATGAGGTGCGCGAGACGATCGACCGGTCCAGGAACGACCCCTTCTGCCATCCGGAGACCGGAACGCCGGCCGACACGTTCGGTCGGATCCGTGGCGACCACGGGGTGACGGCTTCGAACATCGCCAAATACGACGGCTACCACGGCGTCCTGGTGTTCGATGAGCACGATCCGCTCGCGCCGATGGACGCCGAGACGATCCGCGATCGCCTGCTCACGTCGCGGCGGTGGGCGCTCGCCGCGAACGAGGAGGACCCGAGCGCGAAGTATTACTTCCTGATCTGGAACTGCCTCTGGCGAGCTGGCGGGTCGATCGTCCATGGGCACATGCAGATGACGGTCACGCGCGGCATGCACTATCCGCGCGTCGAGATGCTTCGCCGGCACTCGCTCGAGTACGACGAGCAGTACGGGCGCGATTACTTCGATGATCTCTGGCTGGTCCACGACGCGCTCGGTCTGGGGCACGAGCGTGATGGAGCGCGCGTCTTCGCCGCCCTCGCGCCTATCAAAGAGAGCGAGGTCGTCATACTTGGTCGACCGGGAGAGGACGAGACATCGCTCGCGGCGGCCATCGCTGGAGTCATCTCGGCGTACCGAAAGCAGGGCGTCGTCTCCTACAACCTGGCGCTGCTGCTGCCGCCGCTGAGCGCTGACGGCAGCGACTGGCGGCGCTTCCCCCCGCACGCTCGCCTCGTGGATCGTGGCGACCCGGCGAACAAGACGAGCGACATCGGGGGGATGGAGCTGTACGCGGCGAGCGTGGTGGCAGCAGATCCGTTCCGATTAGCCGAGGTTCTCCGCATCTAGCGGGAATCAGAACCCCTCGCGCTATTGACGCTCGCTTTGTCCCTTGCATAGTGTGCGACAAAGTGGCCGAACACTCATTCGTATCTCGGCGAGACAACACCTTCCGGGAGTACCCGCCCGCGTCGGCTCAGCTCGCGATGGTCATCCCTTTTTATGGCGAGCTCACGGTGTGGATCCGCAAGCCGGATGCGGCGGGGTGGCACTTCCCCACGAGCGGCCGAAAGGCCGGCGAGACCATCCTTGAAGTTGCCAAGCGCGAGCTCTGGGAGTCCGCCCGCATCGTCCCGCCGCGTCTCGACCTGCTCGGCGCGATCCGTTACCAGACGCCAAAGAGCACGACCGCGTACGTCTACATGTGCGAGGTGAGCCACCTCTCGTGGTGGTACGACTCCCCGGAGAAGGACAAGGTCGCCGAGATCGGAGTCTTCAGGTCGCTTCCCGCGCCGCTCTCGTCCGAGTCCGTCGAAGTCGTCCTCGAAGCTGCGCTTCGCGCCCGCCGCACCGGTCTCCGCTAGCAACCGCCAGGTAACAAGCTCGGGCGGCCCCGCCGGCGACCGCCCGATGGCATCCCATTTGCGGCGTTGCTACCAGCCGATGATCGACAAGGAATCTGCGCGAGCTGTCGCCGGCTGGCTGCGTCTCGCGGATCGCATCGCCGGGCGGACGCCTGTCGAGGGACGCTGCGACTGTTGCGGCGGGACTGGGTACCTGAACGCGGACAAGCAGCGCCTCTGTGCCGCGTGCTACCTGGATGGAGAGACCGCCGCCTCTTAGCGGAACAGCCGCGACACCGCGTGCACCAGCGCGTCTCCGGTCAGGCCGTCGCCGTAGAAGCCATCACCCACGCGCACTTCGAAGTGCAGATGCGGTCCGCCCTGCGGATAGCCCGAGCTTCCGACCTGCCCGATGAGCGCGCCCGTTTCGACCTTCTGTCCAACTAGGAGCGGCTCGACCGCGGAGAGGTGCGCGTAGCGCGTCATCAGGCCCTTTCCGTGGTCGATCCAGACCTGGCGTCCGCGTATTCGGTCGAGCGTCGCGGTCGGTGTGTAGCCGAGCGTCAGAGCCTCATACAGCGCGACGTCCTGCTGCTCACGCGTCCAATCGAGAAAGCTCGTGTCGACCCGGGCGACGATCCCTGTCGCGGCCGCGAGTACCGGAGTCCCCGTCGGGGCGGGGAAGTCGATTCCTTCGTGTACGCCCGAGCGATAGTCGCGCGGCGCACCGGGTAAGAGCGCGGGATCCAGAGGCACGTCGCCGCCTTCGATCGGCAGCCCGAACGCGCCCCACAACCGGGCATCTGTCCGAGCGCTGCGGTCGCCGGCGATGTCCGCCGGGAGACTCTCGACGGCGGGCATGGGTGTGTAGCGCGGCGCCGCCGAGGGCCTCGCCGCCTCCAGCGACGAGCCCGATGCGGTGACGGCGACGACGCCAAAGAGGACGACGCAGAGGATTCCGAGGAGGATTCGCACGGACGAATTACCTTACCGCTGGAAACGTGCCAACCCAGCGCAAGGCGGTCTCATCAAACCTATACTCGGTCGAGCGCCACCACCTTTAAGGACCGGTCCTGCGAGGCCGGGAAGGAGCGCCAGACGACCACGCTGCTTGCGGCGGACGATGTCCGCCGGGCCATCACGCGGATCGCGCACGAGATCGTGGAGCGCGATCGCGACCTCTCCGAGCTGGCCATCGTCGGTATTCGCGCGCGCGGCGACGCGCTCGCGGCCCGGATCCAGTCGGCGATCCGGGCGAACGAGGATGTTGAAGTCCCACTGGGCGCGATCGACATCACGCTCTACCGCGACGATCTGACGCGTATCGGGTACGCCCCGGTCGTGCGCGAGTCGGACATCCCATTCTCCGTCGACGGCCGCATCGTCGTTCTCGTCGACGATGTCCTCTTCACGGGCCGGACGATCCGAGCCGCGATGGACGCGCTTGTCGACTACGGACGCCCGCGGGCCATACGGCTCGCGGTCCTGGTGGACCGAGGCCATCGCGAGCTTCCGATCCGTGCCGACTTCGTCGGCAAGAACGTACCGACCGCTCCCGGCGACGATGTGCGGGTTCATCTTTCGGAAGTCGACGGCCGCGACGAGGTGGAGGTTGTCGTACGTGAGCTCGTCTAAGCCCGGGGTGGCAGGGGCTGAGCCCCTGCGAAAGGAGGTGGCGGGCCGCAGGCCATGGAACCGCCGTCACGTCCTCGATACCGACGACTGGTCCCGGGAGGAGATCGAGACGGTTCTCGATCAGACGCGGGCCATGCGCGAAATCCTTCAGCGACCCATCCGGCGCGCGCCGCCGCTCCGGGGACGCACCGTGATCCTCTTCTTCGCCGAGGCGTCGACCCGCACGCGCGTCTCTTTCGAGCTCGCCGCGAAAGCGCTTTCCGCCGACGTGACGAACATCACCGCGAGCGGGTCGTCCGTCGAGAAGGGCGAGTCGCTCTACGACACCGTCCGCACCCTGCAGGCTCTCGGTGGCGACGTGGTGGTGATGCGGCACGCTTCGTCGGGGGCTCCGTACTTCGTCGCCGAGAGGACCGATGCCGCGGTGATCAACGCCGGTGACGGTTGGCACGCCCATCCGACGCAAGGACTTCTTGATGCGTACACCCTGCGGGACGCGGTCGGCGATCTCGAGGGAAAGCGCGTCGCGATCGTCGGCGACGTCCTCCACAGCCGCGTCGCGCGCTCCGATATCAACACGCTCCTCCCGCTCGGAGCCCGGGTCACCCTGTCCGGTCCGCCAACGCTCATCCCGAGCGCCTGGCGATGCGGGCAGCTACCGCCCGGCGTGACGTACGAGCCCGATCTCGATCGAGCTCTCGATGGTGCCGATGCCGTGATCGCGCTGCGGCTTCAGCGCGAGCGTCAGGAAACGGGCCTCCTGCCATCCCTCCGCGAGTACGCACGAGTCTGGGGTCTCACCGCCGAGCGCGTCGGGCGCATGCGTCCGGGCGCTCCGGTGATGCATCCCGGTCCGATGAACGAAGGGATCGAGATCGATGCCGCCGTGGCGCACGGGACGCGCTCGCTCATTGAGACGCAGGTCACGAATGGCGTGGCGGTGCGGATGGCCCTCTTGTACCTGCTCGCGGCGACGGTCCCGCTCGAGGAGCGCGTATGAGATTCGATCGGCACGCCTTCGAAGCCAAGGGCCACCTCGTGGTGCCGGGGTTTATCGACTTGCACGCGCATCTGCGCGAGCCGGGCTTCGAGGATTCCGAGACGATCGAGACCGGTCGGCGCGCCGCGCTCCGCGGCGGCTTCACCACGATCTGCGCCATGCCGAACACCGAGCCTCCGATCGACTCACCCGGCCTCGTCAAGGAGCTGCTCGGGCGCGGGCACGGCGTCAACGGAGCGCGCGTCCACTACGTCGCCACGATCACGCGCGGCAGAAAGGGCCGCGAGCTCGCCGACATGGTCGAGCTTGCCGCGGCCGGCGCGGTCGCGTTTTCGGACGACGGCTCGCCGGTGCAGGACCCTCGTCTGTTCCGGAGCGCGCTCGAATACGCGCGCGTCACCGGCCGACCGGTTATCGAGCATCCCGAGGACCTTGCGCTCTCGGCGAAAGGCGTGATGCACGAGGGAACGGTCTCGGCGCGCCTCGGACTCCCAGGGATCCCCGCAGCCGCGGAGGAGACAGCCGTGGCGCGCGACATCGCGCTCGCGCGGATGACCGGGGCGCGGCTACATCTCACGCACCTCTCGACGGGCGGATCGATCGACCTCGTGCGCCGCGCGAAGGCCGATGGTCTCCCGGTCACCTGCGACGTCACGCCGCATCACCTCGCGATGACCGATGAATGGGTCGCGGGCTCGCGCGCTCTCGCGTGGGAGGTTGAGGACGAGGCTCTCCGCGCCGGGCCCTACGAGTCCTCGACGAAGGTGAATCCGCCGCTGCGGGGTCGCGCGGATGTGCGCGCCCTCTGGGCCGGCCTCGTCGATGGGACGGTCGATGCGATCGCGACCGATCACGCACCGCACGCCTCGGTCAAGAAGGAGGTCGAGTTCGATCAAGCCGCTTTTGGGATCTCCGGTTTCGAGACGGCGGTCGCCCTCGTTCTGGGTGGCGTGGGCGTGCATTGGGCGGCCCTGGGAACGGTGATCGACGCGCTCACGGTCGGGCCGGCTCGAGTGCTGGGCATCGAGGTCCCGCGCGACGACTGGACCGTGATCGATCGCGACGCGGAGTGGATCGTGAGGGCCGACGAGATGGCGTCGAAGGGAAAGAACACGCCGCTCATCGGAAGGACGCTGACCGGGCGTGTCGTCGCGACCGTCGTGGGTGGAGAAGTCGCCTATGAAGGAGAGGCTCGTGTCACCGAAGCGATCAGCCGTCGCTGAGCTCGAAGGCCAATTGCATCTTTATGCACCAGAAACGTATAGTTATGCAACTATGACCAGGGCGGCGGTCCTCGGGCTGGAAGACGGCTCGACGTGGTGGGGAGAGGCGTTCGGCGACGGCCAATCCGCGTCCGGTGAGGTCGTCTTCAACACCGCGATGACCGGCTACCAGGAGATCGCGTCGGACGCCTCCTACAACGGGCAGGTCGTCGTGCTGACCTATCCCCTCATTGGCAACTACGGCACGTTCGAGCGTGCGGCGGAGAGCCGGCGTCCGTGGGTCGAGGCCCTGATCGTCCGCGAGCTCGTCGGCACGTGCCGCGAAGGCACGGTCGACCTGGATGCGTATCTGCGGTCGTATGGCGTGCCCGGGCTTGCCGGCATCGACACGCGTGCCCTCGTGCGACGGCTGCGCGCGAAGGGCACGCTGCGCGGCGCGATCCTGCAGGTGCCGCCGCACCGCTCGCAGAGCGAGGACATCGCGCGCGAGGCGGTCGCCACGGCGCGCTCGATACAGCCACTCGCGGCAAAGCCGCTCGTCGTCGAATCCACGGGCCTGGAGCGCCAGGTCGGAAGCGGTCCGAAGGTCGCCCTCCTCGATACCGGCGTGAAGGAGAACCAGATCCGCTGCCTCGTGCAGAGAGGCGCGACGGTCAAGGTCTTCCCCGCGACCGCGATGGCCCGCGAGATCCTGTCGTGGTCGCCCGACGGGATCGTGATCTCGAACGGACCAGGGGATCCCGCCGCGATCCCGCTGATAGCCGCCGCAACCCGCACCCTGCTCGAAGCGGCCGCCTCGCGGGGAATGAACCGTGCTCTCCCGATCCTTGGGATCTGCCTCGGCCATCAGCTGGTCGGCCGCGCGATCGGCGCGACGACCTCACGGCTGCCGTTCGGCCATCACGGCGCGAACCACCCCGTGCAAGATCTCCGCACCGGCCGCGTCGCGATCACGAGTCAGAACCACGAGTTCCAAGTGGACGAAGCATCGATCCCGTCGGACTCCGGATTTGCCGTCTCGTCGCGGAACCTGAACGACGGGTCGGTCGAAGGCCTCGCTCACGAGCGCCTGCCGATCCGCACCTATCAGTACCACCCCGAGGGCGCGCCGGGGCCGAAGGACAACGAGCCGGTCTTCGACGCATTCATGAATGACGTCCGCGTGGCGGTCTCTCGCAAGTGACCCGCTACGAGTACCGGCTCGTCGACGTCTTCACCGATCGCGCGTTCGGCGGTAACCCGCTCGCGGTGTTCCGCGAACCGGGCGGCCTCGACGCCAAGACGATGCAGGCGATCGCGAAAGAGCTCCATCTCTCGGAGACCACCTTCGTGCTCAAGCCCAGCTCGGCCGCGGCAGACCATCGCGTGCGGATGTTCACCCCGGACACCGAGCTCCCGTTTGCCGGGCACCCCACGCTCGGTACGGCCTACGTTCTCGCCGATGGAAAGGATGGGGCGACGCGGCTCGAGGAGGGCGTCGGCGTCATCGGCGTGACCATTCGCGAGGGCTTCGTGCAGATGGAGCAGCCGCTGCCCACATTCGCCGGCACCACGATCACGCGCAAGGCCGCCGCGGACGCGCTTGGCATCGCCGTCGAAGAGGTGCGGAGCGACGTACCGATCCAGATGGGTTCATCCGGTGTCCCGTTCCTCTTTATTCCGCTCGCGAATCTGAAGGCTGTTCGCCGGGCCCACCGACCGGCGGCGCTCGACGCGAGTGTCTACGCGTTCGCGATGAGCGGCGAGCGGTCCGGCTCCCACGTGCATGGGCGCATGTTCGATCAGGGACTGGGCATCGGCGAGGACCCCGCCACCGGTTCGGCCCAGGGCCCGCTCGGCGCGTACGTCGTGGTCCACGAGCTCGTGCAGGCCGCGCCCACGACGCGCATCCGCGTCGAGCAAGGCTTCGAGATCGGCCGGCCGAGCATCCTCGACATCGAGGTCGATCGCGCCGGCGCAGCGATCACGGCCGTACGGGTCGGCGGTCG
>VBIZ01000098.1 GCA_005880575.1 Chloroflexota bacterium | reverse complement strand
GGGCATCCGTGAGCGCTTTGTCGAACGCGGCGATGTCGGACACCGGAATGCTCGGGTCCTCGCCGCCGAACAGACCGAGCACTGGGGCGTGCATCCGAGGCGCCTCGTCCGCCGGCACAGGCCATGTCTCGTTTTCGCGCTTGCCGAGCCGGCCGTAGAACCCCACGACGCCGGCGAGGCCGGGCTGTTCGGCCGACGAGAGGAAGGCAATGCGTCCGCCAAAGCAGAAGCCGAGCACGAACGTGCGGCGCGCTTTCGTCTCCTTTTCGAGCTTTGCGCGGCTTGCGGCGATGTCGGCGAAGACTGTTTTCGGAGCCGTCTGTCGCACATGCGGCATGTAGTCGAAGTCGTCGCCTCGCCGATCCATCCCTGCGGTACGCCCGAAGTAGTCGAACGCTATCGCGTGGACACCCGCGGATGCGAACCGCTCCGCCAGCTCCTCATAGAACGCGTGCAGCCCACGCACATCCGGTGCGATCACGACACCCGCGTCCCCATCCGACCCACGCGCAAGGTGAGCGCGGAATTTGGTTCCGTCCGCGCTGGTCAGCGTCAGGTCTTCTCCGCCCGATCCTCCGATCATCGGCGGAAGAAGGTCGACGGGAACGTCGGGCGGGCGCGAACCCGGCGGGTAGCACATCGCAGGACCTCCTCGAAACGGTTTCCCTATGCTCGCTCAAGATGGCTGACCTCGCCGAGCGTGTTGCCGCGAAGATCGCCGAGATGGAGCGTTACCTCAAACGGACCGGCGGCCACGTCGAGCTCGTCGACGTCGAGGACGCCGTCGCTCGGATTCGCGTCTCGGTGACGCGGCCACGGACGGGGCGTCTCGTCGCGACGCTGCAGCTGAAGAGCGGGATCGAGCGAGCGCTGCTCGGCGACATTCCCGAGCTCCGCGGGGTTGAGGCGGTGAACCTGCCTCCGTACACGGTGCTGGGCTGGGACCAGCCCGGGTTCACGCCGATCGAGCTGCCGGAGAAGGACGGGGCCTAGAACACCGCTTTGGCGATGCGCTCGAGGTCCGCTCGCGGCGAGCTCGCCGGCTCGAAGCGCAACACCTGAAGACAGACATGATCGGCGCCGCGTTTGGCGTGTTCGCCGACGCGCTCTTTGATCGCGCCGGTACCGCCCCAGGCGACGATCGCGTCGACCAGCTTGTCGCTGCCGCCTTCGCCGAGATCGCGATCGGTCCAACCGAGCCGGCGCAGATTGTTCACGTAGTTGTCGAGCTCGAGGTACCGCTTCATGTGCCGCCGCGCGGCCGCACGCGCGATAGCCGCGTCCTCGCTCAGAACGACGGCCTGCTCGACCGCGAGGAGTGGACCGGCGCCGAGCTCCTTGCGCGCCATGGTCGTGTGCTCGACCGGCACGAAATACGGATGCGCGCCCAGGGTGCGCTCCGCCGCGAGACGAAGCATCTGCGGGCCGAGGGCCGCGAGCACCCTTGGTACTTCGACCTTCGGCCCGACGTAGGGAGCCGCATCCATCGCGTCGAGGTACGAGCGCATGTACTCGAGCGGACGCGCGTAGTTCATCCCTCGAGTCTTGACGGTCGGCGCATGGCTCACGCCCATCCCGAGAAGGAAGCGGTCCGGGTACGCGTCGACGAGGGTGCGCGCTCCGTTCGCCATCGCCACCGGGTCGCGAGCCCAGATGTTCGCGATGCCGCTCGCCACGACGAGCCGCTCGGTTCCGCACAGGAGAAGGCTCGCGTGCGCGAAGATCTCCTTGCTCCCGAGGCTCTCGGGCATCCAGAGCGCGCGGTAGCCGAACGACGCAATCGCGCGCGCGTAGTCACGTGCGTCCGCGGCCGTCAACCGTTCGATGTCGTGTGCCCACACGCCGACCGTGCCGAGACGCTTTGCCCATTCGCGGGGCCCGTCGGTCATCGTGCGAAGCGTACCCGCGGCGCACTCGCGAGGTCGAACTCGCTCATCCGGTCGGGACCGAGAGCGATCAGCTTTTCGCGCGCCGCGGTCGCGTCCGCGATCAGCGCGGCCACGTCGATCGTTTGGCAGCTCGGTGCGAACGGGCGGAGACGCTCGACTCCTTCCTCGAGGAGCACGGACGCGCCGTGAAAGTTGCCGCGGCGCCAGTGATGGAAGCCGACGCCGACCTGAAGGACGCCGTGATACAGATGGCGGACCGGTGAAGCGGTGTCCCGCCACAGCAGCTCGAGCGTCTCGTGCTGCTCGAAGAATTCTCGAGCGTTGAACTGCTCGATCCCGCGGAGGAGCGCAGCCGGCGGTGGGTCGGAGCAGCGAGCGCGAGCGGGCTCGTCGGGCGCGCCCGGAGGCTGCCGTTTTGGCGGACGCGCGGACTTGCGCGAGCGGCTACTGGGCTCGGGCGTGCTGGGATCCGATGATCTTGCGGTAGCGCAGCTCGTCCTCGACGAATTCGCGGACGAGGTCGTTCTCGAACGCTTTGGGGAGGTCCTCCGGCCGCTCGGCGTAAGCGACCTTGATCCCCTCGTGCAGATCATGAGCGGCGACCAGGTAACCCTTCGGGAGCTCGTAGAGCCGCGTGTATTGAAAGTGCCAGACCGGCCCCGTCTGACCGATCGTTCTACCCGCAAAACGGATCACGCGCGGCTCGTCGCCGACGATCTTCGTGTACTTGCCAATCTCGCGCTTCGCCGTGGCGCGCTCTTCCTCGGTGACGTCGGCCGGCAATGGGAACTCGGCGATTTCGCTGCTCACGTCGCGCGATGATAGGCTGAGAAAACATCGCGCGATTTCTTCCACTTGTGCGAATCGGGGGAACGAATCAGAAATGGCCTACGTGATCACGGAACCGTGCATCGGCGTGAAGGACGCATCATGCCTCGATGTCTGTCCTGTTGACTGCATATATACAACGGATGCAGACAACATGTACTTCATCCATCCGGATGAGTGCATCGACTGCGGTGCGTGTGAATCGGTGTGCCCGGTGAGCGCGATTTTCCCTGAGGACGCGGTTCCCGATAAGTGGAAGAACTACATCGAGATCAACAAGAACTATTTCAATAAGTAGCTTACTAGGATACTGACGCAAGATCGGCGGCCGCTTTAGAGCCCTCGCTTCTTGTCTTGTCTCGCCCGCGCTGCCTCGCGTACGCACTGCAAACATTGACGTAAGTAATTCATCGGGTCCTCGTCGTGCTTGCCTCGTCCCTTGAATGGCCTAATGCGCGCGTTCCATTTGTCGTGTCCCCGCAGGCAATAGCGAGCACCGGCCACGCCGAACGCGGGATTCCCCCGCGGCAGATCGGGCTGAGAGTGGATGGTCTGTAGAACAGTTTGCGCTTGCGTTCTCTTGACCGAGCCAATGAATGGCCACAAAAGATGAAGTCCGAGCTGAACGCCGATCGGCGTCGAGACACGCCAACGCCGGTACGGCTTGCGATTCCCTTTTCGAGGTCTGAGCCCGGAAATACTGCCGAGGTCACCTAACGCGGCTTTTAGACGCGTGAGCTCAGGCGCGACGCCGACCTCGGCCGACTGCGGAACGTAGAGCCTGGGGACGAGGTAACCCTCGTGGGTGCGATGCTTCTCCAAGTAGGTAGATCCCTCGCCGTCAAAGAGTCCGCCCGCCCATGCGAGCTCCTCGCTCATCGATCCGGGCCAGACCTGAGCCGGCAGCGGCCCGCCTAACGTCCGCTCGAACTCCGCGCGCTTCACCGGACACAGCCAGGGTCCGATCCGTTCGACAACGCGAAGAAGGTCGGGACGGGACGTGGCGTCCCAGTAATAGAGGGGCTGCCGACCCTCGACGATGACCGGGCCGTGAATGCGGCCGACCCCAACGATCCGCTTGAACTTCGTAAGGACCTCGGGTACCCCGTCGCGGCTCGCCTGATTGATCCGCGAATTCACGCCCCGCCGCTGACGATTCGCCCATCCCTCGCCGTCGAAGAATCCCGCCGCCCAGGCAAGATCGTGACTCTCCAACCTCGAGATTTAGACACAACAGGTCGTGCGTGTCTGTCCTCCAAACGTGCGAAGCCGTCGTCAAAATGTGCGAACGCTGTCGCACAAATGTGCGCGCGCCCTGCTGGATCGCGCGCTAGTCGGCGGCGAAGAACCGGTCGTACATGCGTCGCAGCAGCCGACGACGTTCGTTCCGCGGCCTCCGATCCCACCTGGAGCCGAGACTATTGAGGACGACCGTCGAATTGCGCCTCCTCACAGCGATGCCGAAGTGGTTCTTTGCGAACGGGCTTTCGTAGATCGTCCATGCCGCTCGATGCTCACCCACCGCCACGGCGCCGAGGAACATGCCCATCGCGAACTCAAAGGTCGGACGATTTCTTCTCAGACGCGCCGCAAAGCTGCCGTCCCACTGCTCGAAGTAGAGGTCCTCGAGCGACGCAAGAGCGTCCGGCTCGTATTTCAGCTCCCTCCCCTTATTTCGGGCGAACTCATCGACCCAACGGAGCGATTCATCCCGCATGGCGAAGAGCTCGCGCTCGGCGACCTCGATCGACGGGAACGTCGGCAGCCGACTGTCCTGTCGCTGCGCCTCCGGCAGGTTCGTTTTCATCAGCTGCTTTCCAATCCCTAGTCTTCGATGAGCTTGCGACCCGCGAATCCCGTCTCGACGTCGTGCCAGTAGCTGATGCGTTCGCCTTCACCGAGCTTCCAGCAGAGCAGTACCTCGCGGCCGCGGCGCATCGCCGGGAAGTCGATGAGCCCCTGGTCGGGGTCCTTCACGTCGACTCCGAGATGCGCGATCTCGAGAAGCAGCGCGTTGATCTCCTTCGCGACCGGGTCGGTGGGACGTCGGTCGTACGACGCCTTGCGTCGCTGAAGGTCTTCGAGGAGCGGTCGCACTTTTGGGAGGAGGGCTTCGGCCTGAGCCCGGGTGAACGTCGGCATATGCTCGCGTTCGAGTATGGGGCTGGAGGAAGCATCGTGGCGACATACGTCCTACTCACGAAGGTGACCGCGGCCGGCGTGAAGACCCTGCAATCGAACCCGCGGCGCATCAAGAAAGTCAACGAAGAGATCGAGGCCATGGGGGCCCGGGTCGTGGCGCAATACGCGACACTCGGGCGTTACGACTTCGTCAACATCGTCGAGGCGAAGGACAATGAGACGATCTCGCGCGTCTCTGTCGGACTCGGGGCTCGCGGCACGGTCCAGATCGAGACGCTGTCCGCCATCCCCATCGAGACCTTCATCCGCACCATCGGCAAGAAGAGCAAATAGCGACGACGGCCATCCTCCTTCGCGGCGCCGCGTTCGCGGACGGCCGCTCGCCGACGCTCAGGCGCGGGATATCGGTGCTCATGCGCGACGGCCGGATCTCGTACGTCGGACCCGACGACGGCGCCCCTGACGCGAGCGGCGCCGAGCTCGTCGACGCGTCCGGGGCGACCATCATCCCGGGTCTCGTCGATTGCCACGCGCATTTCACCGGGCTTGGCGGCGCGAACTGGATCGCGCGATTCGGCGATCCCGAGGCCGACCTCCTCGCTCGTGGCGCGGAGGCGGCGCGCGACCTCGCGCGGATGGGCATCCTGACCGCGCGCGATGTTGGGGCGCCACGTCGCCTGAACCTCCGCATCCGCGACACCCATCGCGGGAAGACCGATGCCCCCACGATCGTCGCGGCCGGGACGTGGCTCGCGCGACGCGACAAGTTCCCTCCGTTCGTCACGTTCGTGGATTCCGCTGACGAGCTGCGGCGCGCGGCAATCGCCGAGATGGACGCAGGCGCCGATCTGGTGAAGATCGCGGTGGACACCGGTCGAACCGGCGATGAGGTGACGTTCACGGTGGACGAGCTCAAGCCGACCGTCGGCGTGGTCCACGAGCGCGGCAAGCGCATCACCGCGCACGCCCAGGGCAAGGGCGCCGCCGTCGCGGTCGCAGCGGGCGTCGACTCAGTCGAGCACGGGTTCGGCATCGACGCCGCAGTCGCGGCGCGGATGGTCGGGCGAACGGCGTTCGTGCCGACGCTCAGCGTGCTGGACAGCTTCGTCGGTTTTGCGGCGACCGACGGCGGTCGGTTCGCCGATTCAAAGGCGGCGAGCGCCGCCCTTCTCGAGCAGGCCCTCGGCGCGGTCGGCATCTCGAAGAGGCTCGGCGTGCGCATCGCGACGGGAAGCGATTTCGGCGGCGGCTCGGTCCGGCCGGGTCATCTCGCGTGGGAGGTCGAGCTGCTCGTGCGCGCCGGACTCCAACCGCACGAGGCGCTCGCGTCAGCGACGTGGATCGGCGGCGAGCTTCTCGGCGTCGAAGATGCGGGGACGATCCGTGAGGGTGGTCCGGCGGACGTCGTTCTCGTTCATGGGGACCCGCTGTCCGATCCGGCGGTGCTCTGGCGTGTGTGGCGCGTCTATCACCGCGGCGAGCGCGTCAGCTAGCGAGGCCTGAGGGCCCTCCGCCACTTCGCCTCGTAGGGCTGCTGCCGCTCGGCGAGGGACTGGTAGATCGGAGCGGTCACCGGCTTTTCGACGTGCGAGATGCTCCCGATGCGCTGGGTGAGCGCGGAGGCATCGAGGGTCACCATCGGCTCGTCACCGAGGCTCCGCGTCATCGCCGGCTTGTTGAACTTCATTCCCACTGCGGAGACAACGTTATGTCCGACTTAATCGTGTCTCCATAGCGCGTTCGGTCACCCGACCGGGTGGGTGCCGTCCCAGGACCATGCGGGCGCATGGTGCGCGTCTACTGCAAACGCATGAGTGCGCATCCGCAAGGCACGCGAGCTAGGCGGGAAGCGCCTCCGCAAGAAGGTCGACGGCCGCGCGGACGGGCGCGTCGATGGGGATTTCCGCGTCACGTGGCGATTCGACGGACGCGTCGAAGACGAGGTCGCGCCCAAGGCGCCTTGCCAGCGCGTCGGCGCAGCGTTCCCCCACCTCCGCAACCTCGGCTGTGACTCCAAGGCGCTGTAGGGACGCAACTTCGTGCTGGAAACCGCACGGCAGCATCCGTTCGAACGCCGCGAGGTCGGTGGAGACGTTCAGCGCGAAGCCGTGCGTTGTCACGCCACGAGACACGCGGACGCCGATCGCGCCGATCTTCGCGGGACGGCCGTCGGGCAGATCGACCCAGACCCCGGTCTTGCCCCGCTCGGTGCGCGAGACGACCCCGTAGCTCGCGAGTGCGTCGCGCAGGCCGTCTTCGATCGCGCGGACGTACCCGACGAGATCGGCGCCCTCCGCGAACGAGGTGATCGGGTAGCCGACGACCTGACCGGGCCCGTGATAGGTGATGTCGCCGCCGCGGTCGACCCGGTACACCGACGTGCCCGCGGCGCGCAGGATTTCGGGTCCGACGAGAAGATGGTCGGTGGTTCCGCGCCGGCCGATCGTATACACGGAATCGTGGTGACGTGCAACGATCTACCCAAGGCGGACGTGTCGCTCCGCGTGATACGACGAGCGGACGAGCGGTCCCGACTCGACGTGCCGGAAGCCCATCGTCATCCCCTCGTCGTGAAGCGCCGCGAACTCGGCGGGCGTCCAGTAGCGCTCGATCGGCAGGTGCGACGGCGACGGACGGAGGTACTGGCCCACGGTGAGGACGTCGGTCCCCTGCGCGGCGATGTCGCGCATCGTGGTGAGCACTTCTTCGTGAGTCTCGCCGAGCCCGACCATGATGCCGCTCTTGCACACGAGGTCGGGTGCGCGCTCCTTCGTGCGCCGCAGCACCTCGAGCGAGCGCGGGTAGCGCGCCTGCGGCCGGACGCGCGGATAGAGGCGCTCTACGGTCTCGACGTTGTGGTTGAGGATCTCCGGCCGCTCGGTGAGCACCGCATCGAGCGCCGCCGGCTCGCCTACGAAGTCGGGGATCAGCACCTCGACAGTCGTCCCCGGTGACTGTGCGCGGATCTCGCGGATCGTCGCGGCGAAGAGCGAAGCGCCTCCGTCCGGCAGCTCGTCGCGGTTCACGCTCGTGACCACGGCGTGGCCGAGCGCCATCTGCGCGACCGCCGCACCGACCCGGGCCGGCTCGTCGAGGTCGACGATCCCCGGACGACCCGTCTTCACTGCGCAGAAGCCGCAGGAGCGAGTGCAGGTATCGCCCAGGATCATGAACGTCGCGGTGCCGGCGCCCCAGCACTCGGCCATGTTCGGGCAGTGGGCCTCCTCGCAGACCGTGTGAAGGGACTTCGAACGCATGAGGCGGCGCAGGTTCTCGTACTCCGGGCCCATGGGTAGACGGACCTTGAGCCAGTCGGGCCGCGCGCGGTCGATGGGGACGACCGTATTCGCGGCGCTGCGTCCCCGCGAGCGCGGACGTTCGACGTCGCCGGGGAACTCGAACTTGATCGGTGCGAGATTGGCCACTAGTACACCGGGACCGACGTGCCGGCGGTCTGCAGCCAGTCGCGCACCGCCGTGAGGAAACGTGCGGCGGTCGAACCGTCGACCACCCGGTGATCGAAGCCGATGACGATGTTCATCATCTGGCGGATCGCGATCGCGTCATCGTCCGTCACGACGAGCCGCTTGCGGATCGATTCCGACGAGAGGATCGCGGCCTGTCCCGGCGGCACGATCGGGCTCGAGATGATCGTCCCGAGGGGACCCGTGTTGTTCAGCGTGAACGTGCCGCCTTGCAGATCGTCGAGGGTGAGCCGCCGCGCCTTCGCGCGATCGACGACGTCGCGGATGGATCGCATGAGGCCCGCCAGGCTCTTCCCGTCGGCGTCCTTGATGACCGGGACGATGAGTCCCTCCTCGCCGAGCGCGACCGCGTAACCCAAATTGAGTTCGCGGTGACGGATGAGCCCCTGATCCGTCCAGCTCGAGTTCACCGAGGGCACGGTACGGAGCGCCTCGACAACCGCCTTCGCGATGAACGCCGCCGGCGAAAGATCGAAGCCCTCGCGCTCCTGGAACTCGTGCTTGATTCGCTCGCGGTACCGCATGAGGTCGGTCATATCGACCTCCATCACGGCGTGCGCATGCGGAGCGCTCCACGCCTGGACCATGTTGTTCGCGATCGCGCGCCGCATCTGTGAAAGCGGGACGAGCTCGTCCCCCGCGAGTGATGCGATCGGTGCCTGGCGAGCTGGCGCCGTGTGGGACTGCGGTTGCGCGGGCACGACGCGCGTTGTGGCCTGCTGCTGCTGCGGGGACTGCCGCTGTGCGATGAAGTCCTCGACGTCTTTGCGGGACACGCGCCCACCAAGACCGGTGCCCTCGATCTCTGAGATGTCGATGCCCTGCTCGCTCGCGAGCTTGCGCACCGCAGGCGTCGCTCTCACATCGGAGAGATCGGGACGCTCCGCCGTGGCTGTGGCTGTGCCCGAGGATTGGGGCGCGGGGGACGAACTTTGAGGTGGCGGAGGCGCGGAACGCTGGGCGCCAGGAGGGGGCGCCGAAGGCGCCGAGGGCCCCCGCCCGGTGGTGGCGCTGGGGCCCGCAAGGGTCCCGGCTCCACCGGGTTGAGAGGGTTTCGGCGCCTGAGGCGCCGCATCGGTCGGCTGCTGCGTCGCGGGTCGTGCGGCCGGCGCCTGAGGCGTCGTTGCCGCTGCCTCACCGTCGGCGGTGTCGAAGACGGCGAGGAGCGTCCCGATCGGGACGGTCTGCCCTTCTTCGACCTTGACCTCTTTCAGCGTGCCGGCGACGGGCGATGGGATCTCGGTGTTCACCTTGTCGGTCTGGACCTCGACGAGCAGGTCGTACTTGTTCACTTTGTCGCCCGGCTGCTTGAGCCACTTCCCGATCGTGCCTTCGGTGACGGACTCGCCGAGCTTGGGCATCTTCAGCTCGAAAGCCATGCTCCCTACTCCTAGTACGCGGCCAGCTCGCGCATCTTGGCCGCGATCTTCGCCGGGTCCGGCATGAACCAGTCCTCCTGTGGTTTGTTGTACGGCATCGCGGGCACCTCTGGCCCGCCTATACGCATTACCGGGGCATCCAGGTCGCTGAACGCTTCCTCGGCGATCAGCGCCGCGATCTCGGCGCCGGCACCGAACATGCGATTGTCCTCATAAACCACCAAACATTTTCCGGTCTTCCGCGCTTCCCGGAGCACCGTCTCCACGTCGAGGGGCCGGAGGCTGCGAATATCCACGACATCCACCGAGACACCCTCGGCGGCGAGCGTCTCGGCCGCCGCGAGCGAGTGATGCAGCATGAGTCCGTACGCGTAGACGGTGATGTCGGTGCCCTCGCGCTTCACGTCGGCAGGCCCGAGCGGCACGGTGTAGTCGCCGTCGGGCACGTCGCCCTTCACCGAACGGTACGTCGCCTTGTGCTCGAGAAAAATCACCGGATCGGGGTCGCGGATCGCGCTCCGCAGCATGCCGGTGATGTCGTACGGTGTCGACGGAACGACGACCTTGAGTCCGGGCACGTGCGCGTAGAAGGCCTCGACGGATTGAGAGTGGTAGAGGGCGCCGTGGATCGCGCCGCCCCACGGCATTCGGATCACCATGGGGACACCCCATGCGCCGTTCGACCGATAGCGCATGCGCGCGGCCTCGTCGACGATCTGCTCGAATGCAGGCGCGCTGAAGTCCGCGAATTGCATCTCGGCGACCGGCAGGAGGCCACCGAGCGCGGCGCCGATGGCGACGCCGACAATGCTCGATTCCGCGACCGGCGTGTCGATGATCCGTTCGGCGCCGAACTCCTCGATGAAGCCGTCCGAGACACGGAAGACTCCGCCGCGGACGCCGACATCCTCGCCGAGGAGGATGAGCCGCTCGTCACGCCGGAACTCGCTCTGCAGCGTGTCGTGCACCGCCTGGACGTTCGTCTTGATCACGAGCTCCGCTCCGGCATGATCGGCGGGAAATCGTCGGGCCGCCGCTCGCGCATGATCGCGTACACGGCCTCGAAGATGTCCTCGCGATTTGGCTTCGAGAAGTAGTCGCCGTCGTTGCCGACCGCCACGCGGTTCGCGACCGCGGTGAGCGTGCGCGGTCCAACGTCGAGGTGATCGATCGCGCCCTCTGTCTCGACCACCTCGCGCACGATGTATGCGGACGCGCCGCCCGGCACGTCCTCGTCGACGACGAGCAGCGCTCCGGTCTTCTCGACCGACTCGGCGATGGCGTGATCGCGATCGAATGGCAGGAGCGTCTGCACGTCGACGATCTCGGTCTCGATTCCGATATTCGCGAGATCCGCGGCGGCCTCCATCGCGATCCGGCACAGCAGCCCATAGGTCACAAGCGTGACGTCCGAGCCGGAACGGATCGTCTCAGGCACGCCGAGCGGGATCGTGAACTCCCCGATGTTCTCGGGCAGCCGCTCCTTGAGGCGATACCCGGAGAGCACTTCGATGACGAGCGCAGGGTCGTCGCCGCGGAGGAGCGTGTTGTACAGGCCGGCGGCGCGCGTCATGTCGCGCGGGACCGCGACGTGCAGCCCGCGTAGCGACGAGATGATCGTCGCCATCGGTGAGCCCGTATGCCAGATGCCCTGCAACCGGTGGCCCTTCGTGCGAATGAGCACGGGCGCCTTCTGGCCACCCCCGGTCCGCCAGTGCAGGGTCGCAAGGTCGTCCGACGCGAGCTCGAGCGCGTAGAGCAGGTAGTCGACGTACTGGATGTCGACGACCGGGCGCAGGCCTCGCAGCGCCGCGCCGATCCCCTGACCGAGGATCGTCGCCTCGCGTATGCCAGTGTCGATCACGCGCTGATCGCCGTGCTTCGCCTGCAGCCCTTCAAAGACGAGATTGACGTCGCCGAGCTTACCGACGTCCTCGCCGAGGATGAGGATGCGGGGATCGCGCGCGAGGTTCTCGTCGAAGCACCGCAGGAGCACCATCCGGCCGTCCACCACGTCGGCATCGTCCGAGTACGCGGGCGCGACCGAGCCGATCCGCAGGGGTGACTCCGGCGACCGGCTGTAAAGGTGCGAGTTGAACAGCTCGTCGTTCTGCTTCGCATACGCCTCCACGAACGCGGCGAGCTCCTCGCGCGCTGGTTCGTCGCTGCCCCGGAGCGCGGCGAGCGCGCGGCGCGCAGTCGAGGCGATGAGGCGTCGGGTCGGTGGATCGGTCGAACGCAGCTCTTCCACGATCGCGTCGAGGTCGGCCTCGCCCTCGGCCGCGGCCTCGAGGATCGCAAGCGCCTGCTCCCGTTCGGCGTGGATCGGGGCGAGGTAGGCGTCCCACGCTTCCTCACGGATGCGCTCCACGTCGGCGCGCGACGTGCGCTCCATCTCGTCGAGCGTCGCTGCGTCCGCGATCTCCTCCCGGATGATCCACTCGCGCATGCGTCGGATCGGGTCAAACTCGATCTCGAAGCGCAGACGGTCCTTCGACTTGTACCGCTCGTGCGAACCGCTCGTCGAGTGCCCCTGCGGTTGCGTCATCTCGGTCACGTGGATGACCGCCGGGACGTGCTCGCGGCGGGCACGCTCGACCGCGAGCTGGTACACGTCACAGCACGCGACGTAGTCGTGGCCCTTCACCGTGTACAGGTCGATGCCCGTTCCGCTCTCCTCCCGCCGGAATCCTTCGAGGACCGCGGAGATCGAGCCCTTCGTCGTCTGGAACTCGTTCGGCACCGAGATGCCGTAGCCGTCATCCCAGATCGAGATGACGAGCGGGATCTGCAGGACGCCCGCGGCGTTCAGGCTCTCCCAGAACACGCCCTCGCTCGTGCCGGCATTGCCGATCGTCGCGAAGCAAACCTCCTCACCGCCGCGCGAAAAGCCGCGCGCGACCGAACGCGCGGCCGGCGATTCTCGAAAGAGGCGCGATGCCCAGGCCAGGCCCACGGACCGAGGCATCTGCGCACCCACCGGCGAAAGCTCGGACGCCGATTGCCCCGACGCGGTGAGATCCTTGAAACGTCCTCGGTCATCGAGCGTCCGCGTCGCGAAGTGGCTCAGCATCTGGCGGCCGGCGGAGTTTGGGTCGCGGACGACGTCAGGATCGGCGTACAGTTGCGCGAAGTACTGGGAGAGGTCGGCCAGGCCGACCGCGAACATGAAGGTCTGGTCGCGGTAGTACCCCGAGCGCCAGTCACCCGGTCGGAACGCCCGCGCCATCCCCAGCTGAGCAACCTCCTTGCCCTCGCCGGAGATGCCGAACGGCGCCTTCCCGACCAGAACCTCGCGCCTCGAGAGCTCGCTCGCGGCCCGGCTGCGCACGGCGAGCCGGTAGTCGGCGAGGACATCCTGAGCGCTGAGGCGGAGCTTCGCTTTAGGAGTGGTGACCGCGATATCGGGGCGGGTGCCCGTCTTCATCAACCTTCATGGTGCCAGTTCCGGGCCACTAGGCCGCTGCGGCGTGCTCCGCACGGTCGAGGAATGGAAGCGTGGCCGCGAGGAACTCGTCGGGGCGCTCGAACATGACGAGGTGGCCGCAGCGCTCGATCACGTGCGCCTGGGCCAGCGGGAGGATGCGCTGCACGTCCTGGACATGCCGCACCGGAAGGACGTAGTCCTCGCGGCCCCAGACCGCGAGGGCCGGGCCGTTGTACCGGGATGCGCGCGCCACCCACGCTTCGCGGAGTGGCCGGCGCACGCCACGGATATTGACTCCCGCTGAGATCGCACGGACAAATTCCGAGAACGACGCGTTGCCGTACCGAACGGCCTCCTCGTAGAGCTGCTCGGGAATGCGACCGGCGTCGTAGAAGCACGAGCGCAGTGCGTCGCGCGCCGCGTTCTTCGGTCGGGGAAGCCGCGCGAGAAGACCCATACCCGGGAGGGTGCATGCGCGGAGGTAGAACGCGACCTCCCGTCCGAGTCCGCCCGCGGCGACGAGCACCAGAGACCGCGTTCGCTCCGGGGCGGTCACCGCGACCATGAATGCGACGGCGCCGCCCATGGACTGACCGACGATATGCGCCCTCTCGATACCGAGCACCTCCATCGCCGCGAGAACGAACCGCGGGTAGAACGCGTCCTCCGGTCCGAAGTAGGACACGCGACCCGGAGCCTGGCTCTCGCCGAATCCGGGAAGGTCGAGCGCGACCACGCGGTGCCCCGCGGCCGCGAGGGGAGCGACCACCGGCCGCCACGTTTCGGCCCATCCGCCGACGCCGTGAATCAGCACGATCGGATGTCTTGCGTTACCGCCGTCCTCGATGACCACACGAGTGCGCAGCCCCTCGACGGTGATCGTCCGTGGCTCCATCTCTGGTTATCCTGCTCCCAACATGCTTTTCTACTACCTCTGCACCGTCGGCGAAAAGCTGCACCGAGAAGCGTATCCCCAGGGCGCGCAGTCGAAGGATGCCGACGTCTACAAGTGGGTCCTGCTGCACTCCGGCTCGCCCGCGGTCTGCCAGCGCGAACATCCGGCCGACCACCGTTGGCGTCCGGACGAGGGCGGCGACGAGGAGCGCGTCGTTCGGAGCTACGCCGTGCTGCAGTGGGACAAGGAGGGCTTCGACTTCGCCAAGACGAAGCCGGAGGTCGGCGATCGGTTCGACTCGCGGTGGGGCCCGTCGCTGGTGGTCGAGCGCTCGGACGATCCCACGACCGGGACGTACTTTCTCCTGCGGATCTTCCCTCACGGGTATGGGGGCAAGCCCGGCGAGCTCGGCCTCGAGCGGCACGACACGCCGCGGGAGCTCGTCGGGAAAGTCTGATCAGCTCGCGTGCCGGTGGTGCTCCACGTGGTGAACGTGCTCGTGCGCGTCCTCGGCCACCTTCGGCGGATAGAAGAGACCGGCGACGTAGAGCTTGGTCGGGGCCTGCGCGTACGCCGAGAGCAAGAGGTGCACGTCGTAGCGCTCGGTTAGACCCGCGCCCCACGTCTCGCGAAACTGCGTCGCCCAGGACGCCCCATACCGAGCGCGCGTCGCTTGAGCGAGCGAGTGCAGCTCCCAGTCGAGCACCGGCAGCTCGTGCGTCGTATCGCATTGGTCGCTCGCACAGCGAAACCGCAGGCGAAGCGGAAGCTGGACGATGTCGATGTCCGGCTCGGGGCGAACGAACCCGATCGTCGCGGCGCGCGCGCGAGAGAGCTCGACGAGCGCCTCGACCGACCCGCGGAGATGCGGCCGCACGAACGGCCATCGCAGGCGCCACCCCTCTTTCGCGTCGACGTAACCCGTGGCGACGATCTCGGGCTGCACGGTGTGCGTCTCCGGACGGGGATCCCGCTCGTCCCGCGATGCGTCGAGCTGGAGCCAGGACCACCGCTGCACGGGAGGATCGGTGTCGGCGCCCTTCCACGGGAACGGTGCGAGGCGTAGGAGCGCACCCGTCGCGCGATCCTGCGCGACGACGCCGGGACGCTCCACGGGAAAGTCGTTCGCCGCGATCGTCTTCGCGAGCACGAGCACGTCGCGCTCGTTATCGCTCGGCATTGCCCACAAAGCCAGAATAGAGGCCGATGCTCGACGGTCTGCGACGCGAGTTCCCCGAAGTCGTCACGCTCGTGGGCCGCCTCCCGCATCCGCGAGTCGGACGCGCGCCGGTCTTCTGGTCGGTCATGGCGGCTTTCGGGGCGGCGCTCTTCGTCTCGGCCCTCGTCACGATCCTTTTCTCGGTTCTCTTGCGCCCCTCCTCGAGCGGCACACCGTTCCCTGCGCCGTTCGAGTTGGCGCGCCTCGCGGGGACCGCTGCCGCACTCGGCGTCGCATGGACCGCGGGCGGCCCGAGAGCGGTGGCCGGCTACGTGGGGCTCGTGATCGTCGAGAGCCTGCTCGGTCTGCCGAGCCGGATCCGGTTCTGTGAAATGGCGGGCGCGGATCCGCCCTTCGCGGTCAATGCCTGCTCCATGAGTCGTTACCTGATCGGGCTCTGGCCGCAGCTGCTCGGCGCCGGGCTTGCGCTGGCGCTGGTCCGCTGGGTCCGCGCCGGTCCTGGCGATCGCAACCCAGCCCTCGAAGGCGCCGGAGTATTCACGTTGGTGCAAGGTGTCGGCGGTGCGATCATCGGCGCCGCATTTGGGCCGGCCGCCGCGGGGTCGCCCGAATGGCCGCTCTCGTTCGTGCTGCTGGCGGTCGCGGCGGGGATCTCGGCCGGGTTCACGATCCTGCGCAGGGCGACGCGTATGTGGCGGACGATGGGAATCGTCGCGCTCGTGATCCTGGGCGAGTACATGCTCCTCTCAGTGCCGCTCTTCCTGAGCCAGGTGTTGCAGGCTCGCGGCACGAGCCTCGTCGGTCCGTTCGATGTGCTGGCCTATTTTTCGCCGGTCTTCGCGATGGCCGCCGCCGCGGCCGTCCTCTACATCGCGACCGCGCGGAGGGTCACGCCGGCGGCCGGCGCCTAGCGCTTCGGATCGGGACGCGAGATGTAGATATTCGGCGCGCGCCGCTCGCGCTCGACCCACACGCTCGGAGCCGCATCGTCGTCCGCGGGAGCCGGCGCGCTCGCCGGACTTGGAGCGTCGACTTTCGCCGGCTCGGGGCGTTTCGCCGCGGGCCCGCTCGGCGACGCCGGCTGGCGCTGGCGATTCGGGACGGAACGGCCGGTGGCCACCACAACCAGCGCCTCTCTGATCGCGCCCTGGAAGGAGGGGCCGGCCTTGTCGGTCAGCTGCCACGGCGAGATTCGCGACACCCGCACGGCGAGCGTGTCCTCGTCTCCGCGGACCTCGTGCGTTCCGACGACCACGCGGGCGAAAGGACCGAGGTCCGGAACCGGAATCTGACCGGCGACCTCGTCGTCGGAGAAACGGACAAGGATCTCGCCGCTCCCCGCGCTTACGCGGAGCTCCCCTGGACCGGCTCCGTCGTTCTGATCCGACCCGCTTGAAGCGGACTCGGCGTCGCGCCAGCTCCCGGTGGAGCTGCGCAGAGCGATGACCTTTCCGAGTCCCGCCCGCTCCCCCACCGCTCGTGCGCCGCGAAGCACGATTTCGTCGTAGGGGCCGAGGCCGGCATCGTCGGCGCTCGATCCGTCGGGCCCTCCCACAAAGGCGAGGAACACGCCGGTCGCCTCGACTGCCACGCCAATCACGGTAACAGCCGAGCAGGCGGGCTCAGGTGATTGCCGCACCTATCGAGCCGACCTGATCCCTGTCCGTACGATGAGGCGGTGATCGACACGAAAGAGATCGCGCTGGCCCGCGAGCATCCGCGCGGGACGGAGCGTCGGCGACTCCTTCCGTATCGTGAAGCGTTGAACGATCTCGCCGCCTATGCCGCTCTTTCTGAATCAGATCGCGACGTCATCGCGAGGTGGGCGGAAACCCGCAGGCTCATCAAAGTGGACTACGCCATCGACCACGACCCCACGAATCTCGCGGACCCGCTCCTGCCGGAAGAGCGCCTTCGCGCACACGTGCTCGCCGGAGAGTGTGCCGTCGCGGGGCGGGTTGGGTTCGTCGATCCCGGCGGGGATCTCATCGCCGCGGTCGCCGCGGTGCGGCGGACCTAGCCCGGAGCGACCAGCGCCGCGATCACGAGAGCGAACCCGTTGAAGAAGCCGTGGAGCGCGATGCACGGATAGATGCTGCCGGTCGATGCCCGCATGTAGCCGAGACCGATGCCGGTCGCGAGGATGACCGGGATGTCCACGATGACTCCGTGAGCGAGCGTGAAGGCGACGGCGGTAACGGCGATCGCGGCGCTGGCGCCGATTGGCGCGAACAGGTAGTAACCCAGGCCCCGCATGAGGGCTTCTTCGAAGATCGGCACGAAGACCGCGATCGCGAAGAGGTTCGCGGCCCACCCGCCGATCCGCGCGGGATCCCAGAACTCCGGGACGCCCTGCTCTCGGCCGGTGCCGGAGACCAGAGCCGCCTCGAGAAAGGAGATGGCGTACGCGACGACGAGCGTCATGACACCGATGAGGAACGCGCGCCCCCACGAAGTGGGCGCTCGGAGGGCGAAGACCTCTCGAAACGGGAGCCCGCGCGCGATCAAGAGGACGATGAGCAGGAAGATCGCGTCCGAACCGATCACGAGGATCGCAGTCGAATAGCTGAACAGATCGCCGGGCCGCAGTCCGACGGGAATGCCCTGCAGGCGGAGGACGTACGTCGGCACCGCGAGGATCGCGATGATCACGATCCAGGCGAGGATGCGGCCGCGGTGGAGCCGGTTCGTCAGGCGAGCACGGGCGCGACGCGCAGCGGTCGGAGCAGCGCGAGCGCGCGATCCATCTCCTCGAGCGTATTGAAGTAGTGGGGCGAGAGACGTATCAGACCGGGGCGGTTGTCGCAGATCACGCCCGCGGCGCGGAGCGACGTTACCGCGGACTCGGGATCGGGGTGCTCGAGCGTAACGATGGCCGTCCGCTCGCGTGCGTCGGTAGGGCAGCGCACCTTCCAGCCCTGTTCGCGCGCGCCATCCACCAGGCGCTGTGACAAGAGCTGATGCCGCTCGCGCACCGTCTCGATTCCGATCTCATTGAGCAGCTCTATGCCCGCGCGCGCCGCGTAGATCGCCGCGACTCCCGGAGTGCCGTATTCGAACCGCCGCGCGCCCTCGCCGGGCCGGAGGTGTTCGACGTCGAAGGCGAACGGATCCGCGACGCCCCACCAGCCGACAGCCGAGGGCTGGGCGCGCTCAGCGACCTCGCGGCGGGCATAAAGAAACGCGATGCCCGGTCCTCCCATGAGCCACTTCAGCGTCCCGCCGACGAGATAGTCGACGCCGCTGATGTCGACATCGAAGGGGAACGCGCCGATCGATTGATACGCGTCAACCACAAGGGCCGCGCCCTTGCGGTGACAGATCTCGGCGAGCCGCTCGACATCCTGTCTCCAGCCGCTCGTGAAGTACACGTGACCCGTGCAGACGGCCGCGGTACGTTCATCGACGGCGCGCTCGAAGAGCTCGAGAGGAACGCGCACGCGGTCGGGGCTGCGCACAAACTCGACCTGCGCACCTCGTGGGGCCACCGCAAGGAACGCGTGACCGTCCGTGGGGAAGTCGAGGTCCGAGATCACGACCTTCGGCCGCTTCGTGTAGTCGAACGTGCTCGCGATGCCGACGAGGCCCGCCGACACGTTGGGTTCGATGGCGATCTCGTCATCGTGCTTCGCGCCGAGCACGTTCGCGATGTCGGTGCGCAGCTTCTCGTACTCGGCGATCCAGTGGTCGTACCAGGCGCGCCCGCCCTGCTCGGTCCATTCCGTCAGGAACCGCTCCACCCGCTCACGGCCGCGCCGGGGCAGCGGCGTGAGGGAACAGTTGTTCAAGTAGTTGAGGCGCTCGGTGATCGGGAACTCCGCGCGCCAGGCCCTCTCGCGTGCTTCCATCACCAGCCCGCCACGTAGCTCTCGCGTCGTGGATCGGCGCCGCCTTCGAGCGTGCCCGTCTCGAGGCGTCGCACGGCGCAGACTCCCGCGGCCGCCGGCGAGAAGTCCGGGAGCATGCGGACGACGTGCCCGCGGCGCGCGAGAGCATCGCGCACATCGGGTGAGATGCGGCCCTCGATCGTCAGCACGCCCGGCTCGTACGCGTGTGGGTGGAACGTCCAGGGGAACGAGCGGGAGATCACCCGCGGCGCTTCGATCGCGGCCTGCGTGTTCATGCCGAAATCGACGATGTTGCAGACGACCTGCACCATCGCCTGGCACTGCGCGTCCTCGCCGGGACAGCCGAACGGCATGAGCGCGCGGCCGTCCTTCATGAGAAGCGCGGGATTGGGCGTGAGGCGGGGCCGCTTTCCCGGCGCGATCGCCGACGGATGCCCCGGAGTGGTCCAGAGCTGCGCGCCGCGCGTGGACACGATCATGCCGAGGCCGCGCACGAGCGGCGCCCCGAGCCCCGGGTCCGACGGCGTCGCCGCAAAGGCGTTCCCCTCCGCGTCCATCGCGCACGCGAACGAAGTGTCCGGCGCGCCCACGCCCTCGGCGATTCGCGGGCGGTACCCCGCGTGCCCGGCACGCCCCTCGAAGCGCCACGGGTCGCCCGGATCGGGCAGCTCCGCGTGAGCACGGTCATCCTCGATGAGCCGGCGGCGGATCTCCGCATAGCCCTTTTCGAGCAGGCCCACGATCGGGACGTCGACCTGCTCCGGATCGCCGAAGAAGCCTTCGCGGTCAGCGGCCGCGAGCTTGAAGGCTTCGACATAGCGATGCAGGAACTCAACGCTGCCCGGGCTCATCCCCGCAACGTCGTAGCCTTCGAGCAGGTTCAGCGTCATCGGCACGAGCGGGCCTTGTGACCACGGACCGCACGCGTACACGTCGATGCCGCGATACGACGAATGGACGGGCGCCTCGATCCGCACCCGCTGCGCGCGGAGGTCCTCTGTCGTGATCGCGCCACCGGCCTCACGCATGAACGCCGCGATCTCGTCGGCGACGTCGCCTTCGTAGATCGCGTCGCGCGCCGCCGTGATCGCGTTCGC
>VBIZ01000097.1 GCA_005880575.1 Chloroflexota bacterium | reverse complement strand
TTCCATGCGTCAAGCGGCAGGAAATGTCGTGTACGCAACTCGGACAGACCGAGATGCGAACGTATAATCGGAACCAGATGCTAGACACAGCGATATACCGTTAGAAGACGCAACAAATGGGACCGTTCGACCGCTTCAACGACCGCGCCAAGCGAGTCCTCGCGCTTGCCCAGGACGAGGCCATCCGTTTCAACCACAACTACATAGGAACGGAACACCTCCTCCTCGGTCTGGTGCGCGAAGGCGAGGGTGTCGCCGCGCGGGTCCTCGACTCCCTCGGGGTCGAGCTTTCCAAGGTGCGGACCGCTGTCGAGTTCATCATCGGCCGCGGCGATTCGACGACGTCCCCGAGCGAGATCACGCTCTCGCCGCGCACCAAGAAGGTCATCGAGCTCGCCATCGACGAGGCCCGCAAGCTCGGCCACAGCCACGTCGGCACCGAGCACCTGCTCCTCGGCCTCGTGCGCGAGGGTGAGGGGATCGCATCCGGCGTCCTCGAGTCGCTCGGCGTTTCGCTCGAGAAGGTCCGCCACCAGGTCATCGCGACGCTCGGACAGCAGCACCCGCAGGCCGCGGAGACGACGGCGGCAGGCGGCAAGTCGGCAAGCTCGAAGACCCCGACGCTCGACCAGCTCGGTGTGAATCTCACCGCGATGGCGAAGGCGCAGCAGCTCGACCCGGTCATCGGCCGCGAGAAAGAGATCGAGCGGGTCATCCAGATCCTGTCGCGCCGCACCAAGAACAACCCCGCGCTCATCGGTGAGCCCGGCGTCGGCAAGACCGCGATCGCCGAAGGGCTCGCGCACCGGATCGTGAAGGGCGACGTGCCTGAAACGCTCCAGGGGAAGCGCGTGCTTACCCTCGATATCGGGTCGCTCGTGGCCGGCACGAAGTACCGCGGTGAGTTCGAGGAGCGCCTGAAGAAGATCATCGAGGAGCTCCGTCACGCGCACGACGTCATCCTCTTCATCGATGAGCTGCACACGCTCGTCGGCGCCGGCGCCGCCGAGGGTGCCGTCGACGCGGCGAACATCCTGAAGCCGTCGCTCGCGCGCGGCGAGCTGCAATGCATCGGCGCGACGACGCTGGACGAGTTCCGCAAGTACATCGAGCGCGACGCCGCCCTCGAGCGCAGGTTCCAGCCGGTCATGGTCGAGGAGCCCTCGATCGAGGAGACCCAGGCGATCCTCATGGGCATCCGTTCGCGGTACGAGGACCACCACAAGGTCTCGATCACCGAGGACGCCGTGAAGGCGTCGGCCGAGCTGTCCTCGCGCTACATCACCGACCGGTTCCTGCCGGACAAGGCGATCGACCTCATGGACGAGGCCGCGAGCCGCGTCCGCCTGCGTTACTCGACCGTTCCCACCGACGTGAAGGACGCGCAGCGCGAGCTCGATCGCGTCGTCACCGAGAAGGAACAGGCCATGGAGGCGCAGCAGTACGAGCTCGCCTCGACTCTGCGCCAGCAGGAGCGCGCGCAGCAGGACAAGCTCCAGCAGGCGAAGGCCGACTGGCTGCTCGCGCAGTCCCAGAAGCGCCCGGAGGTCACCGACGAGGACATCGCCGAGGTCGTCTCCATGTGGACCGGCATCCCCGTGCGGAAGCTCGCCGAAGAAGAGACCCAGAAGCTTCTAAAGATGGAGGAGGCCCTTCACGGCCGGGTCATCGGACAGGACATCGCGGTGACCACCATCGCCCGCGCCGTCCGTCGCGCTCGCGCCGGCCTCAAAGATCCGCGCCGGCCGATCGGCGTCTTCTTCTTCGTCGGACCGACCGGTACCGGTAAGACGCACCTGGCGCGCGTTCTCGCCGAATTCATGTTCGGCAGCGAAGAGAACATGGTGAAGATCGACATGTCCGACTACATGGAGCGGCACAACGTGTCGCGCCTGGTCGGCTCGCCGCCCGGCTACGTCGGCTACGAAGAGGGTGGCCAGCTCACCGAGACGGTGCGGCGCAAGTCGTACTGCGTGATCCTGCTCGACGAGATCGAGAAGGCACACCCCGAGGTCTTCAACATGCTCCTGCAGGTCTTCGACGAGGGCCGGCTCGCCGACGCGAAGGGGCGCAGCGTCGACTTCCGGAACACCATCGTGATCATGACGAGCAACCTTGCGCAGAAGCTCCTGAAGAGCGAATCCGCCCTCGGTTTCCGCGCGAAGGTCGAGGGCGGGGACGACCCGAATGTCACCGCGGCGTACGAGCGGATGAAGGAACGCGTCATGGAAGAGATGAAGCGCTTCTTCCGGCCGGAGTTCCTGAACCGGATCGACGCGACCGTCGTCTTCCAGCCGCTCAACAGGGAAGAGATTCGCAAGATCGTGGAGCTCGAGCTCGTCGGCGTGCGCAAGCAGCTGGCGTCGCAGGAGATCACGCTCGTCGTGACGGACGCGACCAAGGACCACATCGCGACCGTCGGTTACGACTCCAACTTCGGCGCGCGCCCGCTGGCGCGATCGATCCAGAACGAGATCGCGGACCCGCTCGCGGAGATGCTCCTCCAGGGCAAGTTCCACGCAGGGGACACGGTCCGGATCACTCCGGTCGACGGCAAGCTCGTGATCGAGAAGACCGAGGCCGAGGAGCGCAAGCCGGAGCCCGTCGCCCCCTAGTCGCGCGCGGGCACACCGGTTGCACGCCGATCGAGCATGCGAGCAGTTCTCATCGCCTTGGCCGTCGTGCTCTGCGCATGCGGCGGTGGCGGCCCGACCCTGCCGGTTCAGGTCGCCCCTCCGTCGACTCCCGCGATCTGGCCGCTCCGCGGGACGACTGCGCCGGATGGCGACGTCATCCACAAGCGACCTCTGGTGATCAAGGTCGCCAACGATCCGGCGGCGCGCCCGCAATCGGGGATGGCACAGGCCGACCTGGTCCTCGAGATCCCGGTCGAAGGCGGGATCACGCGGTACGCGCTCGTGTTCCAGTCACAGGACCCTTCGAAAGCTGGTCCCGTGCGCAGCGCGCGCCAGTCGGATCTGAACTATCTGCCGGCGTTGCACGCGATCCTCGCGCACGTTGGCGCCTCGGAATCGGTGACGCAGATGGTGCGTGACGCGGCGAAGAGCGGAGCGTTCGTCGACATCGACGAGTTCCAGCACGCCGACGCGTTCGAGCGGGTCGCGGGGAAAGTCGCGCCCTACAACGCGTACACCTCCGGCGAGAAGATCCGCGCCGCCGCGGGCGAGGCCGGGCGCGCCCGCGTTGACGTCCCCGCGTTGCAGTTCGACGCCTCGGTCGGCAAGGCCGCCGGGAAGGAGGCGATGTCGCTCGTCGTGCCCTACACCGGAGCCGGAAAGGTGAGCTACGCGTTCGATGCGGCGTCGGCGTCGTACCACCGGACACAGGGTGGCCAGGCCACGACGGACGCCAACGCGAAGAAGGAAGTCATGCCCGACAACGTCGTCGTCATCAAGACCGAGGTGAAGGAGATCCCCGGTACGGCCGACGTCGCCGGCGCGCCGTCAGTCGACTTCCGTGCGACCGGAACCGGGGCGGTCGTGATCCTTCGCGACGGGAAGCGCTTCGACGGCACCTGGACCCGAAACGGGACGTCGGACCTCTACCGGTTCGCGGACTCGGCCGGCGCAGCGATCCCTCTCAAGCCCGGCCTCACCTGGATCCACATCGTCCCGGATGAGTACGACCTCTCGAGCTAGGTCGTGGGCTCGGAGTCCTGTCCGCTCATGCCGGCGAGAGCGAAGAGTCCCAGGTCGATGATGCCGAAGATCACGCCGACCGCTCCGCCGACGGCCGCTGAAACGACAAGCGCGATCGGCGCGATCAGCAGTGCGGGGAAGAGGATCCCGAGCCCGATCTGATCCGGACGGGTGTTGGCGATCGCCGCGGACAGCGCGACCACGCCGAGGACGGCGAGGAACGCCATCCCGTTCCTGGCGCCCCAGCGCACCGTGCGCCGGGCATAGGCCTCCCTGTCGCGCGCGGATCGCACGAGATCGAGGCCCCGCAGCGCCCGCGCTGTGGTGAAGTAGGTGGTCGCCCACAGCGCGACGAAGAGGCCAAGACCGACGAACGTGTTGAGCCCGCCGAGCGCGGCGCCGAGTCCGCCGCGTGAATACGCGAACAGAACGATCGCCAGAACGAACGTGGTCGCGTGAAACGTCGCGAGCGACCAGGTGACCAGGTTCATCCCGTCAGCCGTGGGCGAGCCAGATCGCGAGCGCGAGGATCAATGCGAACGCGCCGGTCGTCGCCCCGTAGAGGTTCCGGATCCGGACGACGGCGGCCGAGGCCAGGTCACCGGACGACTGGGAGAGCCGCGCGACGGCTAGCGTCCTGGGGAGCGACAGGATCACGAGCCCCAGGACCGATCCGAGCTTCAGCATCAAAGTCGTGCCCCACCGCGATGCGGGCTCCGACAGACCGGCGCCGAACGCCGCGAGGTTGCCGATGCCGGTCATCGCGAGCACCCCGGCGGCTGCCCAGAACAGCCACTCGTAGCGGATCGCGACGGCAACGACCGCGCCGGGGGCCTCGCCAACAGGGCGTGCGGCGAGCGCGAGAACGGTGACCGCGCCGCCGAAGGCCGTGGCCATGGCCGCGACGTGCACCCATCGGATCGCGACATGCACAAGGTGGGAATCGAGCTCCACGCCGCCAGTTCAGCGCACGATCCGCCCAAGTCAAGTTCGGGCCGATACTTGCTTGGATGCCCCCTCGTCCGAAGTCCGCGTTCCTCTGCCAGCAGTGCGGGTTCCAGTCGCCGAAGTGGATCGGCCGCTGCCCATCGTGCGATGGCTGGAACACGTTCGTCGAGGAGCGCGTTGTAGCGCCGGCGAAAGGGCGTGGCCTCGCGCGCGCGCCGAGAGTGCCGATCGCGCTCGGCGATGTCCCGGCCGACGCCGAGGAGCGCATGGTCACGGGCATCGGCGAGTTCGACCGGGTTCTCGGTGGCGGGATCGTCCAGGGGTCGTGCGTGCTCCTCGGGGGCGATCCAGGCATCGGCAAGAGCTCGCTCCTGATGCAAGCGTCCGCCGCGCTCGCGGCGAAGGGCGCCGTCCTCTACGTGTCGGGGGAGGAATCGGCGGCGCAGATCAAGATGCGCGCGCGCCGGTTCGGCATCGCGAGCGACGGAATCCTCGTCCTCGCGGAGACCGATCTTGGCTCGGTGATCGAGGCGATCCGCAAGGTTCGCCCGATCTTCGCCGTCATCGACTCGATCCAGACGATGAATTCCGACGAGATCGCTTCCGGAGCCGGCGGCGTCTCGCAGCTCCGCGAGTGCGCGGCGCGCCTGCTCGAGCTCGCGAAGGGGGAGGACGTCCCCATCTTCCTCGTCGGCCATGTGACAAAGGAGGGTGCGGTCGCCGGCCCGCGCGTTCTCGAGCACATCGTCGATGCGGTCCTCTACCTGGAAGGCGAGCGCTTCCACGCGTTCCGCATCCTGCGCGCGACAAAGAACCGCTTCGGCTCCACGGACGAGGTCGGGGTCTTCGAGATGGCGGAGACAGGGCTGCGCGAGGTCGCGAATCCGTCGGAAGTCTTCCTCGAGGAGCGCAGCCGCGGCGTCGCCGGCAGCGTCATCGTGCCGACCGTTGAAGGGACGCGGCCGCTCCTTGTCGAGGTCCAGGCGCTCGTGACCCCGACGAGCTTCGGGCTGCCGCGGCGCACCGTGAACGGCGCCGATCCGCAGCGCGTCCTCCTCCTGCTCGCCGTGCTCGCAAAGCGCGCGGGTCTCTCGGCCGGCAGTCACGACGTCTACGTCAACCTCGTCGGCGGTCTTCGGATCCGCGAGCCAGCCGCTGACCTCGGATTGGCCGTCGCGGTGGCCTCGGCTTTGCGCGACCGGCCCGCGGACCCGCGGACCGTATTCGTCGGCGAGCTCGGCCTTGGGGGCGAGCTCCGGCGTGTGCAGCGGATCGCCGCGCGGCTCAAGGAAGCAGAGCGGCTCGGTTTCGAGCGCGCCGTGGTGCCGTCGGCGAGCATGTCGGACCTGAACGGGACCGGACTCGAGGTCAAGGGCGTCGCGACGCTCCGCGAGGCACTCGAGAACGCGGGGGTCGCGGACCGCTAGCGGTGGATGTATTCGAGGCGATTCGCACGACGCGCGCGATGCGCCGCCTCGATCCATCCCGCGAGGTGTCGGACGAGGACATCCGGACGATCGTCGAGGCCGCGACGAAGGCCGGCAGTGCCGGGAACAGGCAACCCGCGCGCTGGCTGGTGGTCCGGGATGCGGCGAAGCGCCGCCAACTGGGCGAGCTGTACCGCGAATGTGTCGAGTCGTTGCTTCGCGAGGATCAGGACCGGACGAAGACCGACCCAGCGATTGCGAGGCGTCTGAAGTCCACCTGGCATCTTGCCCGTCACCTCGGAGAAGCGCCGGTTCTCATACTCGTCTGTGCGCCGGGCCAGCCTTACGCGTCCATCTTCGTCGGCGTACAGAACCTAATGCTCGCTGCCCGTGCGCTCCGACTCGGTACGACCCTCACGACGAGCCATCTGTGCAATGAGCAGAAGGTGAAGGCGCTGCTCGGCATCCCGGATGACGTGAATACGTTCGGCCTCATCCCGGTTGGCTACCCGCTCGGCCGGTGGGGCGACGCGCCACGGCGACCCGTGGAGGAGCTCGCGTACCGGGATGAGTGGGGTCGGGAGCTCCGCTAGCGCGCGAACGGCACGAACGCCGGGACACGCCCCGAGAAAGCACGGAACTCCTCGCCGAATCCGGCCGCGAGAATGCTGTCCTCCGCGCGGATGCGGATCGCGGTGAACGGGATCACATAGACGAGTGTGATGACGAGAAGCGCGAGGCTTTCCATCGCGATGGTCGCTCCCATGTGGAACGAAACGATTCCCAGGTACATCGGGTGCCGGGTGATGCGGTATGGCCCCTCGGTCACGAGGCGGTGGCCTTCGTACAGATCCATGCGGATGCCGTAGCTCTTCCCGAGCGACCACATCGCCCACGCGGCGAAGAGCGCGGAGGCGACTGCGATCGCAAGCCCGACTAGCCGGAGCGGCAGGGGAAGGTCGATCGCAACCGGAAAGAAGTACGCGACGACGAAGGGGATCCAGACGAGCGGCGGGTAGTACTGGAGATACCACGGAGCGGGGGAGCGAACACGGTGTTTTCGCTCGCCGCGCAGGATCCGCAAGGCGCCTGCGGAGAGAAAGATGATGTGTGCGGACAGCAGCACCGCGATCCGCAGGGCGCGGTCATCCACCGGCTGAACGCTAACAGTGCGGTCTTAGACTCGTGCGAATGTTCTTCCATCCATCCCGGCGTACGCATGCGCGCACGCCGCATCAACAGAGAAAGGAGTCCTCGTGGGTTTCATTCGCCTCGTTGCAGCACTCATCGGCTTCGTATTCGGATTCTTCCTCGGGTCTTCGCTCCTCCAGGTCACCCAGGTCACGCCGCTCACCAATCAGATCCTCGTCGTTCTTCTTCTCGCGACCGCGTGCGCGATCCTGGGCTGGCTCGGCGCACCCTACGTCACGGTCATGCCCGCGGGTTACATCGTCAACTGGCTCCGCGCGGCGTCGGGAGGCGATCTCATCGCGGGCGCGTTCGGCGGCGCGGTCGGACTCATCCTCGCCCTTTTCCTCGCGTTCCCGCTTTCGTTCCTTCCCGGTGACATAGGACGCTACGCGCCGCTGGTGACGGCGGTCGTGCTCGGAGTGATCGGCGCGACGGCGGGTGCCGTCAAGCGGACCGAGCTGAGCGCGTTCGCGCAGGGCGTGCGCGGCGTCCGTCGCGACCGCGCGGACGCGCGCGTCCTGCTCGACACCTCGGTCATCATCGACGGCCGCGTCGCGGACGTGGTGCGGAGCGGCTTCGTCCGGGGCACGCTCATCATCCCGAAGTTCGTGCTCGCCGAGCTCCAGTTCTTCAACGATTCGCCGGACGGCTCAAAGCGCGAGCGCGGCCGGCGGGGCCTCGAGATGCTCGCGAAGATGCAGAAGGAGGACACCGTCAAGGTGGAGCTCTCCGACGAGGAGCCCGCCGGTACGGGCGCCGACGGGAAGCTCGTCACCCTCGCCCGGGCGCTCGGTGTCCCCATCATGACCAACGACTACGGCCTGAACCGCGTCGCGGAGCTTCAGGGCATCACCGTGCTCAACATCAACGACCTCGCGAAAGCCGTCCGTCCGGTGGTCCTGCCGGGTGAGGAGATCACGGTGCGTGTGATCCAGGAGGGCAAGGAGCCGGCGCAGGCCGTCGGCTATCTCGAAGACGGCACGATGGTCGTCGTCGAGAACGGCGCGAGGCACATCGGCTCCGAGCTTCCGGTGACCGTCATGCGGGTTCTCCAGACGGTCGGCGGCCGGATGATCTTCGGGCATCCGAAGGGTGAGACGGCCGAGACTCGCCGGCCGCGTGCCATCGATCGCTAACGCCGGCGCGGTCTGCGCGATCCTCGCCGCGGGTAGCTCCACGCGTGCGGGAACCGACAAGATCACGGCTGACCTCGGCGGTCAGCCCGTGCTCGCGTGGTCGCTCGCCTCCGCGATCGCCTCCGGCGCGTTCTCCCGGATCGTGGTGGTAGTGCGACCCGACGCGGCGCGCGGCCCGATCGAGTCGATCGTGCGGTCGCGCGCGCCCGAGGCGACCGTTGTCGCGGGCGGAGAGACGAGGACCCAGTCGAGCTGGGCCGCACTCGCCGCCGCGCCCGATGCCGATGTCCTCGCTATCCACGATTCCGCCCGACCGTTCGTACCGCCGTCGCTCTTCACCCGTTGCGTGGAGATCGCCCGCGCCGAGGGCTCGGCCGTCGCGGGCTTGCCGCTCGCGGATACGGTGCGCCGCGCGAACGAGGCGGGCGTCGCCATAGAAGAGGTATCGCGCGAGGGCCTCTGGTCGGCGCAAACACCTCAGGCGTTCCAGCGCGAGGTCCTGGAGCGGGCACGAAAGGCGGCCGCGGATCGGTCCTTCGGCGACGATGCCGCCGCGGTGCGCGCGGCTGGTCTGCCGGTGCGGATGGTGCTCGGCGAGCGGCGAAATCTGAAGATCACGACGATGGAGGACCTGGCCTACGCGCGGGAGCTTGTCGCAAAAGGCCTCGTCGGCGTGCCCGCGCTGCAAATCCGCTAGCCATGCCGCAGCGGGCCGGGCTCGGTTACGATATTCACCGTCTCGCGGCGGGCCGCCGCCTGGTTGTAGGCGGTGTCGCGATCGAGCACCCGACGGGGCTCGTTGGCCACTCCGACGGTGACGTCCTCCTGCACGCGGTCATGGACGCGGTCCTCGGAGCGGCGAACCTCGGCGATCTCGGATCGCACTTCCCGAGCGACGATCCGCGTTTCGCTGGCGCGGACAGCCAGGAGCTGTTGCGCCAGGTCGGATCGAAGATCCGCGAGGCCGGCTACGCCGTCGTCTCGATCGATGCGACGGTCATCGCGGAGGCGCCCCGCCTGGGCGCGCACGTCGCCGCGATGCGTCACACGATCGCCCGAGGCCTCGGCCTCACGCCGGAGAGCGTGAGCGTCAAGGCGAAGACGAACGACGGCGTGGGCGAGATCGGCGCGGGCGAGGCGATCGCCGCGCTGGCGGTGGCTCTGGCGACGAACTAACGCGCCAAGGGAGAAGAACTGATCCAGCGGCCCGAGTCCAAAGATCTGCGCATCTACGACAGCGCCACGCGATCGGTGAAGCCGTTCGTGCCACTGCGTCCCGGCGAGGTCGGCATGTACAACTGCGGGCCGACGGTTTACGACCGCCAGCACATCGGCAACCTGTACAGCTACATCGTCGCCGACGTGGTCCGCCGGACGTTCGAGTACTTCGGCCTTCGCGTGAGGCAGGTCATGAACATCACCGACGTCGGCCACATCGTCGACGATGCCGATGCGGGCGTGGACAAGATGGCGGTCGGCGCCCAGCGCGCCGGCAAGACCCCGCTCCAGATCGCCGACGAGTACACCGGCCTCTTCATGGCGGACCGCCGCCGCTTGAACAGCCTCGATCCAGAAGTCATCCCGAAGGCGACGGATCACATCGCAGAGATGATCGCGCTGATCGAGCGGCTTATCGCGAAGGGCAACGCCTACGTCGCCGCGGACGGTGTGTATTTCGACGTGACGACCTTCCCCGGTTATGGCACACGCCTCAATCCCGAGTCGCCCGAACAGCGCGTCGCCGGGGCACGCGTTGAGGTGAACGAGAACAAGCGGCACCCGTCCGACTTCGCGCTGTGGCGCCGGGCCAAGGCCGGTGACCTGCAGCAGTGGGACTCTCCTTGGGGGCGCGGCAATCCGGGGTGGCACATCGAGTGCTCGGCGATGTCAATGAAGTACCTCGGCGAGACATTCGATTTGCACTCCGGCGGAGAGGACCACCTCTTCCCGCATCACGAGTGCGAGATCGCGCAGTCGGAAGCGGCGACGGGAAAACCGTTCGTCAACTACTGGGTGCACGTGCGGTTCCTTCGAGTCGACAGCGAGAAAATGGCCAAGTCGAAGGGTGGCTTCCTCACGCTCGACAACGTCGTCGAACTGGGCTACGACCCGCTCGCCTTCCGGTTGCTCGCGCTGGGGGCGGGGTATCGCAACGGCCTCGACTTCACCCGGGACGGCATGAACGCTGCACAATCGAGGCTCGAGCGCTGGCGGCGAACGATCCGGGCGGCGTACGCGGCCACGAATGGCCGCGTCGCGGAACCAGAGGGCGCGCACGCGATCAGTCGCGAATTCCGCGAAGCGCTCGCGGACGACCTGAACACGCCGAAAGCGCTCGCGGCGGCGGAGAAGGCGCTCGCGCTCGCGGCAATCGCGGACACCGACGAGCAGGAGCGCGCGCTCTGGATGCTCTTCGACATGGACCGCGTGCTGGGACTCTCGCTCCAGACCGCGGCGGCCGCGAAGGACGAGCTCACCGCGGACGAAAGGGCGGTCTTCGATCAGCGCGAGGCAGCGCGCAAGAGCGGCGACTACGCGAAGAGCGACGCGTTACGCAAGGAATTGCTCGAGCGGTTCGGCATTCAAGTGAAAGACACGAAGGACGGGACGCGCTGGGAGCGCGTCGGTCGCAAAGGAGCATGAGCATGGACGAATCAGAGCGCACCGAGAACGAGGGCGGCGGCGGGAGCGAGCGCGCGCCCGAGCCCGCGAGCGAGCCGGCAAACAGCGCAGGCCAAAGCCCGGCGGCGGGTCCGAGCGAACCCGGAGCGCCGCCGCAGTTCGGCGATCAGGACGGCGCCCGTCGCAGGCGGCGCGGCCGGCGTGGCCGCGGGGGCGGTGGCTTCGGCGGCCCGCGGCCTCCGTACAACGGACCGCGCCCGCAGTTCGGCGCTCCGCGTCCGCAGTTCGGTGCGCAGCAGTTCCGCCCGCAGCCGTTCGTCCCGCGTGAGGAGAGCGAACAGGCCCGCGAGCTCGCGGGGTACGAGCGCCGTCAAGCGCAGCGCCAGCGCGGCCCCATGGGCTGGCGCGGCGGTGCAGGTGGCCCCGGTCCCGCACCGCAGGGCGGTGGCCAGTGGCGACAGCGCCGCGGCGGCGAGCAGCGCTACAGCGACGCGATCCGTCGCGTCACCGCTGGTCCGCACACGGCCGCGCCATCGCACGAGCCCGTCGGCGAGCCGATCGCCGGTCCCCACGCGATCCTCGAGGCGATCCGCGCGGGCCGCAACATTCGCCGGCTCTACGTCTCGCAGGACCGCAACGTGCGCACCGGTCCGGTGAACGAGCTCATCGCCGAGGCGCAGCAGCGGCGCATCTTCGTTCGGTACACCGACAAGATGGAGATCGCGCGGCTCTCGCCGGTCGAGAACCATCAGGGTGTCGTTGCGATCGTGGAGGGCAAGGCCGGCGTCGAACTCGACGAGCTTCTTCTCCACCTCGACGCGCTCTCAGAGCCGGCGCTCGTGCTGGTCGTTGACTCGCTGCAGGACCCGCAGAACTTCGGCGTGCTCCTCCGGTCGGCCGAGGGCGCCGGCGTAGACGGCGTCGTCATCCCGCACCATCGCGCCGTGGGGCTCACGCCCGCGGTCACCAAGACGAGCGCCGGCGCGAGCGAGCACCTGCTCATCGCCGACGTCGCGAATCTCCGGCAGGCGATCGACGCGCTCAAGGAGAAGGGCATCTGGGTTGTCGCGGCGGACGAGTCCGGCGATCTGCTTTACGACGAGGTCGACTACCGCGGGCCGACCGCGATCATCATCGGCGGAGAGGGCGAAGGCATTCGGCGCCTCGTGCTCGAGGGCGCGGACCAGGCGGTCCGTCTTCCGATGGAAGGAATGGTGAGCTCGCTCAACGCGGCCGCGGCTGGGACGGTGATGCTCTACGAGGCGCTCAGGCAACGACGACGCGACGTTCCGCCCGCGCAGACCCGCACGCCGCGGCCGGACGAGCCGGCTGAAACACGGGAGAACGGCGGATGGGAAAACGAGCCACAGCAGGCGCCGGAGGATCGCGGCGATCGGGGGAAGGCCGAGCCGGCCGAAGCAGCCGAGGGCGGCACCGACGAAACGGATCAGGTCGCGCCGGCCGCGGAGATCGAGACGCCTCCGGCTGAGGAGCCCGCCGTGGCCGCCAAGCCGAAGCGCAAGGCGCCGGCGAAGAAGCGGTCGACGAAGAAGTCAGCCGAAGAGAAATCCAAGGAGAACGACGATGCGTCGAGCTGATCTGCTCGCCGAGCTCGATTCCGAGAGAGAGGCGTGGGAAGGGCTCCTCGCGCAAATCGGCGAGGACCGCATGGAGGAACCCGGCGTCGCGGGTTCGTGGTCGATCAAGGACGTCGTCGCGCATCTCACGGCCTGGCGGCGCAGGACCGTCGGGCGCCTCGAAGCCGTGGCGAACGGCCGGCCCGAACCCACGCCGCCCTGGCCCGCTGACCTGCACGAAGACGACGAGATCAATGCCTGGTTCCACGCGCGCGATAGCGATAAGGCCGTGGGCGAGGTTCTCGCCGAATCGCGTCGTGTCTTTCAGCAGCTCGTGGCGGCGATACAGAAATTGCCGGACGACACGCTCAGCGATCCCACGCGCTTTCCATGGATGGAGGGCGCGCCGTTGAGCGGAGCGGCGTTCTTCGGGCACTTCCATGACGAGCACGAGGCGGACATGCGCGGGTATCTCTCGCGACAGCCCGCGAGGTCGTAGCCCCCAGGAAGCGCAGGAAGAATTGGAAGTCGTGACGCGCACGCTCGGAGCGCGTGAATTCATCGGCCGCCGAGCGTCGTTCTGGGTCGTGGCGACAACGTTCGGGCTGTTCTTGTTCGCGGCCGCAGCGCCGTCACCCCTCTACGCGGTGTATGCCGGTTTGTGGCACTTCTCGGCTGGAGCGCTCACCGAAGTCTTCGCGGTGTACGCGATCGCGTTGCTCGTGGCGCTCCTCTTCACGGGGTCGTCATCCGATTTTGTCGGTCGGCGGCCGATCATCCTCGTCGCGATCGTCATTCAGCTAGCGAGCATCGTCTTGTTTCTCGTCGCGTCGGGGATCGAGTGGCTCTTTGCCGCGCGTATCGCGCAGGGCATCGCCACTGGGATCGCGACGGGAGCGCTCGGCGCCGCGTTGGTCGATCTGCAACCTCCCGAGAACCCTGCGCTGGCCTCACTCGTCAACAGCGCCGGGCCGATCCTGAGCCTCGGCATTGGAGCGCTCGCCTCGGCGGTACTCGTGCAGTACGCGCCCGATCCGCTTCACCTCATCTATTGGGTCACGTTGTTCGCCTTCATCGCGGCGCTCGTCGCGATCGCCGCGACGCCCGAGCCCGGCGTGCGGCGGAGTGGCGTGCGATGGGTGCCGCGGATATCTGTTGACCGAGCGGTCCGACGAGAGTTCGTCGCCACGCTGCCGATCCTCGTCGCGGGCTGGGCCGTTGCCGGCTTCTACCTCTCCCTCGGCCCCACCCTTGCGTCGCAGCTCGCCGCCTCGTCCAACCGGGTGCTCGGCGGGCTCGCGATTTTCCTCCTCGCGGACATCGGCGCGGTCGCGATCGTGATCACGCGCGTATGGGCCACGACTCGCGCGATGATGGTCGGCGGGGTCATCCTCGGCGTGGGCCTCGTGCTTGCGGTGGCGGCCATCGCGCTCACATCGCCGCTCCTGTTCTTCGCGGCCACCGCACTGACCGGAGTCGGATTTGGCCCTGCGTGGCTCGGTGTGCTGCGGACCCTCGTCGCGCTCGCCGCGCCGACGGCGCGGGCGGCGCTGCTCGCGGCAGTTTTCGTCGTTGCGTACCTGGCTCTCGCGCTGCCCGCGGTCATCGCGGGATTCCTCGCTACGCGGATCGGTCTGCACGACGCTGCGCTCTGGTACGGGGCGGGGCTCGTGGTTCTGACGTTCGTGGGCGTGCTTAGTACCTGGGTCGTTATCCGCCGGAGATAGTCGGCCTCACCTGATCGGCTCTCGTTCAGCGCTATCGCGAGATGGCAGAATCAATAGGAAAAGCGCGCCGACCTAGCTCAACGGTAGAGCAGTGGTTTTGTAAACCACCGGTTCCGGGTTCGAGCCCCGGGGTCGGCTCAGGTGCGGTCTAGGGCGTTTGGCGGAGGCTGCCTTTGAACGTCTGACCGTCGACTCGCACGACGAAGCAGTCGATCGTGTGATCACCCTTCGCCCAGCCCTCGCTGGTGGGAGTCAGAAATTCGATGTCATAGGTCTTGTCGGTCTCGTAATCGAAGCCCGTGTAGCTCCGGAAGGCGGGGACGCATTGGGCGGACAAGAATGAGTCGAACCCGCTGGCGCCGGGATAGGCGCCACTCGAACCGCCTGGCGCGGTACCGATGAAGAACACCTCTCCGTGATGCATGTCGCCACATGGATGATGCTGAACGTCTTTGACGGTCGTGTTCGCTGTGAGAGATGGCAGGTCGACGCAATCGCCCACCTTCAGATCGGTGACGCTTCCGGTCACGAAGTCTCGGAAGAGGTATCCAACCAGCGCGAACACCCCGATCGCCGTCCAGATCGGAAACCGCTTGACGAGCCCGAGTACCGCAGCACCCAAGCCTTTCCCTTCCTTCAGCCGAGATCTCGCGACTGACTCGCGCGGAGGCTAGGCCGGGCGTTTACGGGCTTGGTCTCAGCCCACAATCAGTCACGACGGCCGAGGAAGTGGAGCGCCAGGACGGCCGTCAAGAATCGGAGCGATTCGCTCCAGGTGTGGGAAAGAGTGGATGAAGGCCGGCTTGAAGCTGGTCGATACCCCGCTGCACATACCACCGCGACACGGCGAGCGCGATAACGAAGCCTGCGACGCCGACCAGAATGATCGTCGCCGGCGGAGCGCGGAAATGAAGCGCGGCGATCGCCGCGATCGCGGCCACAAGCACGGAGTCCAAGATCGCGACCACGGTCGGCGTTCCGGCGAGCATCTGCAGCAGCCAGAAGCCCCTACCGCCGCCGGGCTGCACGCCCATGGTGACGCCGATGCCCGGGAAGTCGTCATGCGCGCTCATCACGAAGTAGCGATCGAGGTCGGGCGCGAGCTGAAGGTATGCAGCGCGGATCCGGTTCATTCCAATGACACAGAGTGCTTCGTGATAGTTCGACGCGCCGAGGCGGATCCACGTCGCGACTCCGATGAACAGCACCACGGGGAGGATCACCAACGCAAAGAGCGTGAACGCGTCGCCGAACCCCGTCGCTCCACCGACGAGACCCAGCGCGACGATCGCGCCGGAGAGGGTCGTCAGGAACATCCCGGCGCGGCTGAACGACTCGTTCCACGCCAGCGACCGAGAGGCGAGAAGGCTCCAATGCTCGGTCGAGAGGATCTGCAGCCGCATGGCCGGCGAGGCCTCACCGGCCGGCGCACTGTCGCTTGGGTGAGGGGCCGGTGAGGGCTCGGCGCCGATTCCGCCCGCGATACGTTCGAATGACATGGCTCGGCGCACAGATTAGGGGACGCGGCGTCGGGACTAGGGCGCCGCCGGCATGAGCGAGACGAAGAAGGTCTTCATGCCCACCGGATTGATCGTGCGGCCGTAGTCGAGGGTCTTCTCGTGTCCGCCGCCGATCATCGCGACGCTGAATGACTCGGCCCAGGATTCGCCGGGCAGCTTGATCCACTGCGCCATCCCTGTCTGCTGGTTCGCTTCCCTGAGCGCGTCCTGCCACGTCGTCGAAAAACCGCGATAGGTCCAGAACTTCGCCATCACGTCGGCGCCTCCGGCCTTTCGCTGCGCGAGATCCTGATAGGCGTGACCCATTTCGTGGAAGGCGGTGCTCGGCGTCATCACGTAGTCCTCGCGCACCGAGAAGATCGGCTGTCCCGCGGCGTTCAGTCCGCGATACCAGGCGTCGCCGTTCTCGTCCGCCGGCTCGTCGAAGTCGATCTGCGGCGTTGGCGGAAAGATCGAGAACGCTGCGCGGGTCTGGAAGTAATAGGTCATGAGCTGCATCCCCGCGACGTTCGTCGTCGGCCGAGGCTTCGGGGTGGGGGCTTGAGTCTGCGCCACGGTCGCCACCGGAGTGGGCGAGGGAGTTGGCGACGGGGTCTCCGGCGTGACCGTCGCGGTCGCCGTCGGCATCGGAGTCGGTGAGGGGCTTGGACGCGCCTCCGGCGGTCGCTCGCGAGCGCTCAGGGCGATGCCCGTGCCGATCACGAGGACGGCCGCGATCGCCGCGGCGCCGGCGAGCTTGGTTCGAAACGGCACGCGAATAGGGTAGGGCGCTCGTCGCATGCGGCCGGTGTCGGGAAGGTCCTAGTACGGGCGGGTGATGACGGGACGCGTAAACGGGGGTTATCGCACCGATGCGGTCATGACAAGGTGCCCTTGTGGGAAACGAGGGAGAGTCGGTCCCGGTCCGCACGTTCGCTGTGCGCGTTCGCGTCGTGGCCCCGTGGCTCGTCGGCCTAGCGGCGTTTGGGGTGGGCGCGATCGCTCTCGATGGCTTCGAGCGCGCTCTGGCGGTCGGTGCCTTCTCTGCATCGTGTTTCGGGGCGCTCCTCGCGATGTCACAGGTTCGCCGGGCCGTCGTGTCGATGCGCAGCTGGATGGGGGACCGAGAGAACGCCCTCAGCACGTTCGCCGACGACCGCGCTGCGACGGTCGCACGTCAATTCCAATGGGCTGTCGATGAGCTTGTCCGTGCGCGCGCCGAGCTACGCAAGGTCGACGCCATGCGTGCTCACGCCGAAGCGCACGCGCGGAGCGTCCTCGAGAAGGCGCGCCAGGACAACGAGGAGCTGCGAGCCGCGCGCGAGAAGCTCGGCTCTTTGGATGCGAGCGAGCTGGATCTCCTGCGCGCGAAGATCGAACAGATCGAGCAGGCATTTCAGGAAGAGGAGCACGATCGGCGCGTCGCCGAGCGTCGCGCTCGCGCCGCCGAGCAGCGGGTCGCCGATCTGACGCGAACGCTCCACCTCGTAGCGACGACGGTCGCCACCGGCGGCGACGGCGCCGCATCAACTGCGGGGCGAGGCGCGCCGCTGCTCTTCGATTGGACGCTCGAGTACGACGCCAGCGGGCATTCGCTCCGCCTGCGCTCGACCGTCGCTGACGAGCGACCGAGCAAGGCGCGAATTCTCGACGCGACCGGGCGGCTCGTCGCCGAGTCCGCCGGCGGAAGGCAGAGACACCCCGCTGACCTGCTGGTGCGAATCCCGCAGTCGGTTTCTGTTGCGGTGGAGTCGGGCGACTGGTCCGCATTCGGGCTCGAGGTGGAACTCGACGGGGTGTGGCGTGGTGCTGCGCTCGTAGATCGAGCGGAGCCGGTCATCGACGCTGAGGTGATGCAGCCGAGGTCCCTTCGCGTCGTGAGCTAGATCCGCCCGCACGCGCCGTCGGACCGGTAGAATTGGATGCAGCGCACCCATCGCGGGCAGATTGAGCAGTGTGGTGAGCTCCGCTGACTGTAGATCAGCCGCCTTTGGCTGTGGGGGTTCGATTCCCTCTCTGCCCACCGAATTTCGCGACCCCGCTTACGCGAGAGGCCCCTCGACGTTCGAGGGGCTTTATCGGTTTTTCGTAGGAGAGGCTCTCACGGTCGTCTGACTGACCTCGGTTTTCTGCGGTCAGACGACTTTGGCCCCACATCGTCCGTAACCATCCGGGCACGAGCGGTGATCGGCAAGCTTTGCGAGGCCGACGAACTCGTCCGCACGATTCGAATCCTGGCGGCCGCCGGCAGTCCGAGCCAAAGCGCCGCCGGCTAAGACCGCATCAACTTAGAGGCGACTGCTACCGGACTCGTCTTCGCGTTCCCCACCGTCGAAGCGCGTCGATCGCGGGGCGAAGTTCGCGGCCGCGATCGGTGAGCTCATATTCCACCCGCGGGGGCACCTCCGCGTAGACCGTTCGTGAAACAACGCCGGCCGCCTCGAGCTCGCGCAGACGCGCGGTAACCATCTTCGGATTCGCGGCGCCGAGCGAACGCTCTATCTCGGTGAATCGACGCGGACCCTCGCGCAGGGCTTCGACGATGAGGAGCGCCCATTTGCGCCCTACAACGGCCAGTGCCCGCGCGAGCTCATCCATTTTACTTACATTACCGGGTGCTCCTTGCTATTTGCAAGTATCGGGCGTACGGTGAAGCCCAGAAAGAAGGGCATCTATGACTCTCACACAAGAACGACCCCTCGTCGTCAACAACGGCGCCACGATCAAGACCTGGATAGCTTCGATGGTCAAGGGCGACCTCGATCGCGCGCCGTACGCTGAGGACGCCGAGACCTCCGACCCGACAGGCAAGTACAAGGGCAAGAAGCAGATCCTTGACTCGCTCAAGGTCTGGAAGACGGCGTTCCCACAAGGCACCGCCGAAGTGACGAACCAGATCGCTCAGGGCGACCACGTCACGTCCGAGGTCGTCTACAAGGCGACTCACACCGGACCGCTCGTCTCACCGACGGGAACGATCCCGGCGACGAACAAGCCCATCGTGCTGAAGACCATGCTCGTCAGCTCGTTCCGTGACGGCCTGATCCAGCGCGAGCGCACCTACTTCGATCAGGCAGATCTGATGAAGCAGCTCGGGATCAGCGCGCCGCCGAAGCCGTAAGCAACTTCGCGAGCAACCAGAGAAGGAGCACTCCGACGGGGTGCTCCTTCGTCGTTAGCACCCGATAGCAGGGACACAGGCGCGTGACGAAAACGTCATGCGCACGCCGGCGGTCGCGACGAGCATTTGAGCGTGGCTCGGGAACAAGAGCGGGCAACGCAGCGCAGCGATCACGCGCCGCCGCCTGCTGTGCTCCTTGTGGAGGACGACGTAGTCCTCAGTGAGCTCGTGACGACGCTCGTCAAGGGAGCTGGGTACCAGGCGGTAACAATCGCCGATCACAACCAGATCGGAGAGGCGATCGATCGCTTTGACCCGAAGTGCGTGATCCTGGACGGCGAGATCGGCCGAACCGGACTCTCGCGCTCGTGGGACGACGCGGCCGCCATCCGGCGCGCTCACCCGGCACTCCCGGTCCTGATGTTCACCGCCGATGCGGAGGCGATCGCGGAGGAGCGTGCGGGAACCTCGCCGCGCAGTCGCAACGCTGGTTTCGTCGGCGCGGTGCCGAAGCCCTTCGTCGTCGAAGAATTCCTTGCCACGCTTCAGAGCGCGGTACGCGGCGTGCCGTCGGCCCGCCCCGACGCGGTCGCGATCTTTCCGGACCCGAGCGGCCCATCCGCGGCGGAGTGGGCGAAGACGGACTTCTTCAGCACCGCCATCCATGAGTTGAAGGCTCCCCTCACCACGATCAGCGCGCAGATCCAGCGCGCTCGCAAGCTCACGACCAGCGATCCCGAGCGCGGGCGGGCCGCGATGGAGCTCGCTCTGGACCAGGTCGGGCGGATGGATCGGCTCATCGTCGGTCTGCAGGACGCCATACGCCTCCGGTCGAACGCGATGAGCCTCGAAGTCGTCACCTTCAATCTGACCGACGCGGTCGCGCAAGCGATCATCCGGCACGAGCACGAGGAGACCACGCGCTTCAGGTTCGATCGTCCCGAGGTTGGCGTGCCTGTGAGCGGGGACTCCGGCCGTGTCGCCCAGATCCTCGACAACCTCATTAGCAACGCCATCAAATACAGCGCACTGGGCGCGCCGATCGACATCGCATTGACGACGAAAGGTGACGAAGCACAGGTCAGGGTTGAGGATCACGGTCTCGGCGTACCGTCGGACGAACGCGACCGCCTCTTCGCGCCGTACTTCCGGACCCAACGGACCCGGGATATTCCAGGGTCAGGTCTTGGTCTTCACATCAGCCGTCGGCTTGCCGAGCAACACCGTGGACGCCTCTGGCTCGAAAGTTCTGGCGATGTGGGGAGTACGTTCGTCTTGGCGTTGCCGCTCGCCGGTTAGCCTCAGTTCTTCTCGGCGCGGGAAACGGGTATGAACCGGTAGCCGGCGTTCGAAACGGTCTCGATGTAGCGAGGTTTGTGCCAGTCGTTCTGCAGCTTCGCCCGTAGCGCGCGTACGTGGCGGTCGACGACATTGCTCTCGATTACGAAGTCCGTTCCCCATAGGGCGTCCAGGATCTGCTCGCGTGTCAGGGTGGTGCCCGCGTTCGCGGCGAGAAGATAGAGCAGGGCTTGCTCGAGTGAAGTGAGGTGCAGCTCGTGCTCGCCGGCGAGAACCTTCCGATTGAGAACGTCGATCTCGAGATCGCCGATGCGCAGACGGGGGAGAAGCTTTCCGGCGGTGCCGTGCGTCCGGCGGATCACTGCGTGCGCTCGGGCGACGAGGTCGTCGGGCACGAACGGCACGCCGATGTAATCGTCGGCGCCTCGCGCGAATGCGTCGAGCTTCCCGCGGAGGTCGCTGCGGCGGGTGAGGGCGATGACACCGATTTGCCCGCGGGCGCGCGCGTCGTCGATCAACTGGATGGCTCGACCAGCCTCGACGTCGATGTCGACCAGAAGGAGATGGGGTTCCCACTCCTCGATGGCGGTCTTGCCGTCGGCGACCGTCGCGACGTTACGGCGGACGTAGGGGCCATGCTGCAGCGTGAGGTCGATGGTGTTCGCGAGCGCCTTGTCGCCGACCACCGAGAGCGCGCGGACCCCGCGGTCAGTTTGCCTTGCCGCAGGCGCGTCAGCGTGTGCTCTGCGCACCACTTGATTCTAGGCGCGGGCTCTCATAGATACGGACGCCGAGGTCGCGGCTAAGGGGAAGGGGCCAACCGGAGGGATCACTCGGACCCAGGTGCGGCTCGTCGTAACCACCGAGCAGGACGAGAAGCCCCGCGTGGGTCCCGACAGGCGCTCCGATCCAGACCAGCCCTATCGGCCGACTCGTCCCTTCGTTCCTACGCGAGTGGTCGCTGAGCGGCGCTGCGCCGCCAACTGCGTTAATACCAGATTCGGTCACAGCGAGCCGAAAGGATGAAGGTGGACTCTGCGAACGCTCGGTGACTCGGGGGCCGTAGTGCTTCGGCGCCGCCCAGCTCGAGACCAGGTGATCGAGACCTGCGCGTTCGACTGCGTCGGCTTCGGTCCCTTCTCCCGTGTGCAACGCCCGGAGCGTCGCGACGTCGCGTCGATCCTCGATGCTTGTGAGGAGGGGGATGGCCGGTTCGATCCCTGGCGGTGTCGCCGCGACTATCCGGGCGGCGGCGGCAGCGTCGCCAGCTGCGCGCAGCCGGAACTCCTGGAGTACGAGAACGGTGATTGGGTCGTCGGTAGGCATATCGTGAACACTGACCTTCGCTCGAGCACCTCGCATGACTTTGCCGTCATCCCCCGCTCATGACCGACCGGGCTCGATCATCGAGGACGCTGCGTTAGTGTTCGACCAGCTTCAGCCGGCCACGGCGCCCCGAGCGGGTAGGTCTTTAGGGCTGACGCGCTGACACCACGCGGTAGCCGACTCCGGGAACCGTTTCGATGTAGCGCGGGTTGTGGGCGTCGTCGCCGAGCTTCCGACGCAGGCTGCTCAGGTGACGTGCCAGCGTGTTGGTCAGGAAGTCGGGCTCGGTCCGCCCGAGCGCGTCGGCAATGTCCCGATAACTGACGACCGCACCGCCCCTCGCGGCGAGGCTGTAGAGGAGCACGTGCTCGGCGGGCGAGAGACGGATCGCGCGCATCCCTTTTCGAACGCGTGGGTTCAAGGCGTCGATCTCAAGATCGCCCACTCGCAGGGGAGCCACCCTGGGGGTCGGGTGAATTCGGTTGCGAATCAACGCGACCAGTTTGGCGAATGGGGGATCAGTTCGGACAGTCATGGGAGGATTCAATGGCCACCGCGCTAGCCCGTGAAGCAAGAAACGAAGACTGGGCGGAGCCGCGTGCCATGAGCGGCGACGATCCCGTCTCGGCACGCGCTCTGTGGCTCTGGACAGTCTTTGGGCTCGTTCTCCTCGTCGCATTTCTCGCGTTCGTCATCGACGACTTCCCGCTTCGGAGCCTGATCGCCGCGCGCTAGGTCACGCCTCAGGTACCGCGGCCCCTCGTGTGACGGAACGGTCATGACGCGCACGACCGCGCGGTCGACCATCCAGCAGAGACAGACACGCCGCACGGCGTGCGCGTCCAAGGGAGCGTCCCTTTGCCGCCGAGCCAAGTCCCGAATCGACGGGATTTGGCCCGGCGGTTCCGCATGACGGTCCGGTCATGCCTGCGCCATCTGGGCGGCCCACGATTCAGACATGACAACAACCGCCACCCCACCAAAAGACACCGCGGCTTCCGTAGCTAGTCAGACTCCGACCAACGTCAACGTGTCGACCGCCCCCGCACGAGACGCGTCGATCTGGACCGCGACCCGCGTCATCGCACTCGTGTTCACCGTGCTCGAGGTGTTGCTCCTCGTCCGCTTCACCATCAAGCTGCTCGGAGCTAATGCGGATCAGCCGCTGGTCTCGGCCATTTACGGGATCACGGAACCGCTCGTCGCGCCGTTCCGGGGCATGTTCGCGCAACCGGCCGGTACGCCGGTTGTTGAGATCGCGACGCTGCTGTCGATCGTGTTCTTTGTCCTAGTCGGCGCCCTGATCGTCGCCATCGTGCGCGCCGTCACCGGCCGACGCGGCGAGTCGAACCCGTGATGGCGCCACGAACACGACCGCGCAACCAGCTCGGGGAGGCTGCCACAACGACACCCGAAGAGACCATCGCGCGTCTTGAAGCGAAGGTCTCGAAGAATCACGGGATCGCCAACCGTAAGCGGATCCAAGCACAGATCCGCGAAGAGCGGCGCGTGAGCGCCTGACATCGGGCAGCGGCCGCCCAGGACCTTCGAGTTCTTGACCTGACGGCACGAAGCGAGCGCGAAATCAGCTGGCTTTGGCGGTGACTCCCTCGGCGGTTTCCCGCGCGCGGAGTGTTAGTCGAGGACCTAGGAGCGCGCGCTTACGCGCGTCATGCTCCAGGCTCCACGACTTGCGGCGCACGCTGTCGTCACCGCGGCTGGCACAGGGGAGAGTGAGCGACCCTCATGGCGGCTGACTCCCGATTCAGCCGCTGGATGCCGAGCCTCGACCTCCTGCAGTTCCTTAGGGCAGACAGCACAGGCTGCAGATCAACCCGGGCCGGGCTCAACCGCTTGTGCGCATGTGAATGAAAACTAGTTCGCACACTCATCGAAATCGCGTCTGAGGCGAAGAGCGGGGAGTACGATGCTCTGGCCAGGGAAACCCGCGTGGGACCCACCTCCCAGGTGTCCGTGTCAACCGAGGACAACGCGCAGGCTCATCGTGGGCGGGCTGCTGTGCGGTGTTGATCCGTGGGGGAGGGCCAATTTTTTGATTCGCAAGATCGCAAAAGGCTTTGGCATCTTTTTCGTGGCGCTTCTCACCGTCATGGTGGTCGGGGTCGGCGCCAGCGGCGTTGCCCGCGTGCAGGCGCGTCAACTCGCGGAGCCGACCGGACCTTCCGCTGTGGGTCGTATTGAGCTAGCCCTTACGGACGCAACACGAGTCGACCCCTTCGCGGCCGACGGTCGACGGCGTGAGATCGCGGTCTGGATCTGGTACCCGACCGCGAAGGGAGGTTCGGCGGCGACCGCCCCATATCTCCCGAGGACGTGGGCGGACGCGGCCAACAACGTCAACGGTCCCGCGAGCGTTCTCTTCCAGGACAACAACGCGGTGCGTACCAACTCGATCGAAGGCGCGGCGCTGCAAAGCAAGAGCCCACCGGTCGTGGTGCTGCTGCCCGGCCTCGGCCCGTCGATCGCCGAGTACTCCGCACTCGCTGAGGATCTCGCGAGCCACGGCTACGCCGTCGTGGGCATCAACCCGAGCGGGTCATCCCAGGTCGTGGGCTTTCCGGATGGGCACCTCGTGTACGGCACCCCGGAGGGCCGCATCGCGGAAACCAATATCGACGCCTGGTACGCGACCGCGAGTCGGGTCGTCGGCGTCTGGGTCGACGACGCATCTTTCGTCGTTTCGACGCTCGCGAAGAATCCACCGGCTACCGGCGCGTTGGACTTCAGTCACGTCGCGTACGTGGGTCACTCGCTCGGAGGCAACGCGTCGTTCGAGGTCTGCGCGCATGACCCCCTCTGTAGCGCCGCGATCGATCTGGACGGGACCATCTTCAGCCAGGTTCGCACTACCGGCTTGAAGGTCCCGGGGCTGATCTTGCAAGCCAACGACAAAGCGTCGTGCGACAGCTTCTGCCAGCGAAGGAAGGACGACTTCAAGGCATTGACGTTGTCCGGACCCGTGCGGGACTTTGCCGTCAATGGCGCAGAGCACCTCAACTTCACAGATAACAGCGTGCTGTACATGCCGGTACTCCACCCCGTTGGCCAGCTCGGATCGATCGACGGCGCAAGGAGCATCGTCATCACGCGCGACGTGGTACGGGCATTTCTCGACCAAGGGGTTCGCGGCATCCCTGCATTGACCTTCGAAGCGACAGTCGGGCGATACGGAGAACTCCATGCACCCTAACGCTCCACTGGCCCAGCCAAACCGAGAGGAAGGTATCGCGTCGTCACCCAAGCGCCTCGCGCGAATCGCCGGCGTCTTCTACCTGCTCGTCGGCATTTTTGGTGGCTTTGCCGAGGGCTTTGTGGATCCCAAGATGTACGTCGCCGGCGATGCGGCGGCCACGACTGCGAACGTTCTCGCGAACTCGGTACTGGTCCGCATGGGTGTCATCGCCCACCTGGTGGATGGTGCGTTCTTCGCGTTGACGGCCTTAATGCTCTACGTCCTTCTCAAGCACGTGCACCAAACCGTGGCGAGGGCGATGCTCGTCTTCGTCGTCATCGCGGTCGGCATGATCAGCCTCAATGCGGTCTTCCAGTTCGAAGGCTTGCAGGTCGCGACCGACGGTTCCTACGCGACCGCGTTCGGTGCCGCGGGGTCGAATGCCATCGTGATGATCCTGATCGAGATCCAGCACTTTGGGACCCTCGCCGCGCAGGTCTTCTTTGGTCTGTGGCTCGCGCCGCTCGGATATCTCGCCATCAAATCGGGGCTCTTCCCCAGAGCGCTGGGCGTCGTGCTCGTCGTTGCCACCGTCAGCTACTTGGTGGACCTCCTCGCGGCGTTCTCGTCTCGCGATCTCGCCAAGCAGATCCACCCGTTCCTGATCATCGCCCCAGCTATCGGTGAGGTCTGGATGGTCGTGTACCTGCTCGTATGGGGCGTGAGGACCGCCCACGTGACTGGTCGCGCTCCCATCGCGCTTTAGGCAACAGGCCGCGATCTCGGGACCGGCAGCGGCAAGTGGCCGCTGAAGACCTACCGCTCAAGACGGGCGACTACGTAGACAAAGGTGCCCGCCGGCATTGCGAGCATGAGGATCAGAGCAACCCGGTAGAGCGGCAGCGCGCCAGTGATCGCGGTGCCGAGAAACAAAAGCAGTCCGAGGATCGTGATCGCTGTGAACGTCGCGCGCACGCGCGTCGGCAGGGTGGTGCCGTGCCCGCCCCTGACGTCGCTGAGTATGTTGCCGATCCCGAGGGTGGAGGACGCGATCAGCATCACCCCGCCCAGCCACTGCACTCCCTCCCGCTGCCCGAACAGCTCTACGAACGGAATTGTCGAGAGCGACCCGAAGAGCGTCGTGATCGCATACGCGACGATGATGCGGAGCTGATAGAGCTCGATCGGTGCCCACGACTCACCGCGGCGCCGAAGCGCGTTCATGAGTCCGGCGAACCCAGCGAAGCTCATCGCGATCCCGGCAACCGTGAGGAAGAACGCTTCGTCGATCACGGCGGGGAGGGTAACCGGTCGTCGCGACCAGGTTCATCACCTCCGGGGTGACGTGTGCTCCTCAACCTGGCAGTCCGCGTGCGATGGGGAGCTCTTCGTCGCGGCCCTTGACATTCGCTGCCGCCGACTGTATTAAATCATTTAGTTAAATAAGCGGGAAAGGGAGCGCCATGGCGGTCGACCGGCTGAGCCTCACCTTCGGTGCCCTTGCCGACCCCACGCGGCGCGCGATTGTTGCGCGGCTCGCGAGAGGCGGCGCATCGGTCACCGAGATCGCCGAACCGTTCGACATGAGCCTGCCTGCGGTCAGCAAGCACCTGAAGGTGCTCGAGCGCGCTGGCCTCGTGACCCGCGGACGCGAGGCGCAGTGGCGGCCGGCGGCGCTCGAGGCGGGCCCGCTCAAGGAAGTCGACGAGTGGGTCGGGCGCTATCGCGTGATCTGGGAGCAGCGGCTTGATCGGCTGGACGAGTACCTGAAGGAACTGCACAAGAAGGAGAAGCGATATGGCCGCAAGTAACGTGGCGGAAGACACGGCTGGCACGGAGATCATCATCGAGCGCGTGTTCGACGCGCCGCGCGAGCGTGTCTTCGATGTGTTCACACAGCCGGAGCACCTGCAGAAGTGGTGGGGGCCGAAGATGTTCAGCGTGCCGATCACCGAGTTCGAGGCGCGTCCCGGCGGGAAGATCTTTCTGGGCCAGCGCGGCCCCGACGGTGCGATGCACTACAACGCCGGAGTCGTGCGCGAGATCGAGCGGCCTTCGCGGCTCGTCTTCTCGATCCACTTCGCCGACGCGGACCGCCGGCGCGTCGCGCCGCCGGCCGGCACTGGGCTCTCTGGCACCTGGGATCAGGAGATCGTCAGCAGCGTGACGTTCAGCGCTGAGGGTCGGCGCACCCGCGTGACCATCCGCGTCAGCCGGTCGGGCGTCACGCCCGAGTGGCTCGAGAAGGCGCGCGTGGGCTGGGGGCAGGCGCTCGACAAGCTTGGCTACGCCGTCGTCGACGATATGACGGTCGCAGCGCCGGGCGAGCGCGAGATCGTGATCACGCGCACCTTCAATGCGCCGCGCGCGCTCGTCTACGAGGCGCTCACCAAGGCCGAGCACATCAAGAACTGGTGGGGCCCACGGCAGTACGGCGCGGTGAGCGCCGTCGCCGACTTTCGTGCCGGTGGCCGGTACCGCTACGCGCAGAGCGGGCCGGGCGGCGAGGTCGCGTTCTCCGGGGAGATCCGCGAGTCGTCGCCGGAGCGGATCGTGTACGCCGAGGAGTACGAGGCGATGCCGGGTCACGGCGGGCTCGTGACGGTCACGCTCGAAGAGCGTGGCGGCAAGACGCTCATGACCCTGCGCGAGGTCTACCAGTCGAAGATGGATCGCGACGCGGTCATCGCCTCGGGCATGGAGTGGGGTGCGCGTCTTTCCTACCTGCAGCTTGACGACGTGATCGACTCG
>VBIZ01000096.1 GCA_005880575.1 Chloroflexota bacterium | reverse complement strand
AACGCCCGGTCCTGAGCTTGATGCAATGGCGTCCCGAGCTCGCGACGACCGGCAAGCCGTGGTTGTCCCTCGCGGCCGGCGACTCGATGAAGATCCAGATGCACGACAGCTACCCAACCCCATCGGTTCCGTGGGAATACGAGGTCATCGCGCACACCTACCAGTACTCGAGCCAGTGACGCCCGAACGCGCTTTTCTATTCGCTCACCCGCATCGCGATCCACTGAATAGCAGCGGGCGCCGTCAACCCTCCGTCGGGCCGGCTGAAGGCCGCAGAAGGCTCGGGCCCGAGCGGACCTGTCGGGCGGTAGACGGCCAGTCGAAGGTCGCCGGTCGCCGGGTCATATCGGGCATCGGACCAGCGATCGAGAAGCGCCCCAATCGAGCGAGTGCCGGGTCCAAGACGAAGCGAATAGCTGCTGCGCTCGAGCGATGCGAATGCCTTCGTGTCGAATGGCAGGAGGTCAGCAGGGTCAAGCGGCTCTTCGCCCAGTAGCGTCCCGCTCGAGTCGTACGCGCGAAGCTTCGCCTTGTGTCCGGTCTCAGCGGCGACGACGAAGAAGCGCTCGCCGGACGCAAGCCAGCCGCCGTAGACCGGATCATCCTCGCCGCTTCGCCAGTCGTGCGAGCGGGTCATCCGGCCCTGCTGATCGAGAAGGCGCAACCAGCCTGGACCGATGACGAGAAGCACTGGTCTGGACGAAGACCAGAAGACCCCTCGCGCCCACGTCGGATTCGTCGTCCACCGAAAGCCGGCAGCGATGTCCCCCAAGAGGACCCGGCCTGGCTGGCGAAGCTTCTCGGTGCCGAGATATGCGAAGCGCGTTCCATCCGGCGACCACGGCTGGAGCGGCGCGACCGAGAGTGCATACGGCAGCTTTGTCGTCTTGTCGTCGGCGCCGAGCAGCCGCGCGTTCCAAAAGCTCGCGCCCATCGCGTACTCGTCCTCGTCGCTGAAGACAATCGTGTGATCGCCGGCCGGGCTTCGATACGAGACGCTTTCCCTGTCCGCGTCGGGTGGAGGCTCAATCGGTCGGGGCTCGCCGATCCGGATCACGTGGATATCTTGATCCTCGCGGACGCTAGACTTTTGTCATCCCCGCCGTTACCGACGCCCCGGCTTCGCGACGCCTCGACAACGGGCTCGTCATGCACGCGCTCGAGGCGCGGCACGCGCCGGTCGTCTCGCTCTGGGTCTGGTACCAGGTCGGCGGACGCAACGAGGTGCCCGGCACCACGGGCATGTCCCATTTCCTCGAGCACATGCTGTTCAAGGGCACGCCGAAGCATCCGAAGGGTGACCTCGACAAGCTTCTCGCGAGGTACGGCGCGCTGTGGAACGCGTTCACGAGCGAGGACGTCACCTGCTATTTCGAGACCGTCCCCGCGGAGCGCTATCCGGTGGCGCTCGAGCTCGAGGCCGATCGCATGCGCAATGCCCTGATCACCGAGGAAGAGACAAACGCGGAACGCAACGTCATCGTGAGCGAGCGCGAGGGCCTCGAGAACGACCCATCGTTCCTACTCGGCGAGCAGCTGCAGGCCGTCGCTTTCTCGCGCCACCCGTACGCGCAGGGCGTCATCGGCAGCAAAGAGGAGATCAAGCTGATGACGCGCGACGGTCTCTACGCGCACTATCGCCGCCACTACGCACCGAATAACGCGTATTTCATCGTCGCCGGTGACGCGCCGGCGAGCGAGCTGCTCGACCGCGCCGCCGCGGCGTTCGGGCCGCTCGACGCCGAAGCGCCGATCGAGCCGCCGAAGGCGCCGGAGCCGCCGCAGTACGGCGAGCGGCGGGTCATCGTTCGTCGCGCCGGTGGCGCGCTGCCGATCATTCAGATCGGTCACAAGGCCCCACGCGCTTCGGATCCTCGCGCGCCCGCGCTTTCCGCGCTCGGCGTCGCGCTCGCCGGCGCGACCGCCGGTGGGGGAGAGGCCGCATCGGGTCGCTCGGCGCGGCTCTATCGCGCGCTCGTCGACACCGGACTCGCGACCAGCGTCGATGCGTCGTTCCAGCTCATGAAAGACCCCTATCTATTCGTGGTCGAGGCGCACCTTCGGCCGGGCGTGACCCACGACCGGGTCGAGCGCGTGATCCTCGACGAGCTCGAGAAGATCGCGAAGTCGGCACTCGCCGATTCGGAGTTCGGCCGGGTTCGCCGCCAGATGCTTTCGGCGAGCGCGTTCATGACCGACACGATCACCTGGCGCGCGTGGCGTTTCGGCCAGCTCCTAGCGACCGGCGCCGCGACGTCGCTCGGCGAGTGGTACGAGCGGCTCGCCGCAGTCACCGCCGAAGATGTCCGCGCGGCCGCCGACTCGGTCTTTCAGGAGAAGGGGCGCACCGTCGGCTGGTTCGTCCCGGAGCAGTCCTGATGGACGTTCGCCGGCATCGCCTCGAGAACGGCCTGCGGATCGCGGCCATCCCGATCGCCGGCCTGCAATCCGCTGCGGTCCTTCTGGCGATCGAGGCGGGGCAATGGTTCGAGCCGATCGGCCGGCCGGGCATCGGGCGGCTCTGCGCGCTCGCGATGCTGCGAGGCACGACGACCCGTGACGCGAAGGCGTGGGCCGACGCCCTCGACGGCATCGGCGCGGCCGCGCGGCTGGACGTCGGTTCGCACGCGGCGACGTTCAGCGCGCAGTCGCTCGGGAGCGATCTCGATGTCCTGCTCGAGCTCATGGCCGACGCCGTCATGCGGCCGGCCTTCGCACCAACCGAGGTCGAGCTCGTCCGCGAGCAGACCGTCGCTCAGATCGAGGAGGACGCGAAGAACACGCGCGCCGTCGCTGAGCGCGCCTGGCGCGAGCTCGTATTCCCGAAGGGTCACCCGTTCCGCGCGCGGCCGATCGGGGATCTCGACGTCGTGCGCGCCGCGACGGCCGACGACCTTCGCGACCATCACCGGCGCGCGATCCGACCGGACGGTGCCGTGCTCGTGGTCGCCGGAGGCGTCGACGCGCAACAGGTCTTCGATGCCTCCGCGAAGTCGTTCTCGGCGTGGCGCGCCGGCGGCCCGCGCGAAGAGCGAAAGGTGCCCGAGGCGCGTCTTGCGACTGCGACGCGAAAGGTCGAGATCGTGCCGGACAAGACGCAGAGTGACGTGGTGCTCGGATGGCCCGGGCTGCCGCGGACGGATCCGCGCTTCGTCGCCGCGCGTGTGACCAACATGGTCTTTGCGGCCGACACGTTCGCGAGCCGCGTGGGACACGTCGTCCGTGATGAGCTCGGCCTCGCGTATTACGTCTTCAGCACCCTTGGCGGCTCGCGCGGCCAATCGCCGTGGGTCGTCCGGATGGGCGTCAACCCGATCAACGTTGAGCGTGCCGTCAGCACGACGCTCGAGGAGCTCCGCAAGATCGTTGACGGCAAGGTCGCCGAGGATGACCTCGAGCTGGCGCAGGATAAGCTCGTCGGCGAGCTCGACGTCGCTCGCGAGAGCCCGGCCGGTGTCGCCTCGCTCCTGCTCGAGGGCGAGATCTTCGAGCTCGGCCCCGATTACGCCGAGCGCTACCCACGAGAGCTGCGCGCGGTCAAGCTCGAGCAGGTCGTGGAGATCGCGCGGACGTTCCTGTCGCCCGACCGCTACGCGCTGGCGATCGCCGGGCCACCGCTTCCGGAGCGGGATTGAGCCTCCCGAAGGACGCGATCGCGTTGCTCGACCGCACGCCGGAGGTCGACATCGAAACGCGTTCGCCGAAGGGGACCGTGCATGCGGTCCCCATCTGGATCGTCGTGGATGGCGACGATGTGTTCATCCGCACCTATCGCGGGCCGACGTCGCGCTGGTACCGCGAGCTCGTGGCCAGGCCAGGGGCAATAGTCGTGAACGGAAGGCGGATCGCGGTGCGCGCCGTACCCGCCGCGGACAGCGCATCGGTGAAGCGCACGTCGGATGGTTACCGGAAGAAATATCGGAAGGGCAGCTCGCTCGACTCGATGCTCGTTCCGTCCGTGCTGCCGACGACGCTCCGACTCGAGCCGGCCTGACGCCCACGCGCTAGGGCGCTGTTTTCTCCTGCGCCTCGAAGCGATCCGCTAGCGCCGTTTCCTCGGCCAGCCGGACCTTCCACCTCTTATCGAGCGCCTCGAACGCGCTGCTCGGCGAGGTCGCCGAGAGGAGCGAGTACTCGTGCGTGATCGCCGCGGCATCGCGGAAATTCGTCGCCATGGCGACGCGGTACCACTCGAGTCGGCTCGGCGCGCTCCCCGCCGCGACAGCGTCGGCGACGCTCGCGTAGAGCACCGAAGCCTTCTCCATATCGGCGCTGTGGCCGGCCGACCATGGTCCAGGCCGGTTCGCCACGCTCTGGACGAGGTCGCTGGCTTTTGTGACGTCAAGGGTGGTCGCGTCGATCAGCGCGTTCCATTTCTTGCCCTCGGCCATCTCCTGCGCGGCCAGGGCCTCGCTGCCGATGACGAAGCCGGCCGAGAGAAGGCCGACGGCGACGAGGCCCGCGAGAAGTCCCATGTGGCTCGGCTTGCGCGCACCGTTCGGAACGGTGAGGTACCGAAGCAGGCCGCGCACGAGCTGGAATCCGCCGAAGAGCAGCGGCCCCCATGCGATCAGGTACGTGCCCTGTGAGAACGCGTACGTCGCCGCGGTGACGATTCCTCCGCCGGCGAACCAGAGTCCGCCGCGCATCGCGTACCCGAACGCCGCGGCCGTCTCGTCGGCGCTCGCCTCCGCTCCGTCCTGCGCCGCGGCCACGAGGGCCTCGTCGTAGGCCGAGCGCTTCAAGGGATCGACGAGCGTCGCGAAGGCCGCATCGAGGGCGGCGCGAAACTGCCCCACCTTGTCCGAGGCATCGTTCTGAAGCTGAACGACATCGCGCCCGTACGCGGAGCGGATCTCGAGCTCGGTCGCGCTTCGCGCAACTCCAAGGAGGTCGTAGTAGGTGCTCATTGCGCGCGATCGTGCCACTCGGGTCAGCGCGTCGGAAGGCGAACGCTCCCGTATGAGACCTCCACGAGACCTTCGCGCGCGAGCGCGCCGACGAGACGCGCCACGCGCGGATCGTTGATACCCGTTCGAAGCGCCGCCACGGTCGCGCCACGCGACGAGCCGACGAGATGACGCAGGATCGCGCCCCGCACGCGACGATCGCTCGCGGCGAATGGCGACTGCTTTCGGCGTGACGATCGCTCGTCACCCCGGTAGTTGCAGATCCCGCGAACCGGGCAGACCTCGCATCGCGGGCGGCTCGCCACACAGATCGTCGCTCCGATGTCCATCAGCGCGTGATGCCACCGCGCACCCTCCCGCTTCGAGCCGATCTGCCGATCGAGCTCGACGCCCTCGCGGTCGGTTGCGGTGCGGCCGAGCACCGCCCGTCCCAGCACGCGGCGGATGTTCGTGTCGGCGAATGCGGTCGACTCGCCGAACGCGAAACACGCGACCGCTGACGCCGTGTACGTGCCGATACCAGGAAGGGTATCGAGCTCGGCGACCGTGCGCGGCAGGGACGAGCGCATCCGTGCGATGCGATGCAGGTCTCTCGCGCGGCGGTTATAGCCAAGGCCCGACCACTCGCGCAGGACCTCGCCGAGCGACGCGCGCGCTAAGCCCCGCAGCGTTGGGAACCGCTGGAGAAATCGACGGTACGCCGGAAGAACGCGTGCGACCTGGGTCTGCTGCAGCATCACCTCGCTCACGAGGACGCGGTATGGATCGCGGGTCCGCCGCCAGGGAAGGTCGCGGCCGGACCGCCTGTACCAAGAGAGGACGCGCCGGCGGAACATCGCGGGAGCGGTCAGGCTGGCGTACAATTTGCCGAACAGAAGAGTACGCCCGGTTGAGTGCTGAGGGCCTTCGGCCTTCAGCGCTTTTCATTGACGGGCACGCACGGGAGAACCCGTGCGCACAGAGAGCGGAGGCTCCGATTGAACAACCTTGAAAAGCCTGTCTACGTCTCCGCGGACGGTCTGAAAAAGATCCAGTCCGAGCTCGATGACCTGAAGACCGCCGGCCGTCAGCGCGTGGCCGAGCGGATCCATGCCGCGATGGAGTTCGGAGACTTCACTGAGAACTCCGAGCTCGAGCAGGCGAAGAACGATCAGGCCTTCCTCGAGGGTCGAATCATGACGCTCGAGCAGCAGGTCAAGAACGCTCAGATCATCGACGAGAAGGCGAAGCACGAGACGGTCGAGATCGGCAGCCACGTGGTCGTCGAAGCCGAGGGATCGAAGGAGCAGTACGTGATCGTCGGGTCGGCGGAGGCCGCGCCCGCCGAGGGCCGGATCTCGAACGAGTCTCCGGTCGGCAAGGCGCTCATGGGACACCGCGCAGGGGAAACGGTCCGGCTGAACGTTCCGGCCGGCGCGGTGGAGATGAAGATCCTCACCGTACGTTGAGCTCAGGACACGAGGCGGCCTTCTGGGCCGACGAGGAAGCAAACCTTCTCGATCCCCAAAGGCCGCACGTCGTACGTGATTCGAAGACTCCATCGGGGCCGGTTCCGATCGGACATCTCAGGGGACCGACGATCAGCGACGCGATCTTCCGCACTCTTCGCTCGCGCGGAGTCGACGTCCGCTTCGTCTACACGATCGACGACTACGACCCGATGGACGCGGCCTCCATGCGCCTCCAAGCCGGTATGGCCGAGCACATGGGCAAGCCGCTCTTTGCGGTCCCGTCGCCTGACCCCACCGTCGCGCCCGACTTCGCCGAGTACCACGCCGCGCGGTTCATTGCGCTCTTCGCCGGCCTCGGCATCACGCCCGAGTTTCACCGCATGCGTGACCTGTATCGGTCGGGCGCCCTCGATAAGCAGATCGACTTGATCCTTCGCAACGCTGAGGCCATACGTGAGATCCACAAACGCGTCGCGAATGTTGAGCATCCCGAAGGGTGGCTCCCAATCTCGGTCATCTGCGAGAACTGCGGCCGCATCGGGACGACACTCGCCATGGATTACAACGGGAAGACCGTGGCCTACGAGTGCAAAAAGGACTACGTCGAGTGGGCCGAGGGCTGCGGCCATAAGGGCCGCATCTCGCCGTTCAAGGGGAACTCGAAGCTTCTCTGGAATGAGCAATGGTGCGCCCAGTGGGACTACTTCGGCGTGACGTATGAAGAGGGTGGCAAGGATCTCCTGACGGCGGGCGGATCGCGTGACCGTTCGAACGCGATCTACCGCGAGGTTTTCAAGAAGGAGCCGCCTCTCGGGCTGGCGCACGAGTTCTTCACCTTGGGCGGAAAAAAGATGTCGACGTCCAAGGGCGTCGGCACCGCGGCCGTCGAGCTGGTGACGATCTACCCACCGGACCTGACACGGTTCCTCATGCTCCGCACGCACCCCAGGCGACACGTCGAGTTTGATCCCGGCGGCACGACCGTGTCGCGTCTGTTCGATGAGTACGACCGCTTCGGCGACGCCTATCTCGAGGACCCCGAGAGCGACATGGGAAAGACATGGCGCCTGTCGCAGGTCGCGCCGGACCCCGAGCCGCCCGGATTTCGGATCCGGTTCCAGATCCTCGCGGACTGGCTCCAGATCCCGAGTGTCCGACCGGACGTCGAGGCTGAGAAGCGCAAGGGCGCTCGCCTTACGCCGGCCGAGGTTCGTGACTTGCACCGCCGTCTCGAGCTTGCCCGGATCTGGCTGGACCGGTGGGCCCCCGAGGAGGCCAAGTTCGCCGTCCGCGACACCGCGCCGGACGTCGACCTCACCGCCGGCCAACGCCGCTACCTGATTGAGATCAAGTCCCTGGTCGGCAACGTCCACGATGCCGACGAAATGCAGAACCAGCTCTACGAGTACGCGAAGAAGACCGGCCTGGTGAACGACAAAGGCAAGCCCTCGCAGGATGCGTTCGCTGCCATCTACCTCGCTTTCATCGGAAGGCCGAGCGGACCAAAGGCAGGGATGCTTCTCACCTCGTTGGAGGCGCCCTTCGTCCGAAAGCGCCTCGAAGAGATGGGTCGTTTCGCGTGAACGGAAAGCTCCCCGTCGCGATCCTCTGGCACATGCACCAGCCCTACTACAAGCACCCGCAGACGAGCGAGTTCGTGCTGCCGTGGGTGCGCCTTCACGCCTCGAAGGACTACCTCCACATGGCGCGGCTCCTCCAGGAGTTTCCGCGCGTGAAGGTCAACTTCACGATGGTGCCCAGCCTCCGCGATCAGCTCGAGGACTATGCACGCGGCGCCGACGACGAGGACACGCGGCTCACCATGCGCACGGTCGATGGCGTCCTCGCCGAAGACGAGCGCGTTCACATCCTGCGCCGCTTTTTCTCGATACATCACGGCAACGTGATCCATCGCTATCACGAGTACCGCCGTTTGCTGCAGCTGGCGATGGCGACCGGCGACCGGCACGAGCTTCTGTCGGACGACTACTTCGTCGACCTCGCTCTCTGGTTCAACCTGGCGTGGATCGATCCGGACGACATCCGCTCCGATCAGCGCCTCGTCGAGCTCGCCGCCAAGGGGGCGCGCTTCACGCGGGACGACGTGCGCTACGTCATCGGCCGCCAGCGCTTCATGGCGTCGGGCGTCCCGCACCTCTATCACCGCCTCGAGCGCGATGGGCAGGTCGAGATCGTGACCACGCCCTATTACCACCCGATCCTTCCGCTCATCATCGATGACCGTTCGGCGCTCCGGTCCGATCCGTCCGCACAGCTCCCCGAGATCCCGTTCGCGTATCCGGACGACGCCGCGTTCCAGCTGGAGGAGGCGGTTGCCTCCCACGAGCGCGCGTTCGGCGTGCGCCCGCGCGGCGTATGGCCATCGGAGGGCGCGGTCTCGCCCGAAGCCGCAGACGCGATTCGCAAAGCCGGCCTCTCATGGTTCGCGTCCGACGAGGGCGTGCTGGCGCGCTCCGTGAATGTGGAGCTGCGACGCGACGAGGTCGGCGCGCTGCTCGAGCCCGGCCTCCTCTACCGGCCGTATCGCCTCGCGAACGGAGCCACCGTGGTCTTCCGCGATCGAGAGCTCTCGGACCGGATCGGCTTCGTCTACGGCGACATGAAGCCCGAGGACGCGGTCGGCGACATGATCGTGAAGCTCGAGCGCGCGCGCGATCGCCTGCCCAACGAGGGTGGGCCGTATCTCGCGTCGATCATCCTCGACGGCGAAAACGCGTGGGAGCAGTACCCGAACAACGGCAACGACTTCCTGCGCGCGCTCTACGGCAGGCTCCAGGCGGACGATCGATTCGAAACGGTGCGCATCTCCGACTTCCTCGAGAAGACGCCCGCGACCGTCGAGCTACCGCAGCTTCATACCGGCTCCTGGATCGAGGCGAGCCTGCGCGTCTGGAGCGGCGAGCCCGCGCACGCCCGCGCATGGAGCGCGCTCGAGCGCACGCGCCGATTCGCGCAGGAGCAGTGGGGCTCGCTCCGGTACATGCCGAAGAGCGTTCGCCAACCGCTGATGGTTGCCGAGGGCAGCGACTGGTTCTGGTGGTACTCGAGCCGCAACTCGTCGCCCGAAGATGGCGTCTTCGACGAGCTCTTCCGCGCGAACCTCGAGGTGGTGTGGTGGTTCGCGGGGGCCGAGCCGCCCGACGACATCCGCAGCCCGCTCATGGATCAGCAGCGCCTCGCCGCGTCGGGCAATCGCATCGGTGCGATGCTTCCGGGGTCAGGTGAGCGCTACGGCTAGCACGGGGCGGATGTTTCCGGGGGGTCTCGGCTATCTCCGGCCGCCCGCGGAGATCGAGCTCGGGGCATACGGGCTCGACCTGCGTGGACTCCGCGTGGCTGACATCGGCACAGGCGAAGGTCGGCTCGCGCTCGGCGCGGCTCGCGACGCGGCGTCGGTCCTCGCCGTCGATCCGGACCGCGGCGCGCTCGCACGCGGCCGCGCGGAAGCCAGGCGTCAGGGCGTTTCGAACGTCAAGTTCAGCGAGGGAGCCGCGCAGTCGCTTCGACTGCCCGACGCGTCGTTCGACGTGGTGATCTTCTCCTGGACCCTCTGATGAGTTGCGCACAAGGGCATGGTCGATGCCCTCACCGAGGCCCATCGGATCCTCGTCGAGCGAGGCGTCTTCGTCGACGCACGCCCTGATTCGCGCGTCTTGGCGCGGGTGCGCGCGAGGAGCGCCCGGGGCAGGGTGATCGGTACGGTCGGGACGCAGCGGCCGACGAAGACCGACGACGTGATGTCGGATCGCGCGGTCCGCGAAGTCCTGCGGCGGAAGCTCTTCCGGTCTCGACGACGCGGCCGCCTGTGGCACGCGATCCCCTTCGAAGACGAGTCCGAGCTAAACGATTACCTTCGCGACCACCTACGTTTCTCGAGGCGGGTCGAATGGCGCGTTCCTAGGGCGCGCCGGCGCAATCCGCTCTTCGTCGAGCGCGCCGTCCGCTTCGAGATCCTGGAGAAGAGGAGCAACGACGGTCTGACTTCCGCCTAGACGACGAGATGAAGCTCGCGTCGCGTCCAGGGCTACGCTTCTCCGGCGGATGAATGCGACAACGGCCTCCGGCTGGTACCCAATAGGCAGAGCGCTCGCGTTGATCTATGCAGCCGGCTGGTTCGTTGGCACATGGATTTTCACGCTCGTGAGTTTCGCGATCATCTCACCACAGCCCCCGGATGCTGCCGATCGTGTCGCGCATTACGCGTATGAGCGAGCGGTGTACCCGCAGTTCTACGCTGCGGTGGTTTGCATCACTCTAGCGATGCTTTGCCTCGTGGGACTCGGGTTGGTGCTAAGACAGTCGCTGGCACCCGACGGGCCTTACCAGCAATTGATGACGGCCGCGTTCGCCGCCGCGGGATTGTTTGGGTCGCTGTGGTTGTTCCTGACGCTTGGGCTGCTGCAGGCGGTGGTCAACGTGAGTCAGGGTGCCTCGAGTCAGACGCTGCAGGTCCTGACCGACGCGAGCGCGTTGATCGAGTCCCCGGCGAATTGGCTCCAGCGCGCGTTCTTGCTGATGGCCGGCTTGGGTACCTACTGGGCAAGTGGTCTCGCGCTGGAACAACGATCGTTCCCGAAGGCCTGGGCCTGGCTCGGCTTTGTTCTAGCGGCCCTTTACTGGCTGGGCCTTCTGAGCCTTCTCGCGCGTGACGCCGCGCTGCCTGTTCCGGACGCGGTCGGGGGGCTGCTCATTCTTCTCAGCGGAGGGATCGTGGCTCCCATCTGGGGTGCGTGGCTCGGGCTTCGGCTCTCGCGAGCTGTCTGACGGCGTTTCGAGGATCCGGTTTAGCCCGAGGTCAGCGCGAAGGCCGTCTCCCAGGCCGCTTCGTAGCCATCGAGCACGCGCGGCCACGCGAACCGCTTCGCGGTCGCCTTTCCGTCGGCGCGGATGGCGCGAACGACCTCCGGCCGCGCGCCCAGCGTGGCGTGGGTCGCGAGCAGCTCGCGCGGGTCGTCGCTCTGCATGACGACCGCGTTGCCGAACGGGACCGCGTAGTCCTCGCCGGTGCGGCCGACATACGCGAGTCCTCCGGATGCCATGACCTCGAGCCCCACGAGACCGAACGGCTCCTTCTCGGAATTGGCTAGGACCCCATCCGCGGCCTGGTACATCGCGCGGAGCGTGCGCTCCGGGATGAAGTAGTCGAGAAAAAGCACGTCCGCGCTGCTCGACGCGACCGCGGCGGCGAGATCGCGCGTCGCCGCATCGGCCGGCAGCGCGACCCGGTCGATCGAGAGCCCGCGGGCCCGGATGCGCGCGCCGACGACGTCCCCGTAGGGACTGCGGCTTCCGCGCATAAGGAGCCGAGGACGCGCACCCGTGTCGCGCATGAAGGCGATCGCGTCGATCGCCCAGAGCCAGCGCTTGTCCTGGTCGAAACGCGCGACCTTCACGAACGTGGGCCGGTCACCGAACGCCTCACGCAGCGGCCGCGCCTCAGTCGGTGGCAGCGGCTTCAGGAAGCGCTCGGCGATGCCGTTCGGGAGGACCGCCGCATCGACGTCGACCGCCGACAGCTCGGCACGCATGAAGCGCGATACCGTGGTGATCGATGCGGCGCGGCGCAGCAGGGTGAAGTCGACGCTCCCGAAGCCGTAGGTGTTGTTGGCATTCCAGAGGATGGCCGCAGCGCCGGGCAGGCGGACGTTGAGGATCGCCGCGGTCGCGATCGCGGCGTCGGCCGTTTGCCAGTCCTCGAAGAGCAGCACCGTCTTTCGTCCTTCGGAGGCCGACGCGATGGCCAGGTCGGCAAGGTGCGCGGGGACGGTACGCGAGAAGTCGCGCCACTTGCCGTCCTCGCCGTCGTACACATCGCGCGGGTGATAGGCGCTGATCCACTGCGACCAGCGCTCGAGGACGAGGCGCCCATCAGCCCGCTCCTCGCGCGCCGGGAGCTTCGGATCGCCGACGAACACGTGGTGGACGAAGTAGCCGCGATCGACGAGCGCGTCGGCCAGGTCGATCATGCGCGTGGCCAGACCGCCGACGAACGAGTAGCGGTCGGGGCCTTCGAACGCGACGAGCACCACGTCGTACACGGGAGAGCACGGATAATGGCACGCGCCCGATGACGCCTCTCCAGCGCATCCGCGAGGACCCCGAGAAAGTGCGCGACATGCTGGTCGCGCGCGGCTTCGACGCGCCGCTCGACCGGATCCTCGAGCTCGACCGGAAGGCGCGCGATCTCCGAGCGCAAGTCGAGACGCTCAACGCGGAGCGCAACAAGGCGAGCCGGGGCGGGCCGCCGAGCGACGAAGTCAAGGCACGCATGCGCGAGGTGGGGGAGCGGATCAGGTCGCTCCAGGCCGAGCTCACGGCGCTCGAGGCCGAGCGCGACGAGAAGCTGCTCTGGATACCGAACGAGATCGACCCGCGCGCGCCGCGCGGTAAGGACGAGCATGACAACAAGGTCGTGCGCCAGGACAAGCCGAAAGCGCTCGAGCTCGTCCCCCGGCCGCACTGGGAGCTCGGTGAAGCGCTCGGGATCCTCGACATCCCGCGCGGCACCAAGCTCTCGGGGTCGCGGTTCTACGTGCTGCGCGGCGCGGGCGCGGCGCTGCAGCGCGCGCTCATCGCGTGGATGATCGACCTCAAGATCGCCGCCGGGTTCACCGAGATCTATCCGCCGTTCGTCACGCGG
>VBIZ01000171.1 GCA_005880575.1 Chloroflexota bacterium | reverse complement strand
CGAGTGGCATGTACATGCGCCTCGGATTTGCCGTCGCCGTGCACCTCGAGCCGGACATCCTTCTCGTCGACGAGGTGCTCGCGGTCGGGGACGAGTACTTCCAGCACAAGTGCTTTGCGAAGATCGGCGAGTTCCGCGCCGCCAAGAAAACGATCGTGCTCGTCTCGCACGACCTGGGCGCCGTCGCCCGCCTCTGCGAGCGCGCGGTCTGGCTGGATGCGGGTCGCGTCGGCGCGGAGGGCTCGCCGCACGAGGTCATCGATGCGTATCACCAGAAGGTCGGCGAGAAAGAACAGCGCGAGCGCGCGGCGCGCGGCGAGATCGGCGCGCGTTGGGGGTCGAAGGAGATCGAGATCACGAGCGCGCGCGTGCTTGGCCGTGACGGAGCGGAGCGCGTCGTGCTCCAGTCGGGCGAGCCTGCTGCGATCGAGATCGGGTATCGCAACCCGAAGGGAGTGAGCGACGCGGTCTTTGGCGTGTACCTCTACCGGGACGACGGGATCGGGGTGTTCGGCACGAACACGCTGATCGATGGCGTCACTGTGCCGGTCAAGGCCGAGGGGATCGTGCGCTTCGCGATCCAAGGGATTGAGCTTCTCCCCGGCGGGTTCGATGTCGACATCGGCATCACCGATGCGCAGGACCGCGCCTACGACTATCACCAGAAGGGCGTGCAGTTCCGCGTCATCGGGACCTCGCGCGAGATCGGGGTGGCACGCCTCGGTCACAGGTGGGAGTTTCGATGAGCCAGCGGCCGCCTCGTTCAGCATGGACGGCGGTCGCCTTGGCGGTGGCCGCTCTCGTGGTTGGCTGCGTGAGCACGCCAGGCGCGGTGGCGGCTCCTTCGCCCGACGTCCGCGCGTCCATCGGCGCGTATCTGGCGGATCTGAACGACGACAATTTTTCCGGTGTGGTCCTCGTTGCGAAAGACTTCGTACCGTTCGCGACGAAGGCGACGGGCTACGCGGAGCGGGCGCGGGGCGCGCCGAACGCGACCATCACGCCCTTTAACGTCGCCGCGATCACGAAGGTCTTCACCGCCGCGGCGATCGGCGAGCTCGTCGATCAAGGCAAGGTGTCGCTCGACGACCCGCTCACGAAATACCTGCCGACGTATCCGCGCGCGACCGGCGATCGAATCACGATCGCGATGCTCCTCGGTCAAACCGCCGGCACCGGGAACTATGCGAACGACCCCGGCTATCTGCGCGTGCGCGACAGCTTCGAGTCTGTGTCCGATCTCATCGGAGCGGTGAACACGGCCGTCGCATCCGGCGCCGTGCCCGGAAGGACGTTCAGCTCGAGCGACACCGGCTATCTGCTCCTCGGCGCGGTCATCGAGAAGGCCTCGGGCCGGGACTATTACGCGTACATGGACGACGAGGTCTTCGCGAAGGCCGGTGTCGCCGGGGGCTTTCTGCCGAACACCGAGGACGAGCTCAAGGATCGCGGGTTCGCGCTCGGCTACCTCGCGGACGGAAGCAAGAACTGGAGCAGCCTGCCCGCCCGCGGAACGCCGGCGGCAGGCGCATACGCGACCGCGCCCGATCTTCTCTCCTTCCACAGGCCCTTGCAACCGGCGCGCTCGTGAAGGCGGAGACGCAGAAGCGGCTTGTCGTCGTGCCGCCACCCACCGGTCAGACTTCAGGGGGCATCTCATCAGGCATGTTCGCGGGCAACGACGCCGGCGCGAGCGCGGTGTTCGCGATGACGTCCGCCGGCTACACCGTGATCGTTCTCGCGAACGTCGGCGACGCCGCCCAGCCGGTGGCAAACAGGATCCTCAAGCTCATAGGGGCGTAGCGGCGGCTCAGCGCTCGCGCAGCAGGATGCCGAGATCCGTCGCGAGCGTCTCCGGCGAGACGTCGCTGTGCAGCAGCACTCTTCCATGCTCGGTCTTGTCGATGAGGTAGATCGCGTCGGAGTGAAGGACGTCCTTGGTGCTCACGGCCTGGCCGATCCCGTAGGCCTGCCATACACGAGAGAGCGCGGCCTGCGAGCCGATCAGATAGCGGAGGGTCGAGTCGAGCCCGTGCTCTGATACGAAGCGCCGGGTTGTCGCCGGCGTGTCGCCCGCGGGATCGACGCTGACCGCGATGAACGCGACGTCCTGCGCCGAGTTGCCCATCCGATCGCGCGCGCTGCGGATGACGTCCGCGGTGAGCGGGCAGACGTCGAGGCACGAGGTGTAGAGGAACGTCAAGAGAATGACGTTGCCCCGCAGCGCTCCCAGTGAGACGACTTGACCCGTCGGGCCGTCCGTGAGCGTGAAGTCCGGTGCGATGGCACCGGGCAGGACTTCACCGACCAGCTTGGTCGGGGTGCAGGCGAGCACCACTGCCAGTACCAAAGACCAGGGCCACCGCATGCTCGCGCTCCGCACGCGCCGAATTTACTTGACCGCGTCGGCAGCGGCGCGCATGCTCCCGCGCGGCACAACGGGAGGGGAAGTCGCGATGATTCGTCTCGTAGGCGCCGCAACAGCGGCAGCCGTTCTCAGCATCAGCGGAATCTTCACATCACCCGCACTCGCAAAGACGGTGGCCCCTGGGCATACCTGGGCGGTCCAGGCCGGCTCGGCCCTGACCTTCGACGGAGGTCCCGGTCCGAGAGGCGTCGGCAACCGTTTCTATCCGGCGGCTATCGCGATCCATCAGGGAGACAGCATCAGGTTCACGCCGATCGGTCCGCACACCATCACCTACAACCGGCCGGCCGGTCCTGTGTTCGCGATGTTCGCGCCCTCGGGAGGTACGACGCTCGCCAACCCGAGCGCGACGTTGAACTCGGGGTTCATCGGGGCGGGTCCCGGGACGTTCACGGTCACGTTCGCTTCGACCCTGCCGGCGGGCCGCTACAACTTCATCTGCGCACTGCATCTCGGCATGAAGGCGACGGTGGACGTCATGCCCGCCGGAGCCGATCTGCCGAAGGTCGACGCCGACTATGCCGCCATTGCGCAGGCGCAGGTCACTCGCGACCTCGCGACGGCCGGGCGCGTAAGTGCCGCGGCGACCGAGGATCTCGAGGACGAAGACGGTAACGCCACGGTCCTCGTGGGTGCAGGCACGAAGCGCGTTTCAAACCTCCGGTTCTTCCCCGCGGCGCTCACGGTACGCGTCGGGCAGACCGTCACGTTCTTGAAGACGAAGGATCCGACGGAGCCACACACAGTGAGCTTCAATCTGCCGGATGGTTTGGATCCGGTCGCCGAATTGCTCGCGATGGGAGGCTCAACCTTCGATGGCAAAGGGGTCGCCAGCTCCGGGTTTCTCTCGACCAAGGAGCAGTACGCCTACTACCAGTTGAACGGGACCCCGTTACCGGTGGCGATGACGAAGTACAGCCTCACATTCACGAAGGCGGGGGACTTCAAATATGTCTGCGCCCTCCATGACGGCGCGGGCATGTTCGCCGAAATTCACGTGCGCTAGCCCGGCCAAAAAGACGACTGCGAGAGCGCGCCGGCGGATTCGCCGGCGCGTTTTCTTTCCCAAATGTTGACGTAACGGGCACGTAACGTGCGGGCGGGCGCGAACGCAACACCTCAAACAACCGGGAGGGTCGAATGCGTCGCGCCGTCACGTACTTCGCTGTGTCTGCCCTGGTTCTTTCTTTTGCCCTCGCCTCTCCGCTATCCCGTCCAGCCACTGCCGCGACGGGTACGTATTGGTTCCACGGCAATTCGACGGACCAGGTCGATAAGCAGGCCGCGTTGACGAGCGACACGGCAATTTCGGGCGCGACCTTCAACCAGACGGCACCGACTGGCCTCACTCCCGTGACGCAGACGACCACAGGCATCGCGAACGAGGACTTCGTCGGCAACCCGCTGACGCTGTACTGGCACGGACCCTTCACCGGCACGATCTCGGGCCAGCTCGTTCTCGACTGGTGGTGGACAG
>VBIZ01000095.1 GCA_005880575.1 Chloroflexota bacterium | reverse complement strand
GAGGCGACGCCGGGGACGCAGCGCGCGGCGGCTGGGATGTCCATGAGCCGCGCCCAGACCTTGTCCTTCGGCGCCGCGACCATCGCCGTGTGCGTGAACTTCACGCGCTAGACGTTAATCCGGCGGCGCGCGGGTCGTCGGTCGCTAGTTGGAGACGGACTCCTGGACCCAACGGACCGACTTCGCGCATGGGCAGCCCCCACCCACGCGGGCGAGCCGAGGCATCGAGCCGATGGCCTCCTTGAGCGGCATCTCGCCGCGACTGACCTTTCGCTGCAGGTCGGCCCAGTGCTTCACGTCGATCGAAGCACGGTAGGCCTCGGGCAGATTCGCAAGCACGTGCGCGACGTACTGCTCGACGTCGCTGAAGGTTTCTCCCTTGGTACCGACCATCTGGTACGCGTACTCGCCGCGGCGACGGAAGAAGCGGCGGTCAGGTAGGCGCAGCAGCTCCTCGGGACCTACGCCATCAATGCGCTCACCGGCCTTGATGCGCGCGAATCGCTTCTCCGACTCGTCACGCCCGGCGCTCGGGAAGCGGGCGCGCACGTATCGCTCATTCAGATCGTCGAGCATCCGCTGAAGCTCGTCGACGTACAGGTCCTGCGCCTCGCGGTTCGCCATGTCTTTGAGGCCGTACTTCACATTCGTCTGGCCGCCCCGTTCGTCGCCAAACATCTCCAAGCCTCGACCAAACCACTTCCCGATCGCCTTCTGGATGTCTTGCATCGTGATGTACCCGTCGCCACGCGCGGCGGCCTCGACCCATCGCCGCAGCGGGATCACTCCCGCGGCGAGGTGGAACGCCTCCTCGCGGAGCATCGGCGGCATGCTCGAGGCGTACGGCTTATACGCCGAGATCTTCTGCATCGTGAGCTGGTACTTCCCCACCCGGTCGATGAACGCCGCGAACACCACGTTGTCGAGGAAGCTGTCGTACTCGAGGTTGAATGCGGCGAGGAGGTGCGAGCCCGTCTGCATCGAGAGGATCTCCTCGACCATGTCCGCGGCCTTGGTGTTCGTGACCGGCGACCAGTCGGCGCTCGTCAGGAGATGGACCATTTGGTAGCCGTGACGCAGCTCCTCGGCCATGACCCGAAGGGCCCAGGCGTGGTCCTGCGGCTCCTGCGCGCGAGCGAGCGTGCCCTGGTGCTGTTGGATCGAGCCGAACTCGGTCGACGCCTGCGCCTTGATCTGCATGAGCAGGTGCTGCGCGGCTTCGTCAGGCAGGTCCTTCGGCGCGAGCGCCTTCGCCTCGCCCTTCCGCTCGCCGACCTCGATCTCCGCGGGGATGTCCTCGGCGATCTTGGCGCAGAGGCAGAAGGGCTCGTCCTTTGGAAAGAAGCGGTCCCATTCCTCGGCAAGCTTCGGAAAATCCGGGAAGTTGTGCCGCCGCCAATGCTCGATCGCGTCGTGATAAGCCTTCGGCAGCGTGCGGACTTCGTCTTTCACACCACTAGCGTACCGAGTCCGGCGCGGAATGGTCATACCGTTCGCCCGAGCGCACGCACAAGGGGCGGCGCACGCCTGCGCGACTAGAACTGGATCTTTTCGTCCTTCGCGTTGGGATCGTCGGCGGCGCCGCGACGCTTCACAACGAACGAGCCGGCCTGGGTCGCGGCTTCGCGCACGACCCCTTCGACGGTGCCGTACAGGACGTCCGCGTCAGGCCCATACATGTACCAGACGCATTCGCCCTCACCGAACTCGTTGCCGTCGAACTCGCCGGCGCGTGCATTCTTGTCTCGCACGATCGCGACCGAGCGCCAGAGTTTGTCGGAGGTGATCGTGCAAGCGGCGCAGCGAGCCGAGCAAGCCGGCTTCCCGTACGTCCAGCTTTCGGACCACTTTCATCCGTGGATCGATCGGCAGGGGCAGAGCCCGTTCGTGTGGTCGGTTATCGGCGCGATCGCGGCGACGACGAAGCTCACGGTCGGCACCGGCGTCACTTGTCCGATCATCCGTACGCATCCAGCGATCGTCGCGCAAGCCGCGGCGACATCGGCGGTGATGCTCGATGGCCGCTTCTTCCTCGGCGTCGGGACCGGTGAGAACCTCAACGAGCACATCGTCGGCCGTGGTTGGCCGCCGCTCGAAACGCGCCGAGAGATGCTGGAGGAGGCAATCGAGGTCCTGCGTCTCCTTTTCCGCGGCGGGGAGCGAAGCTACCGCGGCACCTACTTCACCGTCGACGACGCCCGGCTCTACACGCTCGGCGAGACGCCGCCGCCGATCTACGTCGCGGCCGGCGGGCCGAAGATGGCTCAGATCGCGGGCCACATCGCCGACGGCTTGATCTCGACGAAGCCCGACAAGGAAATCATCGCGAAATACGAAGCCTCGGGCGGCGCGGGGAAACCGAAATACGTCGAGATCCAGGTCTGCTGGGGACGCGACGCGAACGCCGCGCGTCGACTCGTGCACGAACTGTGGCCGACCGGTGCCCTCGGCGGTCAGCTCGCGCAGGAGATCCGCCGCCCCGCCGATTTCGAGGCCGCGGTCGAGCCGATCACGATGGAGAAATCGACGAAGCATGCGCCGGTCGGTCCCGATCCCGAGCCCTATGTGCGGGCGATCCAGAAATTCGCCGACGCGGGATTCGATCACATCGGCCTGCACCAGGTCGGCCCGGATCAGGAGGGCTTCCTCAAGTTCTGGGAGAAGGAGCTGCGGCCGGTCCTCGAGCGGGACATGGCGGCGGCCGGGAGCTAGAGCCGCTTCTCCAGCGCCGTGAGCGGTGCCGGCGCGAAGCCCATTGCCGCGATGAACGCGGCGATGTCCTTGTCCTGCGCCGCGACCATCGTGCGCGCGACGTGCGCGCCCTTCGCGCGAAAGTGGCCGAGCAGCGCTTCGATGAGCCGGCGGCCGACGCCCTTCTCACGGGCGGACGGATCGACTCCGAAAAACTCGACCCAGCCGGTCGGCTCCTCGAGGCCGAACTCGCCGCCGCGCACCTCACCGAGCATGAAGCCAAGGACGCGGCCATCGACCTCCGCGACCTGCGAGGAATCCGGATCGCGGCGGAGGTAATACGCGGCGCGCTGCTCCCAGACCTCGGGCCGGTATTTCCCGGTGATGCGCTCGTCGATGCGGCAGATGCCTTCGATGTCGAGCTCGGTCATCGGCCGCACGCGCACGTCGGACATCGCCGCGAAGTTTAAGGGGCGAGCCTCGCGCGACGGCGCCGGGCTAGGTCGGTTGGGGTGACCTCTCCGCGCCGACGCGGAGCCGCAGCCCGGACGCCGACGGGAGGACGGCGAGGATGTAGCACGCCGCCGCTATGAAACCGACGCCGGTGAACCCGATCGTGAGCGCGGCGACCACCGCGAGGATGGACCCGATGACCGACGCTGCGCCGTTGACCGCCCAGGCCCACGCGACGAGACCATCGTCGTGGGCGCCCGCCGACGCGATGACGCTCGGGAAGACTGAGCCGAGCGGAAGCCCGATCGCGATGGACACGACACAAGCTGTCGCGCCTCGGGCCAGGAGCGGCCACGGGAGCGTGGCGGCCGCGATGCGATCGAACGCGAGAAACGCGACGGTGACCACGATGGCGCTCGCCAGGGCCGCGCGGGAGACGCCGATCCTGGCCCGTGCAGATGCGGCCGATCCGGCCGCCGCTCCCACGAGAAGCGCGGCGAGGCCGACGGCGAGCGCGAGCGCGGGCTGGCCCAGATAGAGCGTGAGTCGCTGGAGCAGAACGATCTCCGCGGCGATGAAGCCGAAGCCGACCGCGAGCGCCTGCACCGTGGTGCGTCGGCCGATCGACGTGACGAGCGCCGCGCCCATGACCCTCCGGAGCGGGAGCAGGAGCAGCCCCCACGACAGCACGACCGCCGGGATCAGCGCGCCGAAGAGGATCAGATAAGCGATCGGCACGTTAGTGCCCGGATTCGCGAAGAAGAACGGCCGGTCGTCGGTGGCCGGCACCGGCGTGCCGGCGAGGCCCTCGGCGAACGGTCCGGTCCGGTCGAGTGGGTCGAACGCCACGGTGAAGTGGTGGTCCGCTGCGAACCGGCGGATGGCGGCCGCCGACGACGCATCGAACGCGTCGTCCCGAACGATGAGCAGACCGAAGTCGAGATATCGGAGCACCGCGATGTGTGCGAGCGGGTCGGCGACCCCGCGCCCGCGCAGCGCCTCGACCCCGAGCGCAGCAGTGTTCAACATCTCGATCGGCGGCTCGCGATAGAAGCGCCCGACCGCGAGGACGCCGTGGTCCGCGATGTGACCGAGGTAATCGTGGAAGGCCTCGGCGGTATATAGGTAGCTCTCGGAAAGCGCATACGCCCCGCTCGCGAGGGCGGCGTAGCTGTCGACGACGGTCATCAGGATGAGGTCGTACCGGTCCGCCGAGCGCCTGATGTAGCTCCGGGCCTCGTCCTCGACGACGTTCACGCGCGCTGCGGAGTACACATGCCCGTTGTAGTCGGACAGCGGGCCACGCATCAGGCTCGACACCCCGCGGTTCACCTCGACGGCGTCGACCTGGGAGGCGTCGTGAACGAGCGCATTCTGGATGTCGATGCCGCCCCCCGGACCGATGATCAGAACGTGCGGCCGCGACAACAGCTCGTACGGCGCCGCGATGATGCTCGCGCGAAGAACGCTCAGGTCGCCGGAGCCGTCGAGGATCTGAGTCGCGGCACTTTGGTCGAGGAGCATGAAGGCTGCGTCCGGTCGCGGAGCGGTGTACGCCGGGTCGATGAAATTGAGATACAACGCCCCGGCCGGAAGGCCCTCGTAATGAATGACGTCGACTCGGGCGTGTGGATCCCAACGCGTCTCCAGGTGGGTGATGTTTGTGCCGTACACCGGTCGCTTCGCGGGACCGCTCTGCGGGGGCGCCATCGCGTCACCGTTCAGGGTCAGGGCCACGGTCAGCGCGAATGCCGAGACGACGCCGACCACGGGGCGTAGGCGCGGGCCGGCGATGACGACGGCGGCGAGCGCGGAGAGGCACGCCGAAACGCCGTACAGCCCGGGAGCTCCGAGCGACGGCAGGGCGGCGAACGCGAAGAGGCTTCCCGCCGCGGCGCCGGCAAGGTCCACGGAGTAGAGGCGACCCGCGCGGCTCGGCGCCTCGCGAAGGCTCCGAACGACGATCCAGCTTGCGAACACGAAGGGGAGCGCGCCGGCGACATATGCGACGAGGATCGCGGCGGGAAGCGCGACGCCCGGGTCGATGTGCGTCTCGAGGAAGAGCGCCGCGAGCGCGCTGGCGGCCGCGGCGAGTGCGAGCGTGCTGAGCGAGGGCCGTCGCGAGCGTCGATCGAACACTCCGCTCAGGGTCGCGCCGCTCCCAACTCCGAGAAGCGAAACGCTGATCACCAGGTAGGTGAGGTGATAGCCGTATGAAGAGCTGAAAAGCCGTGTCTGCGCGACCTGGAAGAGGAGCGCCGCCGCGGAAACCAACGCGATGCACACGTAGCGGGAGACGGGCATCGCCGGAGGCTAGGTCCGGCTCAGTTCAACCAGTTGTCAAACCCGACTCAACGCCGCAGGACACATTGCGGCGTCTGTCTGCTCGTTTACTTGCGGGTGAGGAGGAACGTGGTGAGGTCGTCGAGCTCCGACGGCGTCACGCTTCCGGCGAAGGCGGGCATGCCTCCGCCCCCGGTCGCGATCCGCGCCGTGATCTGGTCGCGATTCAGGTGTGTGGCCACATGACTCAGGTCCGGCCCGCGCCGACCACCCGCGCCTTCGATCGCGTGGCAGGCGAAGCACGCCTTGGATAGAAATAGATCCGCGCCGCGGCGCGCGCTGTCGCTCAAGCCCTGGGTCACACCGGCCGGCAGCGCTCCGCCCTCGAGCTTCGGTACCCACGGCGACGCGATGCCCGCGACGGTGAGCGACGCATACGCGATGAGCGGAAGCGCGACGGCCGCGATGGCCGCGGGCCGCCGCGACCAGTGCCGCTCACCGTCGGGCCAGAGGAGCGGCACGAGGAAGAGGAATACGAACGCGAAGAGCGGGAGCCCGATGATGACGATCGATTCGGTCGCGGGAGGGATCAGCGCGAGGATCGCGAAGTAGCCGAGGAAGTACCAGTCCGGGCGCGGGTCGGCGACGACGTTGGTCGGGTCCGGAGGCTTGCCGAGCTGGGGCGCGCCGAAGATCGCCGCGAGCACCACGACCACCACCACCGCGGCAGTGGCGATAACCGCGTCGCGCCACGCCGCGTCAGGCCAGAACGGGATGCCACGATGGAGCATCTCCGCGTAGCGCGCGCGGTAGGTCGGCGGATCCACGGGAATACCCGGCACCGGCGGCTCGGAGATCCCGCGCTTCACCACGAGATACAGGTGCATGCCGATGAGTCCGAAGATCGCCGCGGGTATCAGGAACACGTGCGTGGCGTAGAACCGCGTGAGGGTCGCACCGCCTACGTTGCTGCCGGCGACGACGAGACTCGCGAGCCAATTGCCGATCAGCGGCGCGCGCGCCGCTTGTTCGGCCGCGACCACGATCGACCAGAACGCATCCTGATCCCAGCGCAGGAGCTGTCCGGTGAACGCCATGGCCAGCGTCGCGAGCAGAAGCAGCGATCCGGTGAGCCAGTTCGCCTCGCGGGGGAACTTGAACGCCCCAAACAAGTAGACCTGCGTCATGTGCGCGAGCACGAGGACGACCATCGCGCCCGCGCCGAAGTAGTGCATCCCGCGAACGACCCCGCCGAGCGTCGCATCGTGACTGATGAACTGGAGCGAGTCGTACGCCGAGTTCGGCGCGGGGACGTACGTCATCGCAAGGCCGACGCCCGTCACGACCTGCATCACGAAGATCCCGAGGGTCGCGCTGCCGAGCACGTACCACCAGCCGATGGGCCGCTCGAGATCCCGCGGCACCGGATGGCGGAGGACCGCCATGACGCTGTCCTCGAGCTCGAAGCGTTCGCCGAGCCAGCTCGCGATCTCGCCCGGGATTTTCCCGATGGCGCGGAGCGATCTCATCCCTGCTTCACGGTCGGAAGCGGCTGCTGCCGCACCAGCAGTCGATCGCCGCTCACCTGCCACTCGCGTTCGAAGAGCGGACGCGGCGGCGGGCCGCCGGCCACCGTTCCGTCGCTGTAGTACACCCCGCCGTGGCAGGGACAGAGGAAGAGCTTCGCTCCAGCCTGCCAGTTCACGGGGCACCCGAGATGTGTGCAGTTCACGTTGAAGATCTGGAACATCTGCGGTCCGCTCTGCTCACGGCGCCGCACCCACAGCGCGGTGTCCGCCGTCTGACCCGCCCACGCGAGCGGACTCGGGTCGCGGACCGACACGAGCTTCGTTTCGCCGACCGGGAAATCGGCGATCGCGCCGACCGGCACGAGCTCGTCCGGTGGTGCGCGGAAGAGCGGCGCGAGCAGATACCCGAGGATCGGAAGCCCGACGAGCGCGCCGATGATGGCGGTGAGCATGACCGTGAGGCGCGACAGGAACCGTCGGCGCGTCATCTCGTTCACGGCGCGGCCTCGTCGAGCGCCTGGCGAATCCATCCGATCAAGGCGAACGCGGCAACGAGCAGTCCTGCGCCCAGGATGAGCGGGCTCGTGAGGACGCCGACCGCGGCGAGACCGATCCCGGTCGCGAGCGTCACCGGCCATATCGATGGGGCGGGCTGGTGGGTCGTGCGGTGCTCCTTCACAGCAGAGTTCCGAGGTAGATCACGGAAAACACGACGACCCACACCGCGTCGACGAAATGCCAATACATGCTGACGCCCTCCCACGCCACCGCGCGCACCGCCCCCGGACGTCGAAGGTTCGCCGTCACGAGCGCGACCAGCGCGACAAGGCCGACGAGCACGTGCAGTCCATGAAGACCGGTGAGCGTGAAGAAGGCGGTGCCGAAGAGCGCGCTGCCTGGGCCGATCCCCTCGCCCAGAAGCCGCGCGTATTCGCTTCCCTGGCCGGCGAGGAAGATCGCGCCGAGAACGATCGTCGCCGCCAGCCAGCGACCGCTCTCGGCTCGCACCGCGAAAGCCATGGTTCCGCTGCTCGCGAAGAGCGCGATGGAGAAGATCGCCGTCCGGCCGACATCGAGGGTGGCTTTCGCCGTCGCCAATCCCGGGTCGCGGTACGCGACATAAGCGAGCACGACCGCAAGGAAGAAGACCGACTCCGACGCGATGAAGATGGCAACGCCCAGGAGGTTCCGGTCCTGACTAATCTTTGGGCTCCGCCCAAGAGACACGCCCAAGGCTGGCGGCTTTCGCTCGGCCGGGATGAACGCGGTCTCGCTCATCTCCCATCCCTCGACTCGGGATGCTTGCGATCCCAGAGCGGACGTCGCCCCGTCACGGCAGGAATGGTCGCGAAGTTCTCCGGTGGCGGCGGCGACGTCGTGGACCACTCGAGCGTGAATGCGTCCCACGGATCGTCGCCGGCGACCTCTCCCGAGCGCAGGCTTCGCAGCACGTTGACGAAGAAGATGACCATGGCAATGGCCAGGATCGCCGCGCCGATCGTCGATATGAGATTGAGCGGACCCCAGCCGGTGCTCGCGGCGTACGTGAACACCCGCCGCGGCATCCCGACCGCGCCGAGCCAGTGCTGCGGCAGGAACGTGAGATTGAACCCCACGAACGTCGTCCAGAAATGCCATCTGCCTAGGACCTCGCTCAAGAGGCGGCCGCTCATCTTCGGGAACCAGTAGTACGCGCCGGCGAAGATGCCGAGCATCGTCCCGCCGAAGAGGACGTAGTGAAGGTGGGCCACGACGTAATAGCTGTCGGTGACGGCGAGGTCGATCGGCACGACGGCGAGCGAAACGCCGGAGAGCCCGCCGATCACGAACATCGCGATGAAGCCGACCGCGAAGAGCATCGCGGTCGTCAAGCGCAGGCGGCCACCGACCATCGTCGCGATCCAGTTGAAGATCTTCACGCCCGTGGGGATGGCGATGAGCATGCTCGTCGCGGAGAAGATCGCGTTCTCGGTGTCGCCGAGCCCGACCGCGAACATGTGGTGCGCCCACACGCTGAACGATAGGAAAGCGATCGCGACGCTCGAGCCGGCGACGAACGCGTAGCCGAAGATGGGCTTTCGGCTGAAGACCGGGATGACCTCGGAGATCATCCCCATGGCCGGCAGGACCATGATGTAGACCTCGGGGTGCCCGAAGAACCAGAAGAGGTGCTGCCATAGCACCGCCTGGCCACCGCCGGCCGGATCGAAGAAGTGGCCGCCGAGCTGCCGGTCGACGAAGAGCATGACGAGCGCCGCGGTGAGCGCGGGATAGGCGCCGAGAATGAGCACGCTCGTGATCAGGGTCATCCACACGAACAGCGGAACGCGGGAAATCGCCATGCCTGGGCAGCGCATGAGGAGGATCGTCACGGCGATGTTGATCGCCCCGATGATCGTGCCGGCCCCGTTCACCGCCAGACCGAGGATGTAGTAGTCCACCCCCGTACCCGGCGCGAACGCGCGCTCCGAGAGCGGCGCGTACGAGAACCATCCGGTGTCGGGCGCGCCGCCGGCAAGGAAGCTGAAGTAGAGGACGACCCCTCCGATGAGGGACAGCCAGAACGACAGCGCGTTGAGCCGCGGGAAGGCGACGTCGCGCGCGCCGATCATGAGCGGCACGAGATAGTTCGCGAAGCCGACGAGGAGCGGGACGATCGCGAGCAGGATCATCGTCACGCCGTGGACGGTGAAGGCCTGATTGAAGGTCTCGGGATCCAGGAGGCGCGCTTCCGGCGTGGCGAGCTGCGCGCGTATGAGCAACGCCTCGAGCCCGCCGAACGCGAAGAACGCGACGCCCATGCCGATATAGAGGACGCCGATCTCCTTGTGATCGACGGTTCGCAGCCATCCGACGCGCTCGCCGGCCGGCCGTCGGACCCAGAGCGGGATCGCCGTCATTTGAGGCTCACGAGGTAGTTCGCAAGCGCGTCGAGGTCGGTATTGGACAGCGGCACGCTCGGCATGAGCGCGCCCGGCTTGTATCGCTGCGGGTCGGCAAGCCATGCCCGCATGCTCGCGACGTCATTCGGAATCACCCCGGCCCCGAGCGTCGCCCGACCGCCCACGTGCGTGAGGTCCGGGCCTGCCGTGCCCGCGGCGGTGGTCCCGCGAATCGTGTGGCAGCTCACGCAGATGTTGGCGAGCAATATCTGCTCGGCCTTCGTGTCGCTCGTGGTTCGCGGCTCCGCCTGCGTCCGGAGCCACGCGTCGAACTCGGTCTGCGATTGGGCGACGACGCGAATGCGCATCCACGCATGCTCGATGCCGCAGAACTCGGCGCACTGCCCTTCGTACGAGCCGGCGCGAGGCGCGAGGAGGCGGAGGCGGTTCGTGACGCCGGGCAGCATGTCCTTCTTCGGTCCGAGGTCCGGCACCCAGAAGCTGTGGATCACGTCCGCTGAGCTGACCTCGAGGTCGATCGGCGTGCCGACCGGGATGTGAAGCTCGTTCGCTGTTTTGACGCCGCCATAGCTGAACTCCCACCACCACTGGTGACCGGTGGCCGTGATGCGCATCGCCGCCGGGACGCCCGCGCCGTTTATCTCAGCCATCGTGCCGAGCGTCAGGATGAAGATCACCGCGAGGATGAGCGCCGGCGCCGCGGTCCACGCGATCTCGAGGCGCCTGTTGCGCTCGAAGGTCGCGGCCTCTCCACCAAGGTGTCGCGACGCGCGATACCGCCAGATCGCGAAGACGAGCGCGCCCTCGACGCCGATGAAGATGAGAAGCGCGATGACGCCGACGATGATCGATAGGGTCCCGATCGCGTCAGCGGGTGGTCGCACGGTCGCAGGGTAGGACTGCACGAATCGGATGCAAACGAAGAGCCCGCCTCCGTGAGAGGCGGGCCCGTCGTCAAGGCGCGACGCGCTTGGTTACACGGTCGGTGCGGGAGGTGCCGTCGGCCGGCGCGCGCGGGTCACGAAGACCGCGGCGGCGAGCGCGAGCAGCGGGAGCCAACCGAAGACGAGGAGCCAGATCACGACGTCCGCGAAGACCTGGAGCATCGCGCCGAGAGCGGCGAGTGCGCGGGTCACGGTCTTCGCCGGGTCCCAGGCCTTGGTCGTGGTGTCGCCTGGGAGCACCGCGATCGTCGAGATCGACATCGAGATCGTCGAGAAATCGGTGCGCTGCTTGATGCTGTTGATCTGACCGGTGAGCTGCTCGATCTGCGTGCGAACGTTGGCGAGCGACGCATCCACTTTGAGAATCTCGTCGATCGTGTTCGCCCTGTTCAGAATTGCAAGGTAGCGCTGCTCCTCCGCCTGCTTGGCGGTGAGGCGCGCCTGGAGGTCGACGAACTGGTCGGTGACGTCCTGAGCGCTCACGCCCGAGGTCTCGACCTCGCCCTCGAGCGTCCGCAGCTGCTGTAGCGCGTCGGCGAAGCGGCTCGACGGAACACGGATGGTCAGGCTGGCACTTCGCGTATCGCCGCTGCCGCTTTGGGTCAGGTTGAGGACGTCGCCGCCGAGGCCGTTCGCGATGGCCTGAGCGCGGTCGCTTGTCGCCCACGGATCCTTCGAGCGCATGTCGATCTTCGCGGTGAGGATGAGGTTGCGGTCGGCGCTGACGACGACCGTTGGGATGCCTTTTTCGGGCGCCGCGTTTGCGCCGAAGCCAGAGGCCGCGTCAACTGCCGGCGCCGGAGCGCCGACGGCACGTCCTGAAGCGCTCGTTGCGCTCGGGGCGGACTGCGCACACGCGGCGAGAAAGAGCGGAGCGGCGAGAAGAAGGGCGAGCTTGCGCATCGTCTTCACCAGCTTTCAGCGTTCTTGCTTGCGTAGACGTCAGCCAGGCTGGCTAGGTTCCCCAGCGCTCCCCGAAGAGGTCCCGGGCGTTCCGGGCGATCTGCCCGGCGAGGTCCCCGATCTCGGCGCCGCGCTCCCGGGCCAGCGCGGCGTGCGTCGCGGCGACGTACAGCGGCTCGTTTCGCCGCCCGCGCGCGTTTTGGGGCGCCAGATAGGGGGCGTCGGTCTCCGCGAGGAGCCGGTCGGCGGGAACCCGCCTGGCCGCGGCGCGCTGCGCGTCGCTGCCGGGGTACGTGATCGTGCCCGCGAACGAGATGTGGACACCGAGGGCGAGCCATGCCGGGAGCTCGTCGACCCCCTCGCTGTAGCAATGGACCATGCCCCGGACGCCGGGGGCCTCGCCGAGGATCGCGCGCACACGCTCGCCGGCGTCGCGGACGTGAATGACGACGGGCAGCTCGACGAGCGAGGCGAGCGCGAGCTGGCCGCGGAACGCGGCCTCCTGGACCCGCGGAGCCGAGCTTCGGCCCGAGAAGTCCATCCCGATCTCGCCGATGGCGACGACCCGCGGATCGCGCGCGAGGTCCCGCATTCGCGAGAGCGCCGTCGCGTTCCAGGACTCCGCGCGATGCGGGTGCACGCCGACGGCAACACGCACGTCAGCGTGCCGCGCGGCGAGCGCGACTGCCTCATCGCTCGAGGCCACATCCTCCGCAGCGGTGAGGATCCGGTCGATGCCGGCTTTCCTCGCGCGCTCGAGGACGTCGGCGATATCGCCTGCGAAGCGGCGATCGGTGAGATGCGCGTGGGCGTCGATCACTGCGGGAGGGTAACGTTCACTGATGGCGGAGCGCATTTTTGTCGCAGTGGCATGGCCCTACACGAATGGTCCGCGCCATCTGGGGCACGTCGCCGGGTTCGGTGTCCCTGCCGATGTCTTCGCGCGCTATCACCGCCTCGTGGGCAACGACGTGCTCATGGTGAGCGGCACGGATGAGCACGGGACCCCGAACCTCATCCAGGCGGACGCCGAGGGCCTCACTCCAAAGGAGGCCGTCGACAAATACAGCCGGATCATCAGCGAAGACCTGCGGGCACTCGGGCTTTCCTACGATCTCTTCACGCGAACGACGACGCGGAATCATTGCGTCGTCGTGCAGGACGTCTTCAAGACCCTCTACGACAAGGGCCACCTGATCAAGAAGACCGCCATGGGCGCATTCCAGGCCGCGACCGGCCGCACGTTGCCCGACCGCTATATCGAAGGGACCTGCCCGATCTGCGGATTTCCGAGCGCGCGCGGCGATCAGTGCGACAACTGCGGCAACCAGCTGGACCCCGATCAGCTCATCGACCCGCGTTCAAAGATCGACGGCTCGAAGCCGATCTTCAAGCAGACCGAGCATTTCTATCTCGACCTTCCCGCGTTCGCAGAGCCGCTCGCGCGCTGGATCTCGGAGCAATCGCACTGGCGGCCGAACGTACGCAATTTTTCGCTCAACTACATCGCGAACCTCAAGCCGCGCGCGATCACGCGCGACATTGATTGGGGTGTGCCGATCCCCCTGCCGGGTTGGCAAGACCGGCCCGACAAGCGGATGTACGTGTGGTTCGACGCGGTCATTGGCTACTTCTCCGCGGCCGTCGAGTGGGCCGGGATGGTCGGCCGGCCCGACGCCTGGCGCGAGTGGTGGCAGGACCCGAAGTCGCGCCACTTTTACTTCATGGGCAAGGACAACATCGTTTTCCACACGACAATCTGGCCCGCGATCCTTCTGGGGTACGGAAACGGCGGCAAGATCGCGGGGGGTAAGGGCGAGCCGCTCCAGCTCCCATACAACGTCGTCTCGAGCGAGTTCCTCACAATGGAGGGCCGGAGGTTCTCCACCAGCCGCGGGGTCGTCATCTACGTGAACGACTTCCTCTCGCGCTATGACGCGGACGCGCTGCGCTTCTATCTGATGCTCGCCGGGCCGGAGACGCAGGACACGGATTTCACCTGGGCCGATTTCGTTCGCCGAAACAACGACGAGCTTGTCGCGACGTGGGGGAACCTCGCTCATCGCACGCTCGTGAACGCGCATCGCCGATTCGGCGAGGTCCCGCGGCCCGGCACGCTCACTCCGAATGACGAGAGCCTCATCCAGACCGTCGAGTCCGGCTTCGCGAAGGTCGGCGAGCATCTCGAAGCGGCGCGATTTCGCGCGGCGCTCCAGGAGCTCCTGCACCTTTCGGCGCTGGTCAACCAGTACCTCACCGAGAACGAGCCCTGGAAGCTCATCGCGACGGATCGAGATAGGGCCGGCACCGTTCTGTACGTCGCGCTCCGCTCGGTCGATTCGCTGAAGGTGATGTTCGCCCCCTTCCTCCCCTTCTCAAGCCAGAAGCTGCACGAGTACCTCGGCTATGAAGGAACGGTCGCCGGCGAGCCGGAGCGCCGTACCGTCCGCGAATCCGACGGCTCGACGCACGACGTGCTCACCGGCGATTACACGAAGTCGGTCGGGTCCTGGGCGCCGCCGGGCTTGCCCGTCGGGCAAAAGCTCCGCGCGCCGGAGCCGCTGTTCAAGAAGCTCGACCCTGCTGTCGTCGTGGCCGAGGAGCTCCGCCGCATGGAGCAAAGCGGAGGGAAGTGATCCGCCTCGCGGCGGTCATCGCCGCTGCGACCCTGATCTGCGCGTGCGCGTCACCAGCCCCCACCAGCGGCACACCGACCGCCTCGGTCGTCGTCGCGCCACCCGCGACCGACTTCGACGCTGCCAGGGCGAAGGCACACGTCAACTACCTCGCGGACGCGGCCCGGGGCGGGCGCTACACGGGTTCGGCGGGATATCGCGATGCCGCGACCTACGTCGCCGACCGCTTCCGGGAGATCGGGCTCGAGCCGCTCGGCAACGACGGCACGTTCTTTCAGCATTTCGTCATGCCCATCGTCGACCTGACCGAGATGTCGACGCTGACCGTCGCGGGCGGAAGGACGTACCAGCCGCGCGTTGATTTCACGGAGAGCGTGGGCGGCCGGTCGGGTTCGGGCACGGCCGAAGCCGAGATCGCCGCGGTCGGTGGCGCCGCACGCAGCGGTGGCCTCAACGACTTCGCGGGTACGAACGTGCGTGGGAAGATCGCGCTTGTCACCGGTCCCCCGGCGCCGAACGGCGGGAACAACGTCGAGA
>VBIZ01000170.1 GCA_005880575.1 Chloroflexota bacterium | reverse complement strand
CGAGCGCCTGATCCCCCTTGACCCCGTAGTGCAGACCGATGGCGCGGTGAACGACGAGCGCGAACCACACGAGCATCACGACGCTCACGGCATCGGCGATTCCCGCGAACGGACCGCCCGCGAAGGCGATCCCGGCGATCGAGGTCGGCGCCTGGTACGCGAGCTCGGCGTAGCCGAAGAGGACGAGCAGCGGGAGGTAGGGCCGTCCGCTGACGCCGCGGATTCGCGCGGCGGCGTGGATCGCGCTCGAGCCAAGGAGCCAGAGAAAGATCGGCGTAAGCGCCGCGGCGACCACGAGCGCGTCGAACGATCGCTGCAGCACATAGACGAGCACCGCCGTTCGCTCCACACCGATGGCTACGAGGAGCGTGTCGACGATCACGCTGCGCGTGGGACCGAACACGATGTCGGCGACATGGACGGTCTGCGACAGGCGATACGCGGAGAGGGTCGATAGCACCATCGCGATCGGGACACAGGCGAGGCCCCAGAACGTTCCCGCGCTGAGCGCCCATGTCGCAAAGGCCTTCGGTCGCCAGCGATCGGCGACCGCCGCGATCACGTGAACGCGGCGGCGAGCGCTTCGCGCGTGGCCTGGTCGGTCGCGGCGTCCACCGCGGTCCGCGCGCGTCCGCCGAGGACGGGCGGGTCGTCATCGTGCAGCGCTTCGGGCACGGGCGCGCCCAGCATGATGAGGTACTCCATGGACCAAGTCCGGCGCACCGCGTCGAGGTCGTAGCCGCCTCCGCCCATCGCGACCCAGGGGTACGGCGTCGAGGCGAACCAGCGCACGACGTGCTCCCGCGCGTGCGTCGAAAGCTGGAGATCGGTGAGCGGGTCCGTGAAGTGTGGGTCGATGCCCTGCTGCGTCACAAGGATGTCGGGCCGGAACCGCTCGAGGATCGGCGGTACGACCTCGTCGAACGCGCGCATATAGGCGAGGTCGTCGGTGTAGGCCGGGAGTGCGACGTTGATGCTGTAGCCGGCGCCCTTGCCGGTGCCGCGCTCGTCGGCGCTGCCGGTGCCGGGGAAGAAAGGCCGGCCGAGCCGCGGGATCATCCCGTATTCGTGGAGCGAGATCGTGAGCACCTGATCGGTGTCATAGAAGGCGGTCTGCACACCGTCGCCGTGGTGTGCGTCTATGTCGACGTACGCGACCTTCATCCCGCGGTCCGCGAGAAGGCCACAAACGATCGCCGGATCGTTGTAGATGCAGAAGCCCGACGCGCTCCGGCGCATTGCGTGGTGCAGCCCGCCCGCGCCGTTGAACGCGACGCGCACCCTACCTGCGATCACCTCGTCCATCGCCACGAGCGAAGCGCCGGTGGTCAAGAGCGATGTCTCGTGCATGCCGGCGAACGGCGGAGTGTCGCCCCACGCGGAGAGCCCCCACGCGGAGTAGTCGAGGCCAGGGTCGGCTGAGGCCTGCGCGACGGCATCGACGTATGCCGCGTCGTGGATGCGCTCGATCTCGGCGCGGGTGGCCTCCCTCGGCGCGAGGAGTCGGGCGTTCGGGACCACGAACGCACCGAGGCGTTCGAGTGTGTCGTGCACGCCCTGAAGCCGCCATGGCTTGAGCGGATGGTCTGCTCGGTAGACGTGCGATGCGAGGCGCGGATCCCAGACGAATCCGGCGGCGGTGCTTTTGCTCACGGCCTTTTGATGCGGTCGAGGGTGAGGAAATTGAACGCGTAGGGGTGCCGCTCGTCGGACGGATGCGCCGTGTTCTCGACGACTCGCCAGTCGGCGCTGTCGAAGTCGAAGTAGGTATCGCCGCCGACGTCAGCGTCGACCTGCGTCAGGTAGATGCGATCTGCGATCGGCAGGAACTGGCGAAACACCTCGGCGCCGCCGAACACGATGACCTCGGGCGCGTCGCCTGCGAGCGCGAGCGCCTCCTCCGGCGTGCGCGCCGTCAGAACTCCGTCCTGATGGAACGCCGGGTCGCGCGTGAGCACGATGCTGGTGCGTCCCTTCAGCGGCCGGCCGATCGACGCGTAGGTCCGGCGACCCATGATGAGTGGCTTGCCGTTCGTGACCTCGCGGACATGCTTCATATCGTCGGGCAACCGCCAGGGAAGACCGCCGTCCTTGCCGATCACTTTCTTGCGGTCGAACGCCAGCACGAAAGAGATGCGCCTGGTCAAACCGCCATTTTCGCTTTGATCGGCGGATGGTGCTGGTAGTTCTCGAGCTTCGCGAACCCGTCGAGCAGCGGACCAGGCGCTTCCCCGCGTTTCGCGCGCGCGACGATCTCGCGATAGCGCGCCACGGCGTCGTCGACGCCGCGCAGCTCCGGGTCGAGCCAGAGCGTCGGCGCCGGGTACGGCTCGCGCGCGAGCTGCTCGCGCGCCGCATCGAGGTGATCGCGGTAGATGTGGGCGTCCGCGAGGACGTGCACGAACTCATGCGGCTCGAGCTCGACCTCGCGGGCCACGAGGTGCAGGAGCAGCGCGTACTCGGCCATGTTGAAGGGCACCCCGAGCACGAGGTCGCACGAGCGCTGGTACATCATCAGCGAGAGCTTTCCAGAGGCTACGAAGAACTGAAACAGCGCGTGGCACGCCGGCAGCGAAGTCTGCTCGAGCTCACCGGGATTCCACGCCACGACGAGCATGCGCCGGCTCGCGGGCTGCTCGCGGATGACGCGGATGGTGTCGCGCAGCTGGTCGATGTGCCGCCCGTCGGGCGCGATCCAGTCACGCCACTGCTGACCGTAATTTCGTCCCGCGTCGCCCGGGAAACGCGCGCGAGACTGCCAGTAGTCGGCGAACGCGTTCCCATCCCAGATGCGGACACCGAGAGCATGGAGGTCGTTCACGTCCGAGCTTCCGGCGAGGAACCAGAGGAGCTCGGCGACGACCGACCGGAAGGCGAGACGCTTCGTCGTCACCGCGGGGAAGCCCGCGGAGAGATCGAACCGCATCATCTCGCCGAAGACCGCGCGGGTGCCGATGCCGGTGCGGTCGGTGCGCTCGTCCCCCTCCTCCAGGGCCCTCTTCAAGATCTCGAGGTACTGGCGCACCGCTAGCTCTCGAGACGCCGATACACGCGCCCGCCGGCGCGGATCCAGCGGACCGAGCCCGCGCTGTCGCGCAGGACCTCCCCGCGGACGTCCTTCATCGGACCTTCAAGACACACGAACCGATCGTCGCCGATGAACGCGACGGGGGCGGGCGGCGGGTCCGTCGGCGCCGGCTTCACGCCCAGCACGTTGTGGCTGATCGAGCGGAGGAGAAGCACGCCGTCGCCGCCGGCTCGGAGCTCGACGTCCGCGAGCGCGGCGGTGTATCGCGCGACCAGCTCGTCGCGGCGCGACTTCGTCATGCGGACGTGCGCGGGTTCGGGGTCCTCCACGCCGACGAAGGTCTTGAGCGCCCACTTCGTCACGTCGCCGTGCAGCAGACCGCCGCGACCGGAGTTCGTCTGCACCGCGATCGCGAAGTCGCGCTCCGGCGCGAGCATGAGGACACCCTGCTGGCCGATCGCCGCGCCGCCGTGGTACTGGAGAGTCACGCCGCCGACCTCGCGGAGGAACCACGCGACGCCGACTCCACGGTCGTTGTCGGCCGGGGCCAGACGGGTGCGCATCAGCTCGAGCGAGCCGACAGAAAGGAGCCTCCCGCCATCCTGGGTCCGGCCGTCGCCGAGGTGAAAACGGGCGTACCGGAGAAGCTCCCGCACGCTCGAGACCACACCACCGACCGGCGTGGTGGCACGCGGAAAGGCCCAGGGCCGCGCGACGCTGGGTTGCTCGTCGACGATGACGTGCCCGACGGCAACGCGGTGCGTGATCGCATCGTCGGCGCTGAAGCAGCTCTTCGCCATGCCAAGAGGAATGAAGAGGAGCTCGCGGACGGCCGCCTCGTAGGTCTTGCCCGTGGCGACCTCGATGAGCCGGCCGAGCACCGCAAAGCTCGAGTTCGAGTAGTGCCATATCTCGCCGAGTGGCGTGAGCTGCTCGAGCTCGGCCATCGCCGCGACGTACCGCGCCAGCGCGTCGTCGCCCTTGCCGAAGTCCGCGAAGCAGTCGCCGAGCCAGCCGCCGGTGTGGGTCACCAGATGTCGGAGCGTCGCGCGCTTCGCGGCGTCGTCGTCGCGGACCTTGAACTCGGGGAGATAGCGGCGGATGGGCGCGTCCAGATCGAGGGCGCCGCGCTCGACGAGGCGCATGACCACGGTGGCGGTCATCGTCTTCGTGATCGATGCGACCTGGAAGAGCGTGTCGGCATCCACCGGAAGCGGGTGCTCCAGGTTGGTCACGCCGTACGCAGCGATGTCCTCGTCGCCGTCATGGAGGATGCCGATCGCGACACCGGGGACGTGATAGCGGGACATCCCTTCCCGCACCAGCTTCTCGAGCTCAGGCCGCACGCGCGAATTGTGCGCGCTCTTAGTTCGCCGTCACTCCGCTGACCCAGAAGCACCCGTTACGGAACGCGACCTGCTTGACGACGAACGGGACCGCGCCGGAGATGTCCGCGGTGGTCGAGTCGACGAGGCCCTTGACCGCATCCATGAGTGCCGGCGGTAGAGGGTCGGCCGCGAGGCGCGACACCTTCAGCTTGAACTTGTCTCCGACAGACCCGCCGACCACATCGGCAGTCGCGTTCACCGTGATGAACTGCGTCGCGGCCTTCGCGGTGCCGTGGATCCCGCTCGCGTCGATCTTGATCTTCGCGTCGCTCAGGGTCACGCCCTGCGTCGCGGACGGCGCGTTCTTGTTCACGACCTGGTTCAGCTCATCCTCGGTGAACACCAGCGAGACCGGGGTCGCCTTGTTGTCCCGGGCAAAGGTCTTGACCGAGTCGGCACGGCCATCGACCGGCCCCACTGCGAAGACGCGGCCCGGCGCCGTTGCGGCGCAGACGCTGTTGACGGCGGTGGACGGCTCGAACGCGGACAGAGCGAGCGGCGGGCCGGAC
>VBIZ01000094.1 GCA_005880575.1 Chloroflexota bacterium | reverse complement strand
CGTCGGCGCGTCCTTCTGGATCTCGGGCAGACGGTCGTGCGCCAGCGTCTGTTCGTCGGCGCGCGCGACCGGGTAGTAATCGGGGTCGCAGAAAAAGAGCCGACCGAACCGGTCGATGAGCCGGTACTTCAACTCTGCCTGCGTCAGCCCTCCGGGGGCGGGGCTCGGCGTCGGGGAGGTCGTCGGGGTCGGGTTCGGCGGCAGCGTGCCCGGCACGATCGTGCCCGTGATCGCCGTCGCGCTGACCGTGCCCGCAGGGGTGATCGTTGCCGTCTCGGAGGTCGCGCTCGGTCCCGGCGACGATAGCGTCGCGGCGCCGCCGCACGCGGCGATGGCCCCGACCAACAGGAGCGCACAGACGCGCATGCCCCTAGGAACGGCGGGGCCTCCCGTCAGGTTCCCGCTTCCCCGGCCGCCGGCGGCGAACGTAACGGGTCGCATACACGTCAAGGCCGAGGGACAGGATCTTGTTGTCGACCCAGCCGGTGTCGAGCATCGCCTCCTGCGCCTCGTCCCATCCTGGTGCGCCGTCCTGCAACAAATCCTTCTTCCAGACGACAAGCCAGATCACGCCGTTGTGGTGCGTCACGCGCACGAGCTCCGAGGCAAGCCGATCGAGCGGAATGCCTTCGAGGGCGAAGCAGACCACGAGACCGTAGCGCTCGTCCTTCCCTCGGAGCGGAACAGCCAGGCTCACGACATCGAGCTGCCCGGCGAGGTGCTCGATCGGGCGGTCGTAGGTTGCGACCCCACCGATACGGAGCGCCGGGATCCCCGATTTGACGCCCAGTTTGGGCACGACCTCGACGGCGGTGCGCATCCCGCGAGGTCCTTTCACCTGGCTTTGAAGTTTAGGGAACGCCGTATGCATTCAGGTTCGCATGGCGTTCGGTATGAATTCACGACCGCGTCCGGTTCTCATCGTCGACGACGATATCGAGACGCTCGCAGCGGAACGTCAGCTCCTCGCCGAGAGCGGCTTCCGCGTAGTCGAGGCCCGCGACGGCGCTGAGGCGCTCCGAGTCGTCCAGGAGGACCCGCCTTCCGTCGTCGTCCTCGACGTTCAGATGCCCGGAATGGACGGACCTTCCTTCGCCCGCGAATTACGTATGGCGCTCCGGCGGGTTCCGCTGGTGATCCTCACCGGCGTTGCCGATCCACGCCACGAAGCCGATCGGTGCAACGCCGAGGCGTATCTCGCGAAGCCCTTCGACGCGAATGAGCTCGTGAGCGTCGTTCGCCGTTTCGCTGCCTGACCCTCGCGCATACTGCGAACGTGCCGGCTCGCCTTCTCGTAAAACAGCAACACGAGGTCGTCGATCGCCCTGCCGACCAGCTTTCCGAGCTCCGCGGCGAGCACCCGTGTTGGCTCGACATCTCAAATCCGCAGAGCGAGGAGTTCGCTCTCGTCGCACAAGAGCTCGAGCTTCATCCACTCGCCGTCGAGGACGCGCGGCACGGCCATCAGCGTCCCAAGATCGATCAGTACGACACGCACTATTTCATCGTCTTCTACGCGCTCGAGGCCCCGAGTCCGGACGTCCTGAACTACCACGAGGTCTCGATCTTCGTCGCCCACAACGCGATCGTGACCGTGCACCAGGGCGACTTCGTGGCTCGGCGCCTCGTCGAGAAGCGTTTCGTCGAAGGTCACCTTCAGACGAGCGGCCTCCTTCTACACGCGCTTCTCGACACGATGGTCGATCAGTACTTCGAGGTCGTCGACCAATTCGGCGAACGCATCGAGCTGCTCGAGCAGTTCGTTGCCGAAGAGGCCGGACCGAACCTGCACCGCGCGCACGTGCCGCTCCGCGAGCTCTTCCTCGTCAAACGAGAGCTACTGCAGCTTCGCAAGACGATCGCGCCCGAGCGCGACGTTCTCCAGGTCCTCGTGCGCGGCGACATCCGCGAGGTTCGGGAGATCGGCGAGCGTGCTTATTTCCAGGACGTGTACGACCACATCCTTCGGGTGACCGACGAGATCGACACGTTTCGCGACCTCACCTCGAACGTCATCGACGCGTATCTCGCGGCCGCGTCGAACCGGTTGAACGAGGTGATGAAGGTCCTCACCAGCATCGCGACCGTCCTACTGGTCCTCACGGTGGTCACCGGCTTTTTCGGCCAGAACTGGACCTTCATCCCTTACGGGTCGCTTCCTCTCTTCTGGCTCTCCATGGTTGTGACGGTCTTCATCGCCTTCGGTCTGGTCATGTACTTCCGCCGCCGCGGCTGGCTGTAGCGCTCGGTTCGCTTACATCAAGTTCCTCGGCTAAACTGACCATGCCCTGGCCGCAACCCCGCACCCCGGGTGGAGCGCGCTCGCAACGCGGCGATCCTGGGCCAGGTCGGATCCAGAAAATCGCGGCGTTGGGCGGAGCGTGACGTATCGCAACTGGTGACGTGCTCAAGATGGGGCTCCAGGTCGCGGTGGCGATCGGTGTTCCTCTGCTTGCCGGTACGTTCGGCGGCAGCGCTCTCGACAGCAGCCTTGGCACAAGTCCGTGGGGACTCCTTGTGGGCATCCTCATCGGGCTGGTCGTCGGCGGCCTCGCACTCTTCGGCATCCTCCGCCGCTACGTCTCGCAGCCGCTCGCGATGCCGACCGACAAGGCACGGGCCGCCGGGCGCAAGTGGGAGGGTGAAATCCAGGAGCGCGAGCGTCGACGCGAAAGTGGCGAGGAGGAGCCGGACCGCTGATGCGTACGATCGATAAGGCGCTCACCTCTCTCTCGCCGCTCCCTCTGCTCGGCGTCCTCGCGGCGATCGACATCGCGATGGTCCTAGTCGGATGGGTCCTTTACGGTCTGCCGACCTGGCCGGACATCACTCCGTCGCGGATCCTCAACCTGCTGACCGGGGAACCCCTCATACGCATCGTGGGCGACGAGATCTCGATCTCGAACTCGCTCATCACGATGTGGATCGTCATGGCGATCCTGATCCTTCTTGCCTACGCCGGGACCCGCAGGCTCGCGCTCATCCCAGGCGGGCTCCAGGGCGGTCTCGAGGTTGCCGTACAGACGCTGGTCGACTTCGTAGTCGACACCGGTGGCCCGGCTGCAGCGAAGTACGTTCCCCTCGTCGGCACTCTCTTTCTCTTCATCCTTCTCTCAAACTGGTTGGGCGTGGTGCCCCTCGTCGGGCAGATCCCTCTGCTGCATGCGCCCACAGCCGACTATCACATCACGCTCGGTCTCGCCATCGTCGCCTTCGTTGGCTACCAGGCAGAGGGCATTCGAACGCTCGGTCGCGGCTACTTCAAGCGCTGGCTGAACCTCGAATCGTTCAAGGAGGGTCCCTTCCTGGGAGGGCTCCTGATATTCGTTGGCTTCATCGAGTTCCTCGCTGAGGTCATCCGGATCCTGACGCTCACCGCGCGACTCTGGGGAAATGTCTTTGGCGGCGAGGTGATGCTCGTGGTGATGGCCGCAGTGCTCTACGTGGTCGCGATTCCCATTCTTCTCCCGTTCGCCGGGTTCGAGATGTTCATCGGTCTGCTCCAAGCCGTCATCTTCTCGATACTGACGCTGCTCTACTTCGTCCTCGCGACGGAATCCCACGAAGCGCATGGCGAATCCGACGAAAACCACGCGACAACGACAAAGGAGGAATCGCACGCATGAATCTCGGTTGGCTGGCCGCCGGCATCGCCGTCGGCTTCGCGGTCCTTGGGGTGGGTATCGGTCTGGGCATCGCGACAGCGAAGTCGTCCGAGGCGATCGGCCGCAATCCGGATGCGGCGCCCCTCATTCGGAATAACCTCATCCTCGGTGCGGGTCTGGCCGAAGGGCTCGGCGTGCTCTCGCTCGTCGTCGGGATCCTGCTCATCTTCCTGACGCACCCGTAATGCTGTTCAGTCCCGGATTCCAGGAAGCGGTCTTCGTACCGACCGTGCACCCCTTTTGGGTGCTGGTCTCGATCGTCAACTTTCTATTGCTGCTCTACTTCTTGCGGCGACTGCTGTGGGGTCCGATCACCAGCATGCTCGCGAACCGCGCGGCCAAGATCCGCGAGGGTCTCGCTCTTGCGGAGCAGGCGAAGGCCGAGCGCGAGCAGCTCAAGGCTGAGATCGAGCGTCGCCTCGCGGAGGCGGCGCGCGAGGCGCAGGCCACCGCCGAGCGGATGACCACAGCGGCCGAGGCGGCCGCCGCCGACATTCGTGCGCAGGCCAAGGCCGAGGCGGATCGCATCCGCGAGCGCGGCCGCGAAGACGCGAAGCAGCTCCACGACCAAGCCCTCGCGCAGCTTCGGTCGGAGCTGGCCGGCATGGTGGTCCTCGCCGCGAGTCGCGTCCTGGGCCGCGAGGTCGACGCCGAACAGCACCGCGCGCTGATCGAGCGCTCTCTCGACGAGGCGGCCGCACAGCTCACGGACCAGGGTTAGGTGGCGCTCTCCGGATCCGCGGCGCGCAGGTACGCCGAAGCGCTTGTGGAGCTCGCCACGAACGAACGCGCACTGGGCGAGCTTCGCGCGTCCCTCGAAAAGCTCGCGCCGGCCTTCGACCGGGTCACCGTCGCGGGCCTACGCAATCCCTCGGTGCCACTGAAACAGCGCGTGGAGGCGCTGACCTCCGCACTGGGAGCCGAGCCCGACGTCGTCCGCTCGCTCCTGCTCCTGCTGCTCGAGACGGACCGGATCGCACTCGTACCGCAGATCGCCCTCGCGTTCGGTGACCTCGTGGACCAACGCGAAGGGATCGCAAAGGCGCGGATCACGACCGCGGTCCCGCTCGACGAACCCGCCCGCCGCGAGCTCGTCCGTCGCCTGGAGCGTGAATCCGGGCGGAAGCTCCGCGCGACCTTCGCGGTCGACCCCACGCTCATCGGCGGCGCGAAGGTACAGATCGGCGATCACCTGATCGACGCATCCGTGCACGCAAAGCTCACGGCACTCGGGCGACAGCTCGCCTCATAAGGGGGGATCACCATGGCCGACTCATCAGAGATCACCGACATCATCAAGGCGAAGATCAAAGGCTTCCAAGGGGGAGCCGAGTCGGTCGACGTCGGCACCGTGGTCGAGATCGGGGACGGGATCGCGCGCGTCTACGGCCTCGCCAACTGCATGGCCTCGGAGCTTCTCGACTTCGGGAACGACGTCTTCGGCCTCGCGTTCAACCTCGAGGAAGACACCGTGAGCGCGATCATCCTCGGCGACTACACCGGCATCGTCGAGGGTGGCGAGGTCCGCACGACCGGCCGGATCGTCCAAACGCCGGTCGGCGACGAGCTCGTCGGCCGCGTGGTCGACCCGCTCGGGCGACCGCTCGACGGCAAGGGGCCGATCAACACGAAGAAGGCCTTGCCGGTCGACGTCGTCGCCCCTGGCGTCATCACGCGCCAGAACGTCGATACGCCGGTCCAGACCGGCATCAAGGTCATCGACGCGATCACACCGATCGGGCGCGGGCAGCGCGAGCTCATCATCGGCGACCGTCAGACCGGCAAGACCGCGATCGCGATCGACACGATCCTCAATCAGAAGGGCAAGGACCTCACCTGTATCTACGTCGCGATCGGTCAGAAGGAATCATCTGTCGCGAAGATAGTCGCGACGCTCGAAGAGAACGGCGCGATGGAGCACACCATCGTCGTCATCGCGGGCGCCTCGGACCCCGCGACGCTCCAGTACCTCGCGCCGTTCGGCGCGTGCGCGATGGGTGAGTACTTCCGCGACAGCGGAAAGGACGCGCTCATCGTCTACGACGACCTGACCAAGCATGCCTGGGCGTACCGGCAGGTGTCGCTCCTCACCCGGCGCCCGCCCGGCCGTGAAGCCTATCCGGGCGACGTCTTCTACCTGCACTCCCGGCTGCTCGAGCGCGCCGCCCGGCTGAACAAGGAGAAGGGCGGCGGGTCGCTGACCGCGCTGCCGATCATCGAGACGCAGGCGAACGACATCTCGGCGTACATCCCGACGAACGTCATCTCGATCACCGACGGCCAGATCTACCTCGAGACAGACCTCTTCAACCAGGGCCAGCGCCCGGCGATGAACAGCGGACTCTCGGTGTCGCGTGTAGGTGGCGACGCGCAGACGAAAGCCATGAAGGCGGTCGTGCGAAGCCTCAAGCTCGAGCTCGCGCAGTACCGCGAGCTCGCGGCGTTCGCGCAGTTCGGATCCGATCTCGACAAGGCGACACAGCAACAGCTCCGTCGAGGCGAAAAGGTGACCGAGATCATGAAGCAGCCGCAATACCAGCCGCTGCCGCTCGAGAAAGAAGTCGTGATCATCTTCGCGGCCACCAACGGTTACATCGACGACGTCCCAAAGGAGCGCGTCGCCGACTTCGAGCGTGACCTCTATCGCTTCATGGACTCGGTGGGCAAGAACGTCTCCGCCAAGATCGCCAAGGACAAGGCCTGGACCGCCGAGATCGAAAAGGAAGTCCGCGCGATGCTCGACGAGTTCAAGAGGGCGCACCCGTACTCGGAGGAGAAGCCTGCTACCGGCGGCGGGTCGCCGGACGGCAGGAAGCCCTCCTCGCCACCGCCGACCCCGCCGACCCCGCCGGCGAAGACTCCGGCGGCGGCCAAGGTCTAGCGCGTGCCGTCAGAGCGCGAGCTCCGAAGACGCGTCCGGAGCATCAAGAACATCCAGCAGGTCACGCGCGCGATGCAGCTCGTGGCCGCGTCGAAGATGCGCCGCGCGCAGGCCGCGGTCCTCGCCTCGCGCCCCTACGAGGAGCGGCTGCGTACCGTGCTGAATGACCTCGCGCCGTATGCCGACCCCGAAACGAGCCCACTCCTCGCGAGACGCGAGGTCCGCCGCGTTGGGATCATTCTCGTAACGACGGACCGCGGGCTCGTCGGGCCGATGAACGTGAACCTGATCCGGGCGACGCTGCGATTCGCGCAGCAGCAGCCCGCGGCTTCATACGTGGCGGTCGGACGTAAGGGCATCAACCAGCTGCGCCGGCTACGCGTCCCGGTGACCGCCGAGTTCCCCGGGATCCCCGATCGGCCGACCAGCACCGATACGAACGTGATCGCGCGGGTCGCGGTCGAGGAGTTCGTCACGGGCAAGGTTGACGAGCTCTACCTCGCCTTCACCCGGTTCGTGAATACGCTGCGCCAGGAGCCGACCATCCGCCGGCTCCTGCCATTCGTCCCGGAAGACGAGGACGTCGACAACCTGCCTCCGCTTCAGTACCTGTTCGAGCCGGACCCGGAAACGGTCCTGAACGAGGTCATCCCGCGTCTCATCGAGGTCGCCGTTTTCCAGACGATCCTCGAGTCCAAAGCGTCCGCGTTCTCCGCGCAGATGGTCGCGATGCGCAACGCGACGGATGCCGCGGGGGATCTCATCGACGACCTCACGCTCGCCGCGAACAAAGCACGCCAGTCGCGCATCACCAAAGAGATGCTCGAGATCGCATCGGGGGCCGAGGCCCTCGGCAAGGGGTAGGAAATGGCCACAGCCACGAAGGAAGCCACAAAGCAGAAAGCGACGGACGCCGGACGGATCGTGCAGATCATCGGTCCCGTGCTCGATGTGCAGTTCGAAGAGGGCCACCTCCCCCAGATCTACGACGCGCTGGTGGTGAAGCGCGAGGACGGCACCGATGTCATCGCCGAGGTGCAGCAGCACCTTGGGAACAACTGGGTGCGTGCCGTTTCGATGGCCGCGACCGACGGGCTTCGGCGCGGGATGAAGGCCGTTGCCACCGGCGGGCCGATCACCGTGCCCGTCGGCGAGGCGACGCTCGGACGTCTTTTCAACGTCATCGGTGAGCCGATCGACGGGAAGGGTCCCGTCAAAGGCGACCGCCGCGATCCGATCCACCGCGCACCGCCTCCATTCACCGAGCAGTCGACCCAGGCGGAGATCTTCGAGACCGGCATGAAGGTCATCGACCTCATCTGCCCGTTCCTCAAGGGTGGCAAGTCCGCGGTGTTCGGCGGCGCCGGGACCGGCAAGACGATCGTCATCCAGGAGCTGATCCGCAACGTGGCGTCGGAGCACGGCGGCTACTCGGTGTTCTGCGGGGTGGGCGAGCGCTCGCGCGAAGGCACTCAGCTGCTTGGCGAGATGAAGGAGTCCGGGGTCATCGACAAGATGTCGATGGTCTTCGGCCAGATGAACGAGCCGCCGGGCGCCCGCCTCCGCGTCGCGCTCACCGGCCTCACCATCGCGGAGTACTTCCGCGACGAGCAGGGCCGAGACCTCCTCATCTTCATCGACAACATCTTCCGCTTCACGCAGGCGGGCTCGGAGGTGTCGGCGCTCCTCGGCCGCATGCCGAGCGCCGTCGGCTACCAGCCGACGCTCGCGACCGAGATGGGCGAGCTGCAGGAGCGCATCACCTCGACGAAGAAGGGCTCGATCACGTCACTGCAGGCGGTCTTCGTGCCGGCCGATGACTACACCGACCCGGCACCGGCGACGACGTTCGCGCACCTCGACGCCTCGATCCGCCTGGAGCGCTACCTCACCGAGCTCGGTCTTTACCCGGCCGTCGATCCTCTCACCTCGACGAGCCGCGCGCTCGATCCGAACATCGTCGGCCAGGAGCACTACGAGACCGCGCGCGAAGTTCAGCGCGTGCTGCAGCGGTACAAGGACCTTCAGGACATCATCGCCATCCTCGGCATCGACGAGCTCTCGGACGAGGACAAGCTGCTCGTCGCGCGCGCACGGAAACTGCAGCGATTCCTCGCGCAGCCGATGTTCGTCGCGGAGCAGTTCACCGGCGTCCCGGGTCAGTACGTGAAAGTCGCCGACACGGTCCGGAGCTTCCGCGAGGTCCTCGAGGGAAAGCACGACGATCTCTCGGAGCAGGCCTTCTACAACGTCGGCACGGTCGAGCAGGCCCGCGAGAAGGGCGACCGTCTCGCGAAGGAAGGCGCGTCCAGCTAGTGCCGCTGCATCTCGAGGTCATCACCCCCGAGCGGAAGGTGTACGAGGAGGACGTCGACATGGTCGTCGCTCCGGCGAGCGAGGGCTACGTCGGCATCCTCCCGCATCACGCCCCGCTCTTCACCACGCTCGGACCCGGTGAGTTCAGGGTGAAGCGGGGCGGTGTTGAGGAGATCCTCGCGGTGTTCGGCGGGTTCATGGACGTTCGCGCCGACCGCGTGGTCGTGCTGACGGATGCGGCGGAGCACGCCGAGGACATCGACGCCACCCGGGCCCAGGAGGCGCGGGACCGAGCCCAGCAGGTTCTCGCCGCCGGGCCGGCCTCCGCGGCCGACGAGCAGCGCGCCAGGGCCGAGCTTCAGCGGGCGCTGGTCCGCCTGCGCGTGAGCGAAAGCCGGCGCCGGCGCAGATGACGATGCCTTAGACACGAGCGACGCTCGCTAACCCGCTAGGCTGTGTGGTCGCTGGGGGCAGTGGGGTGGTAGTGGCGGTGAAAGTGGCTCGCGTGCTCGCGTTCGCGGTCATCGGCACGATCGTCGTCGCCGCGTGCGGCGCGATGCTCGCTGTCGCGCCGGTCGTCGACGAGGGCGTGGCTGCACAAGCCGAACCCGCGGCACCGACGCCCACACCGACACCTATTCCCGCACCATCCCCGGTGCCCCTCTATTCGAAGCTGCGCGTCTTCGTCGCTTCCGAGAGCACCGATCAGGTTTGGGTGCTCGACGGAAAACCAGGCGAGCCCTACGCACTGGTCGGGAAGATCGCGGTCGGCAAGCTTCCTCATCAGCTCGCGGTGTCGCCCGATGGCAAGTGGGTCGCGGTCAACAACCGTATGGGCAACACCACCTCGGTGATCGATCCGGCCTCGATGAAAGAGGTCGTGCGCCTGATGGTGGGGAAGCAGCCGCACGGGATCACGTGGTCCGCTGATGGCAAGACGCTCTTCGTCGGTCACGAACACGACACCTACATCGCGCGCTTCGAAGCGGGTACGTGGAAGCCGCTTTCGCCGCTCATGGTCGGCGTTCCGCAGCATGTCCTCACGATCTCGCCGAGCCGGCCGAACGAGCTCTGGTTCACCCTCACGAACACTCAGCAGGCCGATGTGCTGCGCGTGTACGACCTCGAGACGAACAAGATCACGCAGATCAAGGTCAACGACGTGCACGACGCGTACTTCACGCCCGATCAGAGCGAGGTCTGGTCGAGCTCGTCGGGTTTCATCGATAAGCCCTCGGACCGGATGGTGATCTACGACCCGGTGACGAAGACCGTGAAGAGCGAGATCCACCTCCCGGGCACGTATCCCTTCCACACCGAGAAGGTCGACCAGGACGGCGTCTTCTTCATGGCGGACACATCCCTGATGGTCCTCTCGGACCACCTCGGCCCCGGGCTGCTCTGGGTCGACTGGAAGGAGCGCCGCGTCGTCGCCGAGACCAAGCTCGGCAAGCAGCCATTTCACACGACGTACGACCCCGAGGGCGATCGACTGCTCACGACCACGAACGTCGACGGCATGGTGAACGTCATCGACGTGAAGACGCGCGCGGTGGTGCAGAAGCTGCCGGTCCCGAAGCCTCATGGAATAGGAGCCGTGCCGATCGCCGGGCCGTAGAGTTCCGGCGTGCTCTTTCGTGCCCTCGCTCTTCTCTACAACGCTCTCCCAGTCCGCTGGCAGCGGCGCATCCTCGACCGCACCCAGGCCCGGTTCCTGGTGGGGGTCGTTGGCCTCGGGGTCGACAAGAACGGGGACGTGATCCTGGCGCGCCATCGCTTCGGCGCACCGCAGTGGCGCTTCCTCGGCGGATTTCTTTCGCCTGGCGAGCGGCTCGAAGACGGGTTGGCGCGGGAGGTCCGCGAGGAAACCGGGATCGACATCGAGGTCGGTCCGATCCTCGAAGCGAACCAGGGCTTCCGCTGGCAGCGGGTCGAGCTCGTCTACGCGTACCGGCCCGTCGGCGGCATCGAGCACCTGTCGAGCGAGCTCATCGAGCTCCGCGCCTTCGATCCCACCGATCTGCCGGAGGTGCGTGCCGATCAGCGCGGGATCATCGAGCGCCGGGCCGCGCAGGCCGCGGAGTGGGCGAAATCAAGGGGGTAACGCGTCTCGTCGGGGGCCTCATCGTCATCGCGATCTTCGCGTGGGTGCTGCTCCCGGTCGCTCGTGCCTACTCGCTCGTATCGGCGCAGCACTCGGATTCGAGTGTGCCGACCGACCTCGGCGTCGCGGACGTCACCTTCGAGTCCACCGACGGCACGCCGATCCGTGCTTGGCTCGCGCCGGCAAAGAGTGGTGCGCCGGCGGTCGTCCTCGTTCATGGGTTCAAGACATCGCGCGCCGAGATGCTGCCCTGGGCGCGCTTTCTTCACGACGCCGGCTACAACGCACTGCTCCTCGATCTCCGCGGCGCCGGACGGAGCGGCGGCGGCACGATCGGGCTGGGCGCAACCGAGACCCGCGACATCGTGCAGGCCGCTCAAACCGCGGGCGAGGCATTCCGAACGGACCACGTCGCGGTGCTCGGGATCTCACTCGGTGCGGGTGCGGCGATCCTCGCGGCCGCCGACGATCCGCGCATCACCGCGGTCGTCGCCGACAGCGCGTGGACCGATCAGGACTTCCAGCTCGCGCGTCTCGGCTTCATCGACATCGGCGCGTTTCGACTGCCACTCCCACCGCTCGGCGTCCCGGCGGTGAACGCCTTCGTCGGTGCCGACGTGACGAAGGCTCGGCCTCTCGACGTGATCGCGCGGATCTCACCCCGTCCTATCCTGCTGATTCACTCGGCCGACGACGACAACGCGACGACCCCGGTCGAGGGAGCGCGCAAGCTATTCGCGGCTGCTGGCGAACCGAAGACTCTATGGATCGCGCCGCGCGGCGGTCACGTGGGCGCGATCAACGCTTCGCCGGCCGAATACCGGGCGCGAGTCCTCGATTTCCTGGCATTCGCGCTCCGCTAGATCAATCCGGCGGCTCCTTCGCTCCGAGCGCGTCGACGATCTCCTTGATGTGCACCAGGTGCTCGAATTCATGCTCGAGCATCCGCCGCATGACCTTCCGCGTCGTCCATCGTCGTCCCATCACCACGTGATCGAGCCCCGTCTCCGCCGGCTCCATCACCGTGAATCGCTGGAACACCAGCCGGTGGATCGCCTGCAACGTGTTGTACGGGTCGGCGGGCCACTTTTCCAACCGTGACAGGAAATCGGCCTCGGTGAGCATCACGTGCTCGAGGGCTTCGCGGACGCTCCACATCGCCTCGCTGGGCTTTCGCTCGAGCTCCTCCGCGGGGATGTCGCGCACCAGGGAGATGAGCGCCGCGCGCGAGGCCTCGAAGTGGTGCAGGAAGTCCCGAAGCTCGTGCTCCTCGAGCGGCCCGATGTCCTCGGGCACCACGCGATCGGTAGGCAGGTCGCGCACCTGAAACGTGGCGGGATCGAGGTCCTTCCAGTGGTCGACGGACACCCCGCGGGCGTCGAGGAGCTCGAGGTAAGCACGAAACGCGCGCCGTGCGTTCGCGATGGCCTCGTCGCGTGTCGTGCCTGACGCGATGCAACCGCGCAGCACCGGGACGTGGGCGAGCCAGTAGGTGCCGTCGCCCTGAACGTAGATGGTCGGCGTCTCTTTCAAGCTCGTACCCATACCTTCTGGCCGCAGTCCGCACGGATCGTTCGCTCGGTCCCATCGACCATGACACGGATCGGCTCTCCGTGCCGGAGATCGACGACCCTTACGTCGACGCCGGGCCGCAGCCCTTGCGAGTCGAGGTACTCGAGGAAGCCGGGCTCATGCTCGAACTGATCGGGAATGCGCTCGACCGTGGCGGTCGCTCCCGCCGGCACGCGCTCGAGCGGCTTCGTCGGACGCCCCCTCACCCCGGGCATGGGATTGCCATGCGGGCAGGTCTGGGGGTCGCCGAGCACCATCTGGATGCGCTGCTCCATCTCAGGCGACATCGCGTGCTCGAGTCGCTCGGCCTCTTCGTGGGTTTTCCACCACTCGAATCCGAGGACCTCGACGAGGAAACGTTCGGCGAGGCGATGGCGGCGGACGATCGAGTCGGCGTGGCGCTTCCCGCTCTTGGTCAGATGCACTTCTTTACGTTCGTCGAGGGCGATAAGGCCATCGCGCTCGAGTCGGTGCACCATCTCCGACACCGCCGGTGCCGAGAAGCCGAGGAACTCCGCGAGGCGCGCCGAGACGACGTGTCCGTTCTCGTCCCCGAGCGTGTAGATGGCCTGGAGGTACTCCTCGACGGCCGGAGAAGCGGTAATTGTTGACCTCCGCGGTCGGAAATCGTTAGGCTCACCTTAGCCGTTAGGGCGACCTAAAG
>VBIZ01000169.1 GCA_005880575.1 Chloroflexota bacterium | reverse complement strand
TGGTGCGGGTACGCGTCGATCGCTTCGCTCAGGCCCATCCGCGCGACCCATTCGTCGGGAGTGACGTGGCCGTTCGTGCGCGCGGCGCGGTTCACCTCGAGCGGAAGAGTCACGTTCTCGCGCACCGTCCGCCATGGATGGAGGCGCGCGTCCTGGGCCACGAAACCGATCCGTTTGCGTCGACGGGCGATCGCCGGGGCGACGCCGAGAAGGTCGACCGTGCCGGAGATCGGCTCGATTAGGCCGGCGATCAGTCGCAGGAGGGTCGTCTTGCCGGTGCCGCTTCGGCCGACGATCGCGACAACCTCGTTCCCGACCTCGAGATCGATATCGCGGAGGACCGGGGTCTTATAGCCCGCGCTGACACCGTGGAGCGCGATCGCGACCGGCATCACTCGATGCTAGCCGCGTCAAGGGCTAGCATCCGAGCAGTCGAATCGCTTACGGGGGAGCCGCAATGACGACCGTGAAAGCCGCCCTCGTCCAGTGCGCCTGGACCGGTGACAAGGACTCGATGATCGAGCGGCACGCGAAGTACATCGCCGACGCCGCGAAGCAGGGCGCGCAGGTGATGTGCTTGCAGGAGCTCTTCTACGGTCCGTACTTCTGCCAGGTGCAGGACACCAAGCACTACAGCTACACCGAGAAGATCCCCGACGGGCCGACGACCAAGCTCATGCAGGAGCTCGCCAAGAAGCACTCGATGGTCCTGATCGTTCCCATGTACGAGGAAGACCAGGTCGGCGTCTACTACAACACCGCCGCGGTCATCGATACGGACGGGAAATACCTCGGCAAGTACCGGAAGACGCATATCCCGCACGTGAACGGGTTCTGGGAGAAGTTCTACTTCCGTCCCGGCAACATGGGGTACCCGGTCTTCGACACCGCCGTCGGCAAGGTCGGCGTGTACATCTGCTACGACCGGCACTTCCCGGAGGGCGCGCGGATGCTCGGCCTCCACGGCGCCGAGCTTGTGTTCATTCCGTCGGCGACGTCCCGCGGTCTCTCGATGCATCTCTGGTTCATCGAGCAGACGGCCCACGCCATCGCGAACGGCTACTGGGTCGGGACCATCAACCGGGTGGGGCAGGAGAAGGAGTTCGGACCGAACGAGTACTACGGCTCGAGCTACTTCGCCGACCCACGTGGCAAGATCATCGCCCAGGCCTCGGACAAGGAGGAGCAGCTTCTCGTCGCGGACTTGAACATGGATCTCGTACGCGAGGTGCGGAACACCTGGCAGTTTTACAGGGACCGCCGGCCGGACATGTACGCGGATATGGTGAAACCCTAATGGCCGTAGCCACGACCCAAAATGCGCTGCGCGAGAAGATGTTGATCGCCGGCGGGTGGCTCGATAGTGCGGATGGCCGCACGTTCGATGTCGAAACGCCGGCGAAGCGAGGGTCGGTCATCGCGCAGGTGCCTCGGGCCGGCGCGGCCGACGTCGACCGCGCGGTGAAGGCCGCGGCCGCGGCGTTCCCCTCGTGGCGCGCCGTCGCGCCGCGCGATCGCGGACGCATCCTTGCGCGCATTGCGGACGACGTCGAGGCGGCCATCGAGGACCTTGCACGCACGCTCGCCGCGGAGACGGGTAACGCCATCCGCACACAGGCTCGCCCTGAAGCGAAGACAGTCGCCGACGTCTTTCGCTATTTCGGCGGCCTAGGTGGCGAGCTGAAGGGCGAGACAATCCCCTTGGGCGACACGATGTTCTCGTACACCCGCCGCGAGCCGTTCGGCGTCGTCGCCGCGATCGTGCCCTGGAACGTACCGATCCTGATCGCCGCGTGGAAGATCGCGCCGGCGCTCGTCGCCGGGAACACCGTTGTGCTCAAGCCGTCAGCGAACGCGCCGCTCGCTGCACTCGCACTGGCCCGCATCGCCGCGAAGCATCTGCCGAACGGTGTGCTGAACGTGATCACCGGGACCGGCGATGAGGTGGGGACGCCGCTGGCGACGCATCCCCTCGTCGCGAAGATCTCGTTCACCGGCGCGACCGACACAGGCAAAGCCATCCTCCGTCTCGCTGCCGATCGCATCATCCCGGTCACGCTCGAGCTTGGCGGCAAGAGCCCACAAATCCTCTTCCCGGACGCCGACGACGAGAAGACCGCAGACGGTGTCATCGCGGCGATGCGCTTCGCGCGACAGGGCCAGTCGTGCACCGCCGGGTCGCGTCTCTTCCTGCACAAGAGCGTGTTCGACTCATTTCTCGACAAGCTGGCATCGAAGCTCGAGAAGCTGAAGGTCGGGGATCCCCTCGACGAAGCCAACGACATGGGCGCGATCGTCAGCCGTCAGCAGTTCGAGCGGGTCACAGGATTCATCGACGAGGGATCCCATCAGGAAGGTGCGCGCACGGTGATCGGCGGGATGCCTCCGAACGAGGGTCGCCTCGCGGAAGGCTATTACGTCGAGCCGACGGTCTTCGCGAACGTGCGAAACGACTGGCGCATCGCGCGCGAGGAGATCTTCGGACCGGTGCTCGTCGCGATCCCGTGGACGGACCCGGCCGACGCCGTGCGCATGGCGAACGACACGCACTACGGCCTCGCGGCGTACATATGGAGCCGGGACATCAACCGCGCGCTGCGCACGGCGCACTCGATCGACGCGGGCTGGGTACAGGTCAATCAGGGGATCGGTCAGGTCGTCGGCCAGCCCTACGGCGGATTCAAGGAGAGCGGGCTCGGCCGCGAGAACTCGCTCGAAGGGATGCTCGAAGGCTTCACTCAGCGCAAGAGCGTGACGATCAACCTTACGGACTAAGGTAACGGGGTGATCGTCGACCTCGACGCCGACCTCGAGGCGGCTCGCGGGAACGAGCACCGGCGCGCGTTGGCCCTTGTCTTTGTGCTGTGTCTGGCCGTTGGTGGGTCGCTGGTTGGTCGAGACGGTCCCGTCGCCACACAGCCGTACTCGTCCGCCAGTACGCAGGTCCTCTCGTTGCCGCCGAACACGGGTCAGGCGCGGTTGTTCACCTTCCCGGATCGTCTCGCGAACGAGGCAGCGCCGCCACTCATTGTTCTGCCGGTGCGTGTCCGCTCCACCACTGGCCTCGCTGTCGAAGCGGCGCGACCCGGCGACGGGCGGATCATTACCTGGACCGAGGCCGGCACGGTGTATTGGCTCAGCTCAGATTCGCGAGACATCGCGGACCTTCTGCAGCTGGCGGACTCGCTCCGCTAGAGCGGCCAACTTGCCTTCGGCGAACGCCATGTTTGGATAGCCGCGTTGGCGATCCTACCGCTCGTCCCAGCGTTCGCGATCTTGATCTGTGTTCCTCTCGCGCTTCGGGCGGTAGGCCCGGGAGACAGCACGGGGCGTCTCCTGATCGCCGCCTATCCCATCGCCGCAGCCGCGGCGATCCTCGCGATCGTGCTTCCATCGGGGATCTTCTCCGCGGCGCTCGCGTTGGTCTGGCTCGCCTTCACGCTTCTCGCCGCGCTGCACGGCCTGACCCGAGTCTTCGGTGCGCGGGGACGCATCGAAGAGCTCTGCATCGCGGTCGGATTCATGTATCTGGCTGTCGGCGGCGGATGGTTCCTGCTTTGGCGCTCCGGGGTCGCGGTTATGGACTTCGGGGAGCACGTTCCGCTGCTCACTGCGATCCATTTCCACTACGCCGGTTTCGCCTCGCCGATCCTCGTCGGGTTCGTCGGCCGCGAGCTTCGCGCGGCCGGCACTCGACTCTGGCCGCTCTACGCGGGCGCCGCGTGGCTCGTGATGGCCGGGCCCGCGCTGGTCGCGCTCGGGATCGCGGGCGTCCGGACGGTCGAGGCCCCGGCCGCCGCGATCCTCGCCGCGGGAACCGCGATCGTGGCGCTGATCGCGCTCGCGGCGGTGCTGCGTCGCGTCCGCGGCCCGCTTGCCAGGAGCCTGCTCGCGGTGTCGTCCGCCGCCGTCATCGTGGCGATGACGCTCGCGGCCCTCTACGCGGTCGGCAATCCGCTCGGAATATCAGCGCTCGGCCTCGAGGACATGGTGCGCTGGCACGGCTCCTTCAACGGGCTCGGTTACGTCTTCTGCGGCCTGCTCGGGTGGAACCTCCGACAGACGTAAACTAGCAAGTTACGAATCGCAGCGCGGAAACGCGTTTCCATTTCGTCGTATCAGACACGTGACGCGCGGTAGGATCGAGTCGGAAGAAGCTCTTCCGGAAAGCT
>VBIZ01000168.1 GCA_005880575.1 Chloroflexota bacterium | reverse complement strand
GGCTCCCGCCGGCTGGGCCGGGTCGCTTGCGAATCAATGCACCGTCATGGCGTTCGCAAGCCGGCGTTACCCCATCTTTTCATTCGAGCGAGCGATCGAGCGGCCGAGCCAATACGCTCGGCCGGTGGGGAATCTCGCTGAGCGGATCGCGGCGCGCATCCGGGCGCGGGGGCCGATCACGTTCGCGGACTACATGGAGAGTGCCCTCTTCGACCCCGAGGACGGTTATTACACGACGCGCGCGTCGCTGGGATTCGAGGGCGACTACGTCACGTCGGTCGATCTCGGCCCAGCGTTCGGCCGATCGCTGGCACGCGGGGTCGCGGACCTCTGGGCGCTCGGTGGAAAGGCGTCGGTCTGGGATCTGGTCGAGGCGGGAGCGGGGCGGGGGATTCTCATGCGGGACCTCCTCGGCGCACTCGAGCGCGAGCGACCGGATGCCGCCCGCGGCGCACGCCCAGCGATCGTCGAGGTGTCGCCGCGGATGCGTGCGCAGCAGTCGCTCGCGCTCGAGGGCCGCGATCTGCGGTGGGCGTCGGTGGCTCACAGCCTCGCTCCGATCCAGGGCGTCGTGTTCGCGAATGAAGTGCTCGACGCGTTCCCGGTGCACGTGCTCCTCCGCACCGCGGATGGCGTGCGGGAGGTCTACGTCGGCGAGGAGAGTGGTGCGCTCGTCGAGGTGCTGCGTCCACCGAGCACACCCGATCTCCGATGGCGGATCCCCGAGTCCGTGCCGCTCGGCGGTCGATGGGAGACGAGCCCTGCCGCGGAGGGCTGGGTCGCGAGCCTCGCCGCCGCTCTGGTGTCGGGGTACGTCGTCCTGATCGATTACGGAGGCAGCGAGACGGAGCTGCTCACGCGCGAAGGCGCCGGCACCATCCGCGGGTTCGCGCAGCATCGCCTCGTCGCGGATCCATTGTCAGAGCCCGGCCGTCATGACCTGACCGCGAGCGTCGACTTCACCGCGATACGGCGGGCTGCGGAAGGCGCGGGGCTACGGTTTGCGGGCTCGGCCCCTCAGCGCGAGATGCTCATCGCGCTTGGCATTCGCGAGGCGTCGGCGCGACCGTCGACTCCGATCGAGCAGCTGCGTGCCGCGAGTCGACGTTCGGCGATCGATGCGCTGCTTGACCCGAACGGACTCGGCGCGTTCAAGGTCGTGTGCTTCGCGAAGGACGCGCCCACCGAAGGCCTGCGCATGTTCGGCGGAGCGCGCACCGAGACCGCCGCACGCTATCCTTGAGCCTCCGGGCTCTTAGCTCAGCTGGTTAGAGCGCAGCGTTGACATCGCTGAGGTCGGGTGTTCGAGCCACCCAGAGCCCACCGAGATTCATCGCTTGACCACCCGCGTACGCCACCCGCGGGCGTTGAGGTGAGTGCGTGGTCGAACGGCACGTTTGGATCGGCGCGGTGTTGCTTCTAATCGGACCGCTGATCGTTGTACGGGGGCTACTGGTCGGTGGAAGCGCCGGGTTTGCCCTCATATTCACGGGTCTGGTGTTTGGGGTGCCTTCGGTGATCTATGGATACAGGTTCGTCCGTGGAAAAGCGGACGCGTCGTTTGGGCCGGGCACCGAGCCATACGTACGGGGCCTTGAGCTCTGGATCGGCAACCGATTCCCGCGACTGTTTGGTTCGGGCAAGACTGACGACAGCGAGAAGTCCTAACTCAAACCGGATTCGGTCATCCGGCGAAAACCCGAATCGCGCACATCGCCTTCAATTCGACTCTGGCCGGAGCATTAGGCACGTGGCAAGCGACGACCTCAACTGTCACTGGATTCTCCGCGCTGTTTTCGTTTCATTCCGTTAACGATTTTCGACTCGTCAGGCGCTCACCATCTGGCCCCCTGAAGATCTGACCCACCCCTGCACCCATGCTTGGTCTGTGGGGTGGCTTCCTCCACCGTCCTAACCTGGGGCGGTGCGTAGCGGTAATCGCTTCTCGGCCGGGAGCCCTGGAACTTCTGTCAACCGAACCCAGTGGCTGGTGCTGACAACTGTGGCCCTCGCCTGGGTCGGGAGTGTTCTCACATTGACCGGGACCTACAAGGACTCAGCGTTTGGTCTATTCGGCGGACTCCTGTTCCAGCTCGTGGTCTCCGCGGTCTTCGGTGTGTTTGTACTGGCCGCCATCCGACGATGGCGCTGGGCGTTCTTCGTCCTCCTGGCAGTCTGTCTATTTAACGCACTATCGGTCACGCGGGGCGCCCCGCGCGTGTGGTTTTGGATTGTCCAGATCTTCACCGCGACCAGCCCTCTCTACGCGAAACTCGCGGAGGGGCAGCTCGAGAGTGTTGTGCCCGTATTCCTGATCAATCTCCTAGCTTTCACGACTGGCGTCGCCATGCTTGTCGGTCTCGTGAGACGGGGTATCTGGGGCGCCTTCTAGGCAATCCACTGATTTCCGATGCGGTGAACATCAGCGGACGTGCGTGGACCTAGCCGCTAAGCGTTGACATCGCTGAGGTCGGGTGTTCGAGCCACCCAGAGCCCACCGGACGGCTGGCGCGCTTTGTCTCTATGACGCTGATGCGAGCTGGGGGCTCGGTGGCGCCTCGAGCGGTGAGGTTTCCTTCATCGCGCCCTGAGAAGCGGTCTCGATCCGTTGGAGTGCCATCGGTCGGAAGACGTAGCCAACCGCCGGCACCGACGTGATCGTGCCGGGCGCCTGGCCACCGACCTCGAGCTTGTGCCGAAGATGGCTGATGTGCGAGCGGAGCGCGTTCGCGTCGCCGCCGTCGGCGCCCCACACGTAGGTGTAGAGCCTGTTCGTCGACACAACGTGCCCAGCGTTGGTGACCAGCAGGTAGAGGATCCGGAATTCCGTCGGGGTGAGCCGGCAGACGGTCTCGCGCCACGTGACCTCGTACGCCTCCGGGTCCAGGACCAGCCCGTTCGATTCGACCTTTGGCTCGCGGACCTCTGGTTGCGGCGACTTCGCGCGACGGAGGATGGCTCGGATCCGCGCGACGAGCTCGCGGAACTCGAACGGCTTCGCCAGGAAGTCGTCCGTGCCGAGATTGAAGGCACGGGCGATATCCGGCCGATCTCGGTGAGCTGTGAGCATCAGGACCGGGGTCTCGGATTCCTCGCGGATCTTGCGCAGCACCTCGAACCCGTCGACGCTCGGCAGCCCGACATCCAAGATGACGATGTCTGGACGGTCGGCCTTCCATCGACGCAGGGCCGCTGCGCCGTCGGCAGCCTCCGCCACCACGAAGCGCTCGCGACGCAGGACATACGCGGTGAGGTCGAGCATGTCAGGCTCGTCCTCTACCAGAAGAATCTTGATCATTGCAGTTCCTCCACCCACATGAATCTTGCATGGCGGTGGCGCTGCTGTCCGTTAACGCACGAGAACAAAGCCGTTACGACGGGGCAACTCGGCGCTTCAAAGTCATTACAGCGTGGGTTTGCTCGCCCGCCCGTTAATCGCCGGTCGCAGCTTCAGCCCGACCCCGGGCACCGTTTCGATGAATCGACGGCCCTCGCCGTTGTCCCGGAGCTTGCGCCGGAGGCGGTGGACGGTTACCCGGACCACGTCGCGCGCCGGAGCGTCGTCGTAGCCCCAGACGTGCTGCGCCAGGGCCGCCGTGGGCACGACCGCGTTGCTGTTTCGCATGAGGTACTCGAGCAGGCGGAACTCCGTCCCGGTGAGCCGCAGGCCCTCCTCGCCGGTGATCTCGAGGAGCCGCTCACGCAGGTCCAGGCGGAGGGGTCCGACCTCCAGGGTGGCGTGCGGAAGCTTGCCGTTCCGGTCGCGGGCGGCGCGGCGGGCGTGAGCCCGGATCCGGGCGACGAGCTCGCGGTGACCGAAGGGTTTCACCACGTAATCGTCGGCTCCCTTGTCGAGGGCCCGCACCTTGTCGTCCTCGCTCGCTCGCGCCGTGAGCACGAGGATCGGGATCCGCGGATTTCGCTTCCGTACCTCCTCGAGAAGCTCGAAGCCATCCCATGGAGTCAGGTTGAGGTCGATGATCGCGACGCTGGGATCCTCTTTAGTGAGGAGGTCGAGCGCGGTGGCCGGGTCCGAGGCGAGCAGGGGCGTCAAGCCTGCTTGCTCCACGAGG